>JAIXHM010000019.1 GCA_030145825.1 Flavobacterium sp.
CATCTTCAATTTCAACCTCCTTTAAAGCTGTTCCTGCGCCTGGTATCATTCCAACCAACTCTTTCATGTTACCCATTTTTGTGATTTGTTGGATTTGCGTTAAGAAATCATCGAAGCCCAATTCATTTTTGGCAATTTTCTTTTGTAGTTTACGAGCTTCTTCTTCATCATATTGCTCTTGAGCTCTTTCAACCAAGGAAACAACGTCTCCCATTCCTAAAATTCTATCAGCCATACGAGATGGATGGAATACATCAATGGCTTCCATTTTTTCTCCAGTACCGATGAATTTAATTGGTTTATTTACTACCGACTTAATTGAAATTGCTGCTCCACCACGCGTATCTCCATCTAACTTCGTTAATACAACTCCGTCGAAATTTAATCTATCATTGAAGGCCTTTGCAGTATTCACCGCATCTTGACCTGTCATTGAATCTACTACAAATAACGTTTCGTGAGGTTGAATGGCAGCGTGAACATTTGCAATTTCGTTCATCATTTGTTCGTCTACAGCTAAACGACCAGCCGTATCGACAATCACTACATTAAAACCGTTTGCTTTTGCATGTTTAATTGCATTTTGAGCAATTTCAACAGCATTTTTATTTTCAGGTTCAGAATAAACTTCTACTCCAATTTGATCTCCAACAACATGCAACTGATTAATAGCCGCAGGGCGATAAATATCACAGGCTACTAATAAAGGTTTTTTGTTTTTCTTAGTCTTAAGAAAATTGGCAAGTTTACCAGAAAAAGTTGTTTTACCAGAACCTTGCAAACCAGACATTAAAATAATTGAAGGATTTCCTGATAAGTTTACACCAGCAGTTTCCCCACCCATTAATTCGGTTAATTCGTCTTTAACGATTTTAACCATTAATTGTCCAGGTTGTAAAGTTGTTAATACATCAGATCCTATTGCTTTATCTTTAACTCTTGTAGTAAAATCTTTTGCAATTTTAAAGTTAACATCGGCATCAAGTAATGCACGACGAACTTCTTTTAAAGTATCGGCAACATTTACATCGGTAATTTTACCGTGACCTTTTAATATATGAAACGCTTTATCTAACTTATCGGTTAAATTATCAAACATCTTGTCTAATTTTTATAAGCAGCAAAGATAGTATTTTAGATAATAGTTTCAAAAGTTTACTTTCTTAATCGAAAAGAAAAAATCCCAACCGAAGTTGGGATTTGAAAATCAATCTTTAATCTTTAATACTTTTCGAAGTATATCTTCCATTAAACACCATTTTGTAAAAGATGATTGTAACAAATTTGCTCCTACAAAAATGGTAAACCACAACCAATTTTGGTTAACATACATGGCTAGCAATACACTAATAATTATAAATGTTCCTGCTATTGCTCTTATTATTCTATTTATCATTTTAATTATGTTTTTCAACAGATAAAACTGCTGCGTGAATATGTGATAATGTTTCTTGTTTTGAATTAAATTTTTCAACCAAATCGAATAAAGTATCTACATTTTGCTTTTCAACAAATGCGAAGAATACTATAGATTCTGTTTCGTTCATTTCAGAACCAAACCAATTGGTTTCAACTGCATCTTCTGTACTATCTCGATATCCCTTTACATCACGATACGAATAGGACAAAACTTTTGCTTCTTTAAGCATTTTTTTGACTTCTTTGTCAAACTCAGCTATAGCTGTAATAACTACTAATTTCATATGCTTAATTTTTAATTATTGTTTTCCCATTTTTTACGTTCTGTGATGTAATAAATCAATGGAACTACAATTAATGTTAGTAAAGTTGATACAATCGCTCCGGCAACTAACGATATGGCTAATCCTTGGAAAATTGGATCAAATAATATGATGGATGCTCCAATTACAACCGCTCCTGTTGTTAATAAAATTGGTGTTGTTCTTACTGCACCAGCTTCAATAATAGCTTGTTTCATTGGAATTCCATCATTTAAACGAATCTCGATAAAGTCGATTAACAAGACGGAGTTTCGAACCATTACACCCGCTAAAGCAATCATTCCAATAAAAGATGTTGCGGTAAAGAATGCTCCTAATAACCAGTGACCTAATACAATTCCAACTAATGAAAGTGGGATAGCAACCATCATTACAATTGGTGTTTTAAAATTTTGGAACCAACCTACAATCAACATATAAATTACAATAATTACGACTAAAAAAGCAGCACCTAAATCACGGAAAACTTCTAAAGTAATTTGCCATTCTCCATCCCATTTTACTGTAAAATCATTCTCAGAATCAGGTTGACCCATGTAAATTTCATTTACAGCATAACCTTTAGGTAATTTCATTTCTTGTAATTTCTCGTTCATTCCTAAGATTGCATATACTGGACTTTCCAAAGCTCCAGCCATATCGGCTAAAACGTATACTACTCTTTTTTGGTCTTTGCGATAAATTGCATTTTGTAACGTATCAACTTTTACTTTTACCAAATCACTTACAGGAACAACATTACCTTGACTTCCTTTAATTTTTAAGTTTTGAATATCTTGAATTGATGTTTTTTCAGAATCATCTAAGGCTAATACAATTCCAACAGGATCAACGGAACGCTCATCGTATAAATTTGAAACCGGCATTTCACGAAGTAGATATGTTAAATTACCAACCACCTGTTGTGGTGCAATTCCGTTTAGCATTGCTTTTTCTTTATCTACTTCTAATTTGTATTCAACTTGTGGCGCTTCTACCATCCAGTCGATATCAACCACATCTGAAGTGTTTTCAAGAATACCTTTTACTTGATTAGCTACTTCAATTTGTTGTTTATAATCTGGTCCGTAAACCTCAGCAACCAAAGTTGATAAAACAGGTGGTCCAGGCGGAACTTCAACAATTTTTACATTGGCACCATATTTTTTAGCAATTTTTTGCACTTCTGGGCGAACAATTTTAGCAATATCGTGACTTTGTAAATTTCTGTCTTCTTTGTGTAATAAATTCACTTGAATATCAGCCATATTACTTCCGCCACGCATATCATAATGACGCACTAAACCGTTGAATGTAATAGGTGCAGAAGCTCCAATGTAATTTTGATAATCTACGACTTCTGGAACTGTAGAAAGATATTGTGCAATTTCTTTTGTAACTGCAGCCGTTCTTTCTAAAGTTGTTCCTTCTGGCATATCGATTACCACTTGGAATTCGTTTTTATTATCGAATGGTAACATTTTTACCGCTACCGATTTGGTAAAGAACATCGCAACAGAACCTAATAATAAAAAGATTGTAATGGCAAACATTAAGTTTCTTTTCGCTGAACTATTCAATAAAGGCTCTTCAAACTTTTTATAGATTTTGAAAATCCAAGAAGTCTCCAATCCTTGTTCTTCTTTATGCTCTTGCTCGTCTTTTTCTTGTAATAAGTGATAACCTAAATATGGTGTAACTGTTAAGGCTACGAATAAAGACAACATCATCGCAATTGAAGCTCCAATTGGCATCGGACTCATATAAGGTCCCATCATACCACTTACGAAAGCCATTGGTAAAATAGCTGCAATAACCGTAAAAGTTGCTAAGATTGTAGGGTTTCCTACTTCATTAATAGCGTAAATAGCTGCTTGTTTGAATGGTAGGCGCTTCATTTTAAAGTGCCTGTGCATATTTTCGGCAATGATAATACTATCGTCGACGACAATACCTACCACGAATACTAGGGCAAAAAGAGTGATTCGGTTTAAGGTATAACCTAACATGTAATAACTGAAAAGCGTTAGTGCAAACGTTAACGGAACGGAGAAGAAAACCACTAATCCGCCTCTCCAACCCATAGCTAGCATTACTAAAACAGTTACTGCTAAAATAGCAACACCTAAGTGCATTAACAACTCGCCTACTTTGTGCGATGCTGTTTCTCCATAGTTACGTGTAATTTCTACATGAACATCTGAAGGAATTAAGTTTTTCTTCAATTCTTCAACATGCGTTAAGATTTTCTCTGAAATCTTCATTGCATCGGCTCCTTTAACTTTGGCAACCGAAATAGTCACTGCTGGATATTCAGAGTTGTGCGCTTTGAAATTCTCATTAGCTTTTCCATATCCGAATGAAACGTAGTTCTTTGGTGTTTGTGGTCCGTCTTGAATTGTTGCTACTTGTTTTAAGTAAACAGGCATGTTTTTATTCACACCCACAACTAAATTCTCAACATCTTCAGTATTTGCTAAAAACTTCCCAGTTGTAACTAAATATTCTTGATCGTTTTGTACGAAAGAACCTGATTGTGAACTTCCGTTATTGGCTTTAACCATTTGCATAATGCTTAATGCATCTACACCGTTTTCAGCCATTTTATCTTTATCTAAAACTACTTTTAGTTCGCGTGTTCTACCTCCAATTTCTTTTGTAATGGCAACATCTTTAACTTTTTCAATTTCATTTGTTACCTCTTCCGCTAACTGACGCAATTGAAAATCATCGTAATTTTCGCTCCAAAGCGTTAAACCAAGCATGGGAACATCGTCAATAGAACGCGTTTTAACCATTGGTTGCATTACTTCTTCTGGGAACATGTCTTGGTGTTTCATTAACTCATCGTATAATTTCACATACGAATCTTCGCTATTTTCACCTACATAGAACTGAACTACCATCATCGAATAACCATTAAAAGCCATACTGTGAATATGTTCAACTCCTTTTATGTTTCCAATGATTTTTTCAAGTGGTTTAACTACTCGGTTTTCAACTTCACTTGGATTTGCTCCTGGATACATGACCATAACATCGGCCATAGGAACATTAATTTGCGGTTCTTCTTCCCTTGGAATCAAGAACGAACTATACGATCCAATAATCATCAACGCTACCATTAATAAAATGGTTAGTTTTGAGTTGATGAAAAAATTGGCTATTTTACCTGAAATACCTTCTTGCATAATTTTTACAATTTGATGTTAGACACTTCGACAAGCTCAGTGTGACATTAAAACTGATTACTTTTTACTGATTACTTAACACTAATTTTAGCTCCGTTGAATAACTTACCATCAGCTGAAACAATGTATTGTTCTTTATTATTTAATCCTGATAACACTTCTACTTGGTTTCCAAAAGTCTTACCTAAACGCAACCAACGTAAAATAGCTGTATTATTTGCGCCAACCGTGTAAATTCCTGTCAACTGACCTTGTTTTACCAATGCGCTTTCTGGAACTAAAACTACATCTGAAGTAGTAACATTTACTTTCTTTTCGATTGGGAATTGAACATTTACAAACATCCCTGATAAGATTTTAGCATCCGTTTTATCCAAATCGATTTTTACTAAGTATTGTCCACCTGTATTTTTAGCAGATAAACTTACTTCGCTTACTGTTCCATTAACTTCAGTTCCTAATGATTTTACTAAAACTTTAACTTTCATTCCGTTAGTAATTGATGAAATATCACTTTCAGAAACCATAGCCGTAACTTGAAGCTTTTTAGCACCTTCTATACTTACTAAAGGCATTCCTGGATTTGCCATATCACCTTCTTTTACGAAAGTATTTGTTACAACTCCATTAAAAGGCGCTGAAATATTTGAATAGGCAAACTGAGCATTGATTTCATTTCGCATTTGTTTTGCAGCTTCTAAACCAGCTTTAGCCATTTCGTAGCGAGCCGTCATATCGTCTAATTCTTTTTGCGAAGCACTTTGTTGTGCAAATAAATTCACGAAACGATCATAATCTTTTTTCGCATTATTATAAGCAGCTTGTGCTTGAATAATAGAAGCATCTACTTGTGCTTTTTTAGCTTGTAAATCGGTATTGTTTACCGAAACTAATAATTGTCCTTTTGTAACTTTTTGTCCGACTTTTACATTTACTTTTGTAACAAATCCCATCATACGCGTACTTAAATTAGCACTGTTTTCTGCTTCGATTTTTCCACTTGCTGAAACGTATGGACTTGAGTCTGTTTCTGATATACCAGCTACTTTTACTGCAATTGCTGGTAAAGTAGCTACTTCTTCTCTTTTATCACCTCCACAAGAAATTAATAATGTAGAAGTTACTATTAATATTGCGATTGTTTTTTTCATATTTCTATTATTTTTAGTCTTAAACATCTCGACTCCGCTCGATGTGACAAACTCATTTAGTTAGTTAAAAATTTTTGGTATTGTTTAGTGAAATTATATTCGAAAACAGCTTGTAAAAACTCTAATTCTTTTTTTGATTGTTGGGTTTCCGCCATTAATAAATCGGTTGTTTTTTCTAAACCTTGTTCGAATCTATTTTTACGAATTCTGTATGATTCTTGTGCTTGTTCGAATGCTAATTTTGATAAGTTCACTTTATTTTCAGCATCGGCTAATTGACGATTGGTTTTGTTCAATTCTAGCTGACTTTGTTTTTTATATTGTTCGGCTTCGGATTCAGCTTTTTGGAAATCGGCTTTTGCTTTTTGGTTTTTACCAATGCTTTTATAACCATCAAACACGTTCCATGATAATTGAGCACCTAATAAATATCCTTTTGCAGAAGTTCCGAATAATTTGTCATCATACATTTGGTAATTCCCAAAGGCGTTTAATCTTGGTAGGAAACCTAATTTTGTAGATTGGAACATTTTCCCGTACGCTTCTGTTGCTTTATCCATCGCTTGAATATCTTTTCTGTTTTCAGAAATAGTTGCTACCATTTCCTCAACTTGAATTTCATTTTCTAAAGTTTCTGTAGGTTTAAAAACCTTCTCTTTCATATCTTCATTCAAAAGAAACCCTAAGTAATCTGAAGCATTTTTTACATTACTTTTTGCATATTGTAATTGATTCGCTACTTCATTAACTCTAACTTGTACATCTAATAAATCTGTTTTTTGAAGCATTCCATTTTTGAAGTAGTTTTCTACCATTTTTAAGTTTCCTTGAGCTGTTTCATTAGCTTTTGTTAAAACACCAACTGCTTTGTACGCTAATTGTAATTGCATATACGCTTTTGAAACTTCTAACTGTAAATACTCTTTTGTGCGTTCCGTTTGCAAACTCATTGCATCCATCTTTGCTTTTGCTGCTTTTCTTTCGTACAAACCATCTAAATTGATTAACGGTTGTTGCACTTCAATCATCGTAGCAAAATTTTCAACATGTTCAGGGTCATTTAGCAGAGCTGGATTAAAATCATTCATTGTTAAAATTTCCTGATTTAATTTTGAACCAAAAGCCATTAAAGGGTTTGTAGTTGTAATTGCTGTGTGTGACGCCGAAATGTTTGGCATAAACAAAGCATTCGACTGACGATAATCAGCTTGAGCAGATTTGAATGCTTTTTCTGCAATTTTTATTTGCAAATTTTTATCATTCACTTTTTCAAGTACATCGCTCTTAGAGACTGATAAAGTATCTTGAGCTACTACACTTAATCCTGTTGAGATAATAATTGCAAGACTTAATTTTACTTTGTTCATCGTTATTATTTTTTAGCAAATTTAGGTTTAGAAAATTCCTCATTCAGTAACAAGAGTTACACTAGATTGTAACCTTTATTACAAAAAAAAAAAGCACCTTAAAAAGGTGCTTTTGTACTAACCAATAAAACTAAAAACAATCATCAACAATGTCGATGTGTTATTATCGCGTTCCGCCATGACCACCCGCAACAATTTTCAAAATTCTAATATTTAAATAGAAAAATTTAAACAGTTGTAATAGTGGATTCTGCATCTTACGCTTTTGTGCTTTTGATATTCTTTGTGTCATGATTTTTAATTTTTACTATTCAGGAATTAACCACCAAAAAGGTCGCATTTTTGCTTTCCAGATAAAAGCATAGTGTAATGCTAATTTTACCCAATGCCCTGCTAAACCAATATCTCCAAAAGTTTTTTGTATATCTCTACCGTGCGTATCTGGATATTTTTTAAAATCTGGAACAATAGGGTAAGTAGTTATACTTACTCCACTACCTTGAGTTATACCGTAACCAGCAGATGCAATACAAGCTGCTCCCATATTTCCTAAAGAACCTTTGTGATGTAACGATTCTTTTCCTGCTTTAATACTGTCAATAATATTATCGGCAACTAATTTTGCTGTTATTCCAGAAGGCATTCCTGTTCGCGGTGGCGATGGAAAAATCTCGGTCCCATTTTTACTTTTTCTTGGTTTTGAAATCGAATGCGGCGGTGCAAAAGCAATACCTGGTGCAAAAATATTTTTATATGAAGGGTTTTGATAGGTTTCTGGCCAATCTTGAACCGTCCATTCTTCATAAGGTTTTGGTGTATAATCTGCATCAACAATCATAAAACCTTTAAACAATTTATCGGTTATATTTTGACCTTGTTTATCGTATGCTTGAAAACCATGACCTGAAAAAGCAGGAATTAGCATTCCAAAATCGAAACTTTCAGTTTTATATTCACCTTCTAAATTTTCATAATGAACTAATCCATCTTCAACTTTAGTTACACCAGCACCTAGAATCCATTTAATCCCTCGATCTTCAAAAATCATTTCAACCATATCTTTAGATTTCATATTGAATCCGTTGTAATCTAATAACATGCCATCCATTCCAAAATCACCTAATTCATATTCGTTTGAGATCCAAGTAATTTCAGCTTTATCACGAACACCAAATTTTTGTAATTCTTTTTCAACATTAAGAATATACTCAAAAGCTGCACCTTGACAAGTTGCTTTTGCATGACCTGTTCCAATAAGAATTTTGGCTTTTTTATCTGATTTTTTTAAAGTATCAATTAACTTATGTAAAGCTTCCGAAGCATGTTCTGCATGGTCGTAAGTACAAACAGAATAGACTTTATTTGTTGCAGGTTGTAAACCTTCTGTTAAATCGAAAGCTAATTTTGGTCCTGTTGCATTAATTAAGTAATCGTAAGTTACTTTTTCTTGTTTTCCAAGAGTTTCTCCATAAACACCTTCAACTAAGATATAAGGTTTTTGTTCTGATGCATCGCCTTCAGGATGAAAAGATATTGCTTTTGCTTGTTTGTACCCAATTCCTTTTCTTTTGTATAATGGTTCAAGCGGAAAGATTACATCTTTTGGTTTCATTCTTCCAATTCCTACCCAAATATTTGATGGTACCCATTGATAATTTCTATTGGGTGAAACTACTAAAACCTCGTGTTCTTTGGAAAGTTTTTTTCTTAAATGAGCCGCTGCTGTGTGACCAGCAATTCCAGCTCCAAGTATTACTATTTTTGACATCAGTGATTAGTTTTGTTAGTTCAAAATTAGACTATACTTATTTGACTAACAGCAACATTTGTTACAATAACAGCTAAATTAAAATTGACTAATTTTACGTTCAAATGCTGCTAAATGCCTTTTAGATGCAAAAAGAAGCGACTCTAAAATTTGTTTTTCATTTGGAACCATTTCTTTCATTAATAAAATTTCTAAATCTTTAATATCTGTCTCTTCAATTATTTTACCTGCTTCAAGTGCATTTTTAGGCGATTTTAAACCTTGAGCTAAAAGTTTATCATATAATTGTTGAAGTTCCTTATTGTGAAATTTACCTCTTTCTGAAAATAATTCAAACGAAATATTTTTTTCTCTAATGATAAGTTCTACCATCTCCATATGTTGTCTTTCACTTTGCTTAATATTATGAAAGACACGCAAATCCCATTTTTCACCTAAAGTTTCGTAAATATCGTGTGCTAATTTTTCTTCTTCCCACAAATAGCGATAATCAATTGTATTATTTTCTTGAGCTGAACTTATTTGGAAACCAAAAAATACTAAGACCAAAATTATTTTAATTACATTGTTCATGATTAGAAGTTATTATAGTATTAAAATCTGCTTCAGTTAAATATTGAGGAATATAGGTTACATTTAAATTATCTAATGCCGAAACAAAACTTCTTAAATGATTTCTAGACCCACATTGTAAATTCGAGTATACATTTAAAATAGAAATATTATCAATTAGTAAACTTTCTTCTTGTAAATCGACAATATCTAAATCTTCAATTGTTGCCCCTATTGTTAAAGCTGCTATTAGATTTTCTTGACCTTGTATAACAAACTGATTGTACAAATTTTGTAAATTAACATTATTAAACTGTCCCTCTGGCAAAATCGTATATGCAACATTATAAATATCTAATTGTTGGGCTATAGCATCCATATGAGCTTGTTCACTAATTTTTATGTTCTCAAACTCTGTTAAACCCCATAAATTATCTAAATATCTGTAAGTATCTCTAGCTAATTTTTCTTCTTCTAACATAAAAATCAAACTGTTTTTTTCAGTTACAGTAAGAAGTCTATTTCCTTTATCGTCATTATCATCACTACAACTAATCATTAATAATAACGATACTACAAATCCTAATTTTAAAAATATAGTTTTCATAATGTTACAAATTAAATTAATACTCAAATTTAGATTACATTATTTTAATATTCAGCAACTTATGATACATAAAAAAAGGATTATGTTTCCATAATCCTTTTTTTATTAATGTTCTCCATACCCCACATCGTCCATCTTACCTTTAAAAACTTTATATTGTATAGTAAAATATATTACAACCAATATAACAGCTATAAAAAACCATGATAAACCTATAGACAATCCATATTCATGTGCCGCAACATTTTCTATAGTTAATGAAGGATTTATTTTGTTTGTTGAGGGTAATAATTTTGGAAAAATAGAAGCCACTGTTGAAGCTAAACCTCCTAATAAAAACAAGGTTGAAAATAAAAATCCGTAACCATCTTTTTTGAAAGTTCTTACTTTAAAAAGTCCAAATATTCCAATAAAAGTAATTATTGGTAAAACCCAAAGAAACGGATATTTTATAAAATTATGAAAAGGCTCTGGTTCTATAATATGCCAAATCAATAATGAGGCAATTACTAAAGCAAGTAAAACAAAATTTAGTTTAAAAACTACATTTTTTAGCTTTGAATTTAAATCGGAATTTGTTTTAAAAATAATCCAATTGGCACCATGAATGGTCAAGGCAACAACAGCAATAATTCCTAACATTAATGTAAACCAATCTATAATTCCCTGATGTTCTGCCTGTGGACTAAAAGATTCGTTCCATAATGGCAAGAAGAAATAATGAGGTTCATGAGTAGAAATTCCATTTTGAACCATTCCTAAATTTACACCGCGAACAACATTTCCTAGAGCGGCTCCAAAAAATAAAGCCAACAATAAACTTGCAATACCAAAAGCTTTATCCCAAATCGCTTCCCACATAGGATGATGAATTTGACCGCGTAATTCTAATCCAACTGCTCTAAAAATAAGCAGCCATAAAACCATCATCAATGGTAAATAAAATCCACTAAAGGATGATGCATATAAAGTGGGGAAAGCAAAAAACAAAACTCCTCCAGCAGCAATGAGCCAAACTTCATTAGCATCCCAAAAAGGTCCTATAGCATTTGTAATTGCTTTTTTATCTTTCTCTGTTTTTGCAAAAAACAGGTGAATAATTCCTGCTCCAAAATCGTAACCATCTAGAATAACATAAATTGCTAACATAGCTACTAAAATAATATACCAAAAATATTCCATGATTTAATGTATTTGTGGTTGAGGACCTTTTCTAACAATTTTTCCCACCAATATTAAAAATAGCATCCCTAATAAAAGATACAATCCTATAAAACCTAAAAAAGTAAATAAAGTATTTCCTGAAGAAACTGTTGGAGAAGCTCCTTCAGCTGTTCTTAATAAATTATAAACCAACCATGGTTGTCGCCCTAATTCGGCAGTATACCAACCCGTGGTATTTGCAATGTATGGAAAAGGCATAGCAAACATAAATGCCCACAATAACCAACTTGTTTCAAATAATTTTTTACGGACTAGTTGTACCAATGCTAAAAACATCATTCCGATGAAAATAGTTCCTAAACCTACCATAATATGATATCCGTAATACAAACCTGAAATATTAGTAGGATATACTTCTTCAGAAAAATTATCTAATCCTTTTATTTCTTGTTCCCAATTACCGTAAGTTAAAAAACTTAGAATATTTGGAACGGCAATTTTATTGTCTAATTTTTTGTTTTTCACATCGGGTTGACCAATCAAAACAATTTCTGAACCACCTTTTTCTGTATAAAAAATTCCTTCCATAGCTGCAAAAGTGACCGGCTGATGTTTCACCACATTTTTAGCTAATAAATCTCCTGTTGGCATTGCTACTAAAATTGAAGAAATTAACCCAAAAACAACACCGGTTTTTAAAAACATTTTTCCAAACTCTATATTTTTTTTACTTAAAATATAAAACGCTCCAATTCCAGAAACCACAAATGAACTGGTAACAATAGAAGCTGCTTGATTGTGAAAATATGATGGCCACAACCAAGGATTTGTAAATAATGCACCAAAATTATTTAGTATAAACTTACCATTTTCTAAAACCTCATAACCCACCGGATTTTGCATCCAAGAATGAGTTGCAATAATTAAGAATCCACTCATCCATGAACCTAGAAAAACTAAAAAACCAGTTATAAAATGCAGTTTATGACCCAATAATTTTTCTCCAAACAAAAACAAGCCTAAAAAAGAGGATTCTAAAAAGAAAGAAAACATTCCTTCCATAGCTAATGTTTGTCCAATAATGCCGCCTGTTAATTCAGAGAATTTTGCCCAATTAGTTCCAAACTGAAATTCCATTGGTATTCCAGTTACAACTCCCATTGCAAAATTTAAAGCAAATATTCGCATCCAAAACTTAGCTGCATCATTATATTGTTCAAGATTAGTTTTTAAAAATTTCCACTTAAAATAAACGATCATTAAAGATAATCCCATTGTGAGTTGTGGAAATAAATAGTGAAATGTTATGGTAAACGCAAACTGCATTCGATCATAAAACAAGGCTTCTTCCATTTTTTAAAATATTTCTACAAATTTGAAACTTAAATTTGAGTTTATTAGTAACAAGTATTACAAAAAAAAAGCTCCCTAATTGGGAGCTTTATAAAATTAATCATATTAAGATTTTTTTTCATCCATTTTTTTTGCAGAACAACATCCACCAGCTTTAGCTTCAGATCCACATGATTTTTTCTCAGCAGAAGCTTTATCTGCACAACAAGATTTCTCAGTTTTTGATTTTTCTTTTTTTGCTTGTTTAGGCTCTTGTGCGTTAACATTCATTGAAAATACGAAAGCTGCTAAAGCAACCATTGAAACTATTTTTTTCATTTTTAGATTTTTTAAATTTTATTGTATATTAACTCTATTAACAAATATATACATATTTTAATCTATGTATATAATTTTATTATTATTTTATGATTTTCTTTGAATCATAATATTTCTGATCAAAGATAAAAGTAAGAATTACCATTTTTTCATTTGGTGATTCTAAATTAAAACTCATTGTATTTTCACCAACTTTATAATCCAAAATATCTCCTTCTGATAAAATTTTTCCATTCATCGAAGAAATTATATATTCTACTTTTCCTTGATATGGAACATTAAAATTAACTTGAATTGTATCTCCGTTTGTTGGATTAGGAAAAACATTGAAGCTAAAAGGATTACTTCCATCAATATTTTGATTTGACAAGGTTGGATTGTAAATTAATTTTACCTCATAAATAGAAGCATCGGCACTTGTTAAACCTGTTTGATTATCTGTAAAGGCTGTTGGTGATGTACTCAAAATTCCTCCGTATAAATGTCCAATTACGAATTCATTATCCGAAATATTACTTAGCTGAATAACTTCATTTGAATAATGAGGTAAATTTTCATTTGGAATAAACTCGGCTCCAGCACCTTTTAAATTTGGCATTTCTACAGGAAATTGATATTCTTCTAAATTTCCATTTGACAAACGTGAAACACGACTTATTGTCTTCACAAAAGGAACTGTATTGTCTTGAATTAAGCTTCCATTTTGATAATAATACTGACTCATTCCTCCAAAAAACAAACTGTGCATTTGGTTTAAATTAGCATCATATAATCCCACGGTACCACTATGATAATTACTCAAATATTGGTTAAATTGTGTTTGCGGAAAATATCCGCTAGCTTTAATATCTACAGGATACAAAAAAGGTAAATCGGCACTAATTTGGAAAACACCTGATGAGATTGTATATCCCAATTCTCCATTAGGAAATACTTGAGGCACTAAGTTATAATCTCTTCGATGTAAATGAACTGCATCTAGAATTTCAGTATAATTAGAAACAATAGGGTTCGCTCCAGAATTATCAATTTCAAATTTTCTTATTGCACTAGAATAAGTTTGTGTAAAAGAAGGCCCATTCATAGGATTATATCTTCCTGTAAATTCATGTCCGCCTACTAAATAAAACTCATTACCAATTTTCCCTAACTGTCCTCCAGTTATAGCAAAATTCGGGCTAGAAATTTGCTTAAAAAAGGAGTTGATTGATGTTCCATTTTCGATAGCATTTATTAAACCAACAACATCTATGGCTGTTAATTTATTATGAGTAATGTGATCATTTGCAGATGCAGAAAATGCATAGCCACCAATAATATATAAAGTATCATTATCTTGATAAAAATTCATATTAGTTGACTGTAATTGTTCTTTTAAACCAACAGGTAATGAATTAACTGATGCGGACCATAATTGATTATTTACCACATCAACCACATAAATATCGGTATTATTTTGATTTTCTGGGAAAGCATTGAATGGTTGCCTTGCGTGAATACCATCTTTTCTTCCACCTATTATTAACCATTTCCCGTTATGTTGAGCAAAAGCATATGAATGCAGTCCTGGCAAACCAGTTACATTTATAGGCGTTAAGACTACATCAAATGGAAATGAGCTTTGCGCTTGCGAAATTAAAAACAGAAAATTCGCAAACAAAAAAATTATTTTTTTCATTTGTTGTAAATTAAATTTTATTAAAAAAAACAGGATTACAACAAAAATTTTGGAGGATGCCAAATACTTGAAAAGTAATTAGAAACTAAAAATTTTCTGTATAAAATTTCTTTTTTCTCTTTTAAAGGAATTAAATATATCGCCAAATAAATGGAAATTTCTTTTACAAATTGAACTGGGCTAAAATTAAGACTCATTACAAATTTGCCTTTATCGCAACCAGAATCTTCATTTTTTTGACAACTCATTTCACAAGAATTTCCTAAAAGAACTTTAACTGCTCTTACAGAAGGTAATACTGTAAGTACAACTAAATAAAAAAGCAATATGTGAATTTTAAATTTCAAGTTGTAAAGATAAAAATTAAATTGAATTGAGCACTTTTTCTATAATTTCTTGTTTTGATAAAACATTGGCTGTTTTCCAAATAATTTCATCATCCCTAAACAATACTAACATAGGAACAGAATTAATATTATATTCTTCTACTATACTTGGAACATCTTGAACATTTACTATAAAAATATTCAATCTCTGACCTATAGAATTCTTCACTTGTTGCAAAGTTGGCTCAATCATAGCACATGGCTCACAATTTGAGTTTATGAATTCAACTAATGTTGGTATTTCATTATTAATGATTTTTTGTAATGTATTATCCATAATCATTTTACTTTTTTATGGAACAACTTCCTTGATGACATCCAAAATCAAAAATTGTTTGTATTAAAAAATATAACGCAAATAAATAAAAGAAACTTTCACCACTTTTATAAGCATGAAGACTTATTCCCATTGCCAAAACCAATCGAACAAAACGCATAATGTGCCAATTTGTAAAGAGTAACTTCTTCCAATTTATATTTTTCATTTAATTTCTTTTTGTAGCTAAAAATCGAATTACAGCTCCTTTACCTTGATGATACGGACCTTCATTTAACTTGATAATTTCTGTGTTTATAAAATCAAATGAAACTTCACTAAACTCATCTTTTATTTCTTTTTCAGAAAATAGCATAGTAATCTCTTTTGGACCACCTGATTCATAATTTAATTGTTCTTTTGTAAACGCTTCAAATAAAATTTTTCCATTTGGTTTCAAGAAAGATTGTATACGTTGATGTGCTTTTTTTCTAATTTCAGAAGGAAAATGAGCAAAAATAAAAACTACTGCATCAAAAAAGTCGTTTGGATAACTACATTGTAATACATCAAAAACATTGTAATTTATAGTAACTTTTTTTTCTTTTGCCAATCGTAGTGCTTTATCTTTAGCCGATTCGCTATAATCAAAAGCATAAACATCATATCCATTTTGAGCTGCAAATACTGCGTTTCGTCCTTCTCCTTCAGCAACAAATAAAATTTTGCCTTTAGGTAGTAAATGTAAATTTTCTTTTAAAAATTGATTGGGTTCAACTCCGTATGCGTATTCATTTTCGGCATATCTATTATTCCAAAATTCTTTCATCATTTATCTTTCTTTTTTGGGAGAAGTAACCAACATATTAAACAATAAGCCTCCCATTAAACCACCATAAAGTGTACTATTTAAAGGTTTCGATGTAATGGCACATGTTCCCGATGCACAACCTACATAATAGTAATATGCATAACCCGCAATTAAACCAACAACAACACCTATTCCTGTAATAATATATGCTTTCTTTTTCATATTATTTTTTATCAAATACAATACTCCAAATTCCTCTTACTTCGTTTTCACCATAACCAACAGCTAAATCATTTGGATACAATTCTTTTATTTTTTTTGAAACTTCAGGCTTGATATTTTCAGATTTTCCATGACATTGTAAACACATCGTGTTAGTCTCAATTGGATAGTAAAAATGTACTTGCTCTGCTCCCTCAACTACAATCGGCTTAACCTCTTTTTTCTCCGCTAAATCTTTTTTGAATTGCTCAATGTAGATTAGTTCTTCTTCATTTGCCCTATTATTTGGATTTCTATTTTTATCTGAAACTCGTTTAATTTTAGCATTGTAATGAACTGACATACTATCTGTTAAAGGTATCGCTTCATGATTACAAAAAGCTAAAGCTTTTTCAGTTCCTTCTTTTTGAATGGTTCCCATTAAATTTTTACCTAATACTTTTTTGGTTCCTAAAGCATATTCTAAACCAATATCAGCAAAGGTTTTTTCTTTTTCTTTGGAAACAAATTTTTTACCTGATTGTTTCCAACTATCATTTCCATGTCCTTGCCAATGTTCTTTGAACCAAGTTGGTTGTTCAATTTTATAATCAAACATAAAGGCAGCAATTTTCATAGCCGCACTATCAGGAAAAACTTGTTTTGGCATTACTCCAAATTTTCTTACCGCTCCATACATTAAAGCGTTATCATCTGTTGGGTTGGCAACAAAATCTGAAACATGCTGTATAAATTCTTCTCTCGTATAACCTTCTTTATCAATATATCTTGCTTTTATAGCAACCATAGGCGGAGCAATTCTTCCTTCATCTTCAGCTACAGAAGGACTATGACACAAATAGCAATGTTTTTCCATTAGTTCCTTAGCTTCTTCTGGATCATAATTAAATGCCGAAACTTCTTTGTAAATATTATCTCTCTTTTGGTTACAACTTAAAAGAGTCATAACTATAATAAGTAAACTAAATAAATTAATTTTTTTCATCTCTATTTTATATAATTTTCAAAAATACTTTTATTAAAAAAGTTTTTTAGTAACTAAAGTTACAACGATTAAAACCTAATATATAAAAGTTATTTAACAATAACTAAAAACTATCACTAATATATTTACAATAAATATTTTTAATACACAAGTATTTATGTGTCAAATCTTCATTTTTATTTAGCTGAATTTTGTCTCATCAAAAATTAATAAAAAAATATTATGGAAGAAAATGTAACATTTATGCCAAGAATTGGAGAAAAAGCTCCGGCATTTACAGCAAAAACAACACAAGGAATTATTAACTTTCCTAAAGACTATGAAGGAAAATGGGTAATATTTTTTAGTCACCCTGCAGATTTCACTCCTGTCTGTACTTCAGAGTTTATGACATTTGCCAATATGGAAAAGCAATTTAATGAAGCAAATTGTGAATTAGTTGGACTTTCCGTAGATGGTTTATACAGTCATATTGCTTGGTTAAGAACCATCAAAGAAAAAATCGAATACAAAGGAATGAAAGACATCGAGGTAAATTTCCCTTTAATTGAAGATATTTCTATGGAAGTTTCAAAACAATATGGAATGATTCAACCAGGAGAAAGTAGTACTCAAGCAGTAAGAGCAGTTTTCTTTATTGACCCTAAAGGGACTATAAGAACAATTTTATATTATCCTTTAAGTATTGGTAGAAATTTCCAAGAAATTTATCGCGCATTAATTGCTTTACAAACAGCCGATGCTTTTGAAGTGGCTTGTCCTGCAGATTGGCAACCAGGTGATGAAGTTATTGTCCCAACAGCTGGTTCTTGTGGTGTTGCTAAAGAAAGAATGGATGATAAAGATGAATTAGATTGTAAAGACTGGTTTTTCTGTACTAAAAAATTAGATAAAGATTTGGTACTAAAAACTATTCTAAAAAAGTAAACAAAAATTGTTATGAAAAAGAACTGAAAGACTAGTTTTTACTAGTCTTTCTTTGTAATATAGGTTACAGTTAAAAATTATTGAAATGAATAATTTTGAATATTAAAATAAATCAAAATGAAAAAAATAGTATTTATACTATCTCTTGTTAGTTTAATTTCTTGTCATAACAAAGAAGTTAATTATGAAGAGATTAATGTCGTTAGTAAAACTCCTTTAATGATTGAAGCAAGTGATTATTTCAAACCAATATCGATGGTTTCTAGTGATAATATTCCAGATAATTTTCAAGAGCTAAATAATCCCGTAAATATTACGTCTGTAAAATTTGAAAATCGACTTAATGAAAAAGAACTTTTAGGACAAAAGTTGTATTACGATAAACGATTATCTAAAAATGGAACAATTAGTTGTAATTCTTGTCATAACTTAGATACTTATGGTGTTGATAATTCTCCCTTTTCATTAGGTGACACAAAAGAATTTGGAGGAAGAAACTCACCAAGTTCTATATATGCGGCTTTACATTTTAAACAATTTTGGGATGGACGTGCAAAAGATGTTGAAGAACAAGCTGGGATGCCAATTTTAAATCCTGTTGAACATGGAATTCCTTCACAGGAATTTTTAGTCAATCGCTTAAGAGGAATTGAAGAATATCAGCAATTTTTCAAAAAGGTATTTCCTAACGATAATCAGCCTATTAATTACACAAATTTAACGAATGCTATTGGAGCTTTTGAGAGAAAATTAATGCCTGAAAGTAGGTTCGATAGATGGCTAGATGGTGAAGATAATGCTCTAGATACAAATGAAAAAGAGGGGTTAAAATCCTTTATAAATAATGGCTGTATTGCTTGTCATAGCGGAGTAGCAATAGGCGGACAAATGATGCAAAAATTTGGTGTATCTGGCAACTATTGGGAATACACAAAAAGTAAAAACATCGATAATGGATTATTTGATATTACTAAAAATGAAAGTGACAAGTATGTCTTTAAAGTACCTAGTTTAAGAAATATTGAAAAAACATATCCTTATTTCCACGATGGCTCTGTTAAAGATTTAAGCGAAGCAGTAAAAATTATGGGGAAACTTCAAAGTAATAAAGAGTTAAGTGAAACAGAAGTTAAAAATATAGTAGCCTTCTTAAAAACACTAACTGCTGAAGTTGATCCAAAATTTAAAAAAGCCGATTTATAAATCGGCTTTTATCTTTTTTTAAAACTGAAAGTAAATAAACGGTTGTGTTCCTTCGGCAGCTGTTGCATAAACAATCCAAAATACAAAACCTAAGATTATGGCTTGTATAACCCAAGATAACTTTCCAAAGTAATTTTCATTTAAACGAGTGAACTTACTTGGTATAAAATGCCAAATATATCCGAACAACATCAATAAAAATACATTTTTGTATCCTAATATTATCGTTTGAATTTGGTTCCAATTCCATTTAATATTTGAAATATTGTCTAACATTACAAAAACGGTTTCAAAATCTTTTGCACGGAAAAATAGCCAACAAAAAACCACAAAGTGAAAGGTTAAAAAGATTTGAATTCCTTTAATAACTGAATTTTTCGGCAATTTAATTCTTGTTTGAAAAAAGCGTTCAACAGCCAAAGCTAAACCGTGTAAAACGCCCCAAAAAACAAATTTCCAATTGGCACCATGCCACAATCCACCCAATAACATGGTCATGAATAAATTGAAATAAGTACGAATTTTCCCTTTGCGATTTCCTCCCATTGAAATATACAAGTAATCGCGTAACCAACTCGATAAGGAAATGTGCCATCTTCTCCAAAATTCCGTAACTGAAGCCGATTTATAAGGCGTTAAAAAATTGGGAGGTAAAGTAAAACCCATTAATAAAGCTAAACCAATTGCCATATCGGAATATCCTGAAAAGTCGCAATAAATTTGGATAGCATAACCGTAAGAAGCCATTAAATTTTCGAATGCTGTATAACTATTGGGGGCATCAAAAACACGATCTACAAAGTTGACAGAAATATAATCGGAAATTACTGCTTTCTTTAATAAACCACCAATAATTAAAAACAACGCTTTATTAAAATCTTCTTTGGTTAGATTTAATTTTTGGTAAATCTGTGGAATAAAATCACTCGCTCTTACAATGGGTCCGGCAACTAATTGCGGGAAGAACGAAACGAAAAATAAAAAATCGATAAAACTCTTTGTAGGTTCTAATTCTTTTCGGTAAACATCAATAGTATAACTCAACGTTTGAAACGTGTAAAACGATATTCCTACAGGAAGTATAATATCTTGAAAAGCAACATCTTCACTAAAAAGTTTATTAAAATTATCGATTAAAAAATTAGTATATTTAAAATAAGCTAATAATCCTAAGTTGATGAGTAAACTTAAAATTAAATAGAATTTCCTGTAAAATTTTATTGGTTCGACAAAGATTAATCGCGATAATGAATAATCAACTACTGATGAAAAAATAAGTAACCAAAAATACACACCACTTGATTTATAATAAAAAAACAACGAAAATAAGACCACATATGTAATGCGGAAATAATGTGTTTTTTTACTAGCCATATAAACAGCATAAAAAACAATGAATAATCCTAAAAACAACGTACTGTTAAATAACAATGGATTTTTAGGATCAAATAAAAACCATGAACAAATGGTTTCCCAAGTTAAATTTTGGAAAAATTGAACAATACTATTCATGTTTTAAATCTTCATAAGAATTGAATAATGCGTCATAAAAAAGAGTAGCTTGCCACTCATAACCAGCTTTTGAATAATGAACTTTATCTTTCGACATAAAACCTTTTGAATAATTTTTATTCACGCTATAAAGTCCACCTAAAGCTTCAAACATATTCCAAACTGCAAAATTGTTTTCTTCAGCTTTTTCTAGTAATATTCTAGAATAATCAGCAACAATTGTATTTGGATATTTTCGTTTAAATAAACTTGGTGGTGGGGTTGTAACCAATATTTCAGCCGCAGGATTTTTGCTTTTAATAGCTAATATCATTTCATTTAAATTAGTGAAATATGTAGTAGCATCTTGTTTATCAAAACTTTCATTGGTTCCCAAAGAAATAACGACTAAATCAGCTTCTAGAGATTTTAGTTGATTAAAAAACATTGGAAACTTATTATAATCAGTAGCTTTTGCTCCATTAACTCCAATAGCATTATATACAATTCCTGAATTATTATTCTCTAATACAACTCCATTAAGAGCGTAATTTTCTTTATTTTCAGAAGGAATTAAATAGATTTTTTCTAACAAATCATTAGAATAATAATTGTGACTAAATTTATCTTGATATAGTTCTAGAGGCAAAAATTCTTTTCGGCTAATTGTTTGCGGTTGCATTTCGTTCGTTGGAATTTTTAATGTTTTTCCAGCCTGAATATTATTGTTTTTTAATCCATTTGCTTTCTTTAAAGCTGTAATAGAAACATTGTACTTATCTGCAATAATAGAAATTGCTTCTCCCTTTTTAATTTTATGAACTATTGTTTTAGGAACTGATGATTCTATTTTAATTTCTTTTGAAGCAGTTGCTAAATCAAAAAGCTTTTTATTATTTGGTGTAATAACTTTTATAGTATTAAAACTAAAGCTTTTATCGCGAACCGAAAGTTCAATAGCAAAATCTTTAGCTCTTGTTTCTAGTGCAATTCCACTTAAGCCAACAAGTTTTGTGGTATCGGAGTAAATATTCCTGTAACTTTCGAAACTCGTTGTTGTACTGTATTTTATAAAATAATTTCCGTTTGTTTTAGCCAAATTATAAGGAAAGGAAAAACCTAATCCTCCATTACCGAAGCGTTCTTGTAATAGGGAACGCATTTTCCCAGTAAACAAATCGGCTTGAATGTGAGAATCTCCAATGTGAACTATACGCAGTTTACAATTTTTGGTCTTTTCTAATTGTGCTAATTTTTGATAAAAATTATGGATTGATTTCGAGTTTATAATCTCATTAGAAAAATTACTTTCTTCAGATATTACTACAGTAGCTGTATCAATTTCAACTTCATCTAGAAATACTTCTGTAGAATCTTGAGCAAAAGAACACAAGCCAACAAAAAATAAAAATGCCAATAATTTAATTCGCATAAATTGAATCTCCTTTCTTTACAATACTATCTCGTTTCTTTTTTTGCACTATTGGCTTTTTCTTTCTTAAAATTTTGTATTCTTGATAACCTTCTTCAATTTGAGAATAGATGAGCTTGGCTATATCTTTAGAACCTCTATAATTAAAATGCGTATAATCTTTATTGGCTCTCGATGGCTCTTCTTCAACCCATTTAATCATACTGCCTTCTCCACCCATTTTTTCATATAAATTTACAAATCCGGCTTTTGAAGTAACGGCATATTTCTTTTGGGCATAAATTAATGGCGCCACAGCCGAATCGGTTTTCATTTCTAAATCATATTTTGTTGCTTTATCTGCAGTTGAAATAACGAGTACTTCAGCTCCTGGAAAACAATCTTTAATATGACTAACAACTTTATTCATTCTATTTTCGTACCACGAATAATTTAAAGTACCATAATTTAAAACATTGGTACCATAATGCAAAATAATTAAATCGTAACCTAATTTTTCTTGAAACTCTTTCATTGTAGCAACATTAAACATTGATAATGGCAAACCCGAATTTCCTCTGCTCGAAAAATTATCAACATGAACTCCTTTACCATCATCAAAATTGAAACCATAAATAGGAATACTATCAGCATCTTTAAAATAAAGTTTCAAAGAATTTGCTCTATCTCCTAATTTTAATTCGTTTAATTTGCTATTTGGTCGTAATGCAACTTCAATAGTATCTTCATTTACAATTTTGAAAACTTTCCCATTTTCGTTTTTAGAAAAACCATAAAATAATGTTGGCTCTGGTAAATTAGAAATATGACGCATTTTACTTGCTTTATAAGAAACCCAAGAATATGGTAAAGAATCATGAGCATAAAAAACGTGACCATTAACTCCAAAAGGATTGCGTGGTTGTTTTATTTTTAAGTAAGATTGTGTTTTCCAATTACCCGAAAATTCATGTTTTAGAGAACTTCTTGAAGAAGCAGATTCTGATGTGATATTTACAAAACCAACACCTTCTCCACCAAATTTATCTTGTAAAATAGTTCTTAAGTCTTGAACTATCATATCGCCATCAGTCATTGAATCACTAAAATAAGCAATTCGAACTTTGCCTTTTTTTGCCGTTTCTAATTGATACAATTTCTCAAAAAAATCAATTAAATATTGATAACCATTGTAATTTTCGAAAGTTTCTGCAGGAAAAACCAATCCGTTTTTTGGTTGAAAAGCAATTCTTTCTTTTTCTTCAATTTGAAGAGAAGTTGTATCTGCTGAAGCAACAGCCTCAAGTAAGAGACTGTCGACAACAACATTATTTGAAACTCCTTTAGGAGTTGGGAATAACTTATTGGGTAAAAATTCTTTAAAAATAAAGAACGAAATTGTTGCAAGAATTAATGTCAACAACGTCTTTGCGAAGTAGTTATTTACTGTTTTCACAAAATTTTAAATTACATTCTTTCAGGAACTTGAATTCCTAATAAGTGAAATGCGTTTTTAATAGTTAAACCTACTGTTTTTGACAATTGTACACGGAAAATTTTCTTATCCATATCGGTTTCTCCTAAAATAGATACATTTTGGTAAAACGAATTAAATTCTTTAACCAAATCGTATGTGTAATTTGCAATTAACGCTGGACTGTAATTAGCAGCAGCACTTTGAATTACTTCAGGGAATAACTGAACTTGTTTGATTAATTCTTTCTCTTTTTCGTGCAAAGACATTTCGACTCCGCTCAATGTGACAGAAGTGTAATCAAAATCGGCTTTTCTTAAAATCGATTGAATACGAGCATAAGTATATTGAATAAACGGACCTGTATTTCCATTAAAATCAACCGATTCTTCAGGATTAAACATCATCGTTTTCTTAGGATCTACTTTTAACATATAATATTTTAGTGCTCCTAAACCTATTGTTTTAAATAACTTCGCTTTTTCATCTGCAGAATAACCATCTAATTTTCCTAAATCTTCCGAAATTTTTTGAGCAGTTTCTGTCATTTCGCTCATTAAATCATCAGCATCTACAACAGTTCCTTCACGCGATTTCATTTTTCCTGAAGGCAATTCGACCATTCCATATGATAAATGATACAAATGTTCAGCCCAATCGAAACCTAATTTCTTTAAGATTAAGAATAATACTTTAAAATGATAATCTTGTTCATTACCAACCGTGTAAACCATTCCTCCAACATCTGGATTATCTTTTACACGTTGAATTGCTGTTCCAATATCTTGCGTCATGTAAACCGCAGTTCCATCAGAACGTAGCACGATTTTTCTATCTAAACCATCTTCTGTTAAATCAATCCAAACAGAACCATCTGGATCTTTTTCGAAAATGCCTTTTTCTAAACCAAATTGCACTACTTCTTTACCTAACAAATAGGTATTGCTTTCGTAATAGTAACTATCAAAATCAACACCAAGGTTTTTGTAAGTTTCTTCGAAACCATTGTAAACCCATTGGTTCATTTTTTTCCAAAGTGCAACTACTTCTTCATCACCAGCTTCCCATTTACGCAGCATTTCTTGAGCTTCTAAAATCGAAGGCGCTAACTTTTTAGCTTCATCTTCCGTTTTACCCTGTGCAATTAAGTCGTTTATTTCTTTTTTATATTGTTTGTCAAATTCCACATAGAAATTCCCGACTAATTTATCTCCTTTTAAACCTGTAGATTCAGGAGTTTGTCCGTTTCCAAATTTTTGCCAAGCCAACATTGACTTACAAATATGAATTCCACGGTCGTTGATAATTTGTGTTTTATATACTTTTTTACCCGATGCTTTTATAATTTCAGCAACAGAATAGCCTAATAAATTATTACGAATGTGACCTAAATGCAAAGGCTTGTTCGTATTTGGCGAAGAATATTCAACCATAACCGCTTTTTCGCCTTCAACTGGATTTAAGTAACCAAAAGTATCTTGGTCTTTAATCGAATTGAAGAAATTCACATAAAAAGCATCAGCAATAACAATATTTAAAAAACCTGCTACAACATTAAATTTTTCAACCTCAGCAACATTTTCAACTAGATAGTTTCCAATTTTGTTTCCGATCTCAACTGGGTTGCCTTTCAATTGTTTCACAAGAGGAAAAACAACCATTGTAATATCACCTTCAAATTCCCTACGAGTTGCCTGAAATTCAACTTTTTCAATTTGTAAATCGAATAAACTTTGAACGGCTACTTGAATGTGTTTTGTAAGTGTTTCTTGTACTGTCATTTTCCTATATTTTTTAAAGGTGCAAATTTAGTATTTAGTCATCAGTAATTAGTAATTAGTGGTCAGTTTTTTTCGCCAAAGCGAATAGAAAATGTTAAAGAAATTATAAAAACCGAACCAATTGTAACAAATAACAAAAACTGCTGTCTTG
>JAIXHM010000020.1 GCA_030145825.1 Flavobacterium sp.
TTATTCGTTAAGTCTATTATTTGATTTAAATTATCTAAAAATTCATCTTTATTCAAATTTGATAGTTTTGAATGCACTTCATAGCTATGCCATAAATCATTGTGAAAGAAAATATCTTTTTCGGTAAAATAATGCTTCTCAACCACTCTTTTAACCAATTTTTCTAAAGAAACTGCATTAAAAATAATTCCGAAAGGATTTATTGTTGCTTGAAATTTATAATACTGAAATTTTTTACCAATATTCTCTGAAAAGCAAGAACCTAATAACAAGGTTTTTGAATGATAATCTATTGGGAAATCACTTTTTAAAATTGGTATTTCAGTTCTGAAATTCATTTATTTTAGACTTTAGATTTTTAGATTCTAGATTTCAAAAATAGTGATAAAAAAGAAAACCCGATAATTAAAAATTATCGGGTTTCTTATATTTTTTAAATAATTTATTGATTATAGAAATATTGTGCATTTGTTACTTCAAAACTAGTTTCTACTGAAGTTGCAGGATAGTCATAACTATTATATGTATAAGTAGTTGATATATTCTCAGAAATATCAGTATAAACTTCTTGAGTTACATTATGCAAAACTCCAGACCCTTCTTGATTACAAATATTTATTTTATCAAAACCTGTTACATTCTTAAATGGATTATTCATATTGTCATATGTATATGTAATTGTTTGTCCATCCGAAAATGAAAATTCGTTTACTTCACCATTTAAAAAAGTAACTGTTGCAGTCTTGTCAAAATTTGTTTGCGAAACAGCATCACCATAATAATAATTTATCAACACTGTTCCATTAGAGTTATAAGTATATGTTTCCCTATTTCCCCAATCTGTATCAATATTATCAACAATAATATAAGTGGTTACTCTTCCACTCGCATCATATTGATAAGTTTCTGTTTGTAGCAAAGTATTAGATTCATAATATTTTACTTGTGTTATTAAATCATTTGTATAAATAAATTCGAAACGTCCCTCATCATCAGTCATTCTTATTAATTTGGTTCCTGAATATTCATATTCTGTAGTTAAAGTAGAATTATCTTCAAAAGTTTCAATAATCTTGGTTAATAAAACAGGAGTTGAAGCACTTTGTGAAGAATCATCACTAGAACATGATGTAATAAACATTGCCAAACCGGCAGCTAATAGAAGAATTTTTTTCATAATTTTTAAAAAGTTATTTTCTGCGAATTAAAAGAAAAAATTGCAATTGATAAAATTATTTTGTAAAAAAATCCCGATAATTTCACTTATCGGGATTTTTTTATTTTAATCGTTTTGATTTACTATTTCACAAACTCTTTAGCTTTTTCAAGTGCTTCTTTGATTCCGTCAACGTTTTTACCACCAGCAGTTGCAAAGAAAGGTTGACCACCACCGCCACCTTGGATATATTTTCCAAGTTCGCGAACGACTTGTCCTGCGTTTAGGTTTTTGCTAGCTACTAATTCTTTAGAAACATAACATGTTAACATTGGTTTTCCTTCTTCAGCAGTGGCTAAAACTAAGAATAAATTAGTTTCGTTATTACCTAATTCATAAGCCAAATCTTTTGCTCCTTCAGGATTTAAATCTACTTGAGTTGCTAAGAATTTAACTCCGTTTACTTCTTGTATTTGAGAAGCTAATTCACCTTTAAGGTTTTTTGCTTTTTCTTTTAATAATTGCTCAATTTGTTTTTTCAATTTAGCGTTGTCATCTTGTAAAGCAACAACTGCTTTCATTGCATCTTGAGGATTTTTTAATACTTCTTTGATTTCAGCTAATGTACTTTCCTGATTTTTATAGAAATCTTTCACGGCATCACCAGTAATTGCTTCAATACGACGAATTCCAGCCGCTACAGCTCCTTCTGAAATAATTTTAAAATGCCAAATATCAGCAGTGTTTTTCACGTGAATTCCTCCACATAATTCTTTACTATCTCCAAATTCAATCATACGAACAGTATCGCCATATTTTTCTCCAAACAATGCCATGGCACCTTGCTCCATAGCTTGTTGGATTGGAATATTTCTGTGTTCTACCAGTTGCAATTGCTCTTCAATTCGAGCATTAACAAAAGCTTCAACCTGACGTAACTCTTCATCTGTTACTTTAGAGAAATGTGAAAAGTCGAAACGTAAATAATTTGGATTTACTAACGAACCTTTTTGTTCTACATGTGTTCCTAAAATCGTTCTTAAAGCCAAATGCATTAAATGCGTTGCCGAGTGATTTTTAGAAGTCGAAGTTCTTAAATCGGTATTTACTTTTGCTACAAATCCAGCTTCCACATTCTCAGGAAGTTGTTTTGCAAAATGTAATATTAAGTTGTTTTCTTTTTTTGTATCAATGATTTCGATAGTTTCATTTGCTGAAACTAATGTTCCTTTATCACCCACTTGTCCACCACCTTCTGGATAGAACGGTGTAGCATCTAAAACAATCTGATATAAAACCCCATCTTTTTTAGAATCAACTTTACGAATACGTGTGATTTTAACATCATTTTCTGTTTGGTCATAACCAACGAAAGTTTGCTTCGCCTGTTCGCTATCGCTCGAGTCAACATTTCCTTGGTTTAAAAAAGTCCAATCATCAGTCGAAACTTCTGAAGCCGCACGAGAACGTGCTTTTTGTTTTTGTAATTCTGATTCGAATTCAGTTTCGTTAAATGAATAGCCTTTTTCTTTTAAAATTAAAGCCGTTAAGTCTTTCGGGAAACCAAAAGTATCATACAATTCGAATACTTTTTCACCCGAAACTTCTTTTCCTGAAGTTTCAGCAACTACTTTGTCTAATAATTGTAATCCTTGCTCTAAAGTTCTTAAGAAAGACGCTTCTTCTTCACGAATTACATTGGTAACCAATTGTTGTTGCGATTTAATTTCAGGGAAAAACTCACCCATTTGATTCGCTAATACTTCAACCAATTTGTTGATGAACGGTTCTTTCGTTCCTAAAAATGTAAATCCGTAACGAATAGCACGACGTAAAATTCTACGAATTACATAACCTGCTCCAGTATTTGAAGGTAATTGTCCGTCAGCAATAGCAAATGCTACCGCACGAACGTGATCCACAATTACACGAATTGCAATATTCGTTTTGTTTTGTTCTTGAGATTCTTCACTATCGTTCAGAATGACATCATTGGATGTATATTTTAATCCTGTAATTTCCTCAACTTTCGCGATAAGCGGCGTGAAAACATCTGTATCGTAGTTTGAAGTTACGTTTTGCATTGCCATACACAAACGCTCGAATCCCATTCCGGTATCTACGTGTTGTGCTGGTAATTTTTCTAAAGAACCATCTGCTTTACGGTTGAATTCCATAAATACGTTGTTCCAAATTTCCACTACTTGCGGATGATCAGCATTAACTAAATCTCTTCCTGAAACTTTAGCTCTTTCTTCATTTGAACGTAAATCGATATGGATTTCTGAACATGGACCACATGGACCTTGATCTCCCATTTCCCAGAAGTTATCTTTTTTGTTTCCTAAGATGATTCGGTCTTCAGATACGTATTGTTTCCAAATATCAAATGCTTCTTGATCAAACGGAACATTCTCAGCTGGATTTCCTTCAAAAACAGAAACATACAAACGGTCTTTGTCTAACTTTAAAACTTCGGTAAGAAATTCCCAAGCCCAAGCCAACGCTTCTTTTTTGAAATAATCGCCAAAAGACCAGTTTCCTAGCATTTCGAACATCGTGTGATGGTAAGTGTCAAAACCTACATCTTCTAAATCATTATGTTTTCCTGAAACACGAAGACATTTTTGCGTATCGGCGATTCTTTTACTTTTTGGCGTTCCATTACCTAAGAAAAACTCTTTAAATTGAGCCATACCCGAGTTATTGAACATTAATGTTGGATCATCCTTTAACACAATAGGTGCTGAAGGTACAATTAAGTGACCCTTACTTTCAAAGAACTGTAAAAACGACTTGCGAATATCTTGTGATTTCATCTATAATCTTTGTTTATTAATTTTTTTCAAAACCTTGTTTTATAAAATATTTCCCAATTTCATTAAAAAATAGTTTCAGAATGAAACATTTCTTAAATTTGTTCGTATAAGTATTATAACAAAATTTTTGCAAAAATAGTAAAATTAGAACATGTCTAAGGTAAAATATTATTACGATTCTGAAAATTTAGCCTATCGAAAAATTGAAACGAAACGACGTAAGAAGTTTGCCTATGTAGTGCTTTTTTTACTTTCTTCAGCATTATTTGGTTTTTTATGTTTGGTAGCGCTTATTAATACTCCTTATTTTGAAACTCCAAAAGATAAAATTTTAACAAGTGAATTAGAAAACATGAAAATTAACTACCAACTTTTAAATAAAAAAGTTGAAGTTATGGATGAAGCTTTAACAGCAATTGAAGAAAGAGATAACAATATTTACAGAATTTACTTTAACACATCACCCATTTCTGAAGAAGAGCGAAAATCAGGTTTTGGTGGTGTTAATAGATATAAGGATTTAGAAGGTTTTAATAATTCTGAATTGGTAATTAATACCTCTAAAAAAGTAGACCGATTGATGAAAGAATTAGCTATTCAATCTAAATCGTTAAATGAAATAGTGGAATTAGGGAAACAGAAAGAAAAACTTTTAGCTGCAATTCCGGCAATACAGCCTGTTAAAAATGAAGATTTAAAACGAATGGCTTCGGGTTATGGTTATAGAAGTGATCCTTTTACTAAAATTAGAAAATTTCACTATGGGATGGATTTTACTGCTAAAACTGGAACTCCGGTATTTGCTAGTGGAGATGGCGTTGTTTTAAAAGCCGACAATTCATTGTCGGGCTATGGTAATCATATAGAAATAAATCATGGTTATGGCTATGTAACTTTGTATGCCCATTTAAGCAAATATAATTGTCGCCCTGGACAGCGTGTAAAGAGAGGAGATATAATAGGCTATGTAGGAAGTACTGGTCGTAGTGAAGCACCTCATTTGCATTATGAAGTAATAAAAAACGGAGAAAAAGTAAATCCGATAAATTTCTATTATGGAAGTATTTCGGCAGAAGAATATGTAGCCATTTCAAAACTTGCCAACCAAGAAAATCAATCTTTAGACTAATGCATTTAGACTTACCAGAAGGAAAATTATACTATAGTATAGGAGAAATTTCAACTGCATTTAATGTAAATGCATCGCTAATACGTTTTTGGGAAAAAGAATTTGATATTTTAAAACCCAAAAAAAACGCAAAAGGAAATAGAAAATTTACACCCGAAGATGTAAAAAATCTACAATTAATTTATCATTTGGTTAAAGAACGTGGTTTTACTTTAGAAGGAGCAAAAACTCATTTAAAGGACAATCAGAAGAAAACTTTAGACAAGTTTGAAATCATTAGAAAATTAGAAACAATTAAATCACAATTAATAGAACTTAAAAATCAACTTTAAATTTATAACTATGAGAAAATTTGCACCATTATTAATAATCTTAGGTTTAGCAGCAATTTTATTTTTTTGGTATATTGGAATAAAAAATGGAGCGGTTCGTGAAAACCAAGCCGTTTCTAAAGAATGGGGTAATGTAGAAACTGCTTACCAACGTAGAAATGACCTTATTGGCAACTTAGTAAAAACTGTTAAAGGAGCTGCTGATTTTGAAAAATCGACTTTAGAAGCTGTAATTAACGCTAGAGCTAAAGCAACCTCTACCACTATTGATCCAACAAATATTACACCAGAACAATTACAACAATTTCAACAAGCACAAGGTGGTTTAAATAGTGCTCTATCTCGTTTATTAGTAACTGTAGAAAAATATCCTGATTTAAAAGCAAATCAAAATTTCTTAAAATTACAAGACGAATTAGCAAGTACAGAAAATCAAATTTTAACAGCTCGTACTCGTTTTAATGAAGCGGTTCAACAATACAACAATTACATTTTAATTTTCCCTAATTCTATGTTTTTAGGAAATTATAAAGAAAAACCATATTTCGAATCTGAAAAAGGTGCTGAAAAACCTGTAGATGTAGAATTCGATTTTGGAAATAACGAAAAAGCAGCAGAATAATGTCGCAAACCGAAGATTTTTTAACAAAAGCTGAAGAACAAGCCATTGTTGAAGCCATTGTTGAAGCCGAAAAAAACACTTCGGGTGAAATTCGTGTGCATTTAGAAGAACATTCAGAAAAAGATCCTCTTGTGCGTGCGCAAGAGGTTTTCTTCACTTTAAATATGCAAAACACTAAAGCTCGAAACGGAGTTTTAATTTACATTGGAGTAAAAAACAAAAAACTAGCTATTCTTGGCGATGAAGGCATTAACAACTTAGTGGAAGCCGATTTTTGGGATTGCACTAAAGATGTTATTATTACTCATTTTAAAGAAGGAAAATACAAACTTGGTTTAGTAGAAGGTATTTTAAAAGCCGGGGAACAATTAAAAAAATATTTCCCTTATCAGTCTGATGATACTAACGAACTCTCAAACGAAATATCTAGAGGATAATGATTAAAATTATAATAAAATTTGTTCAAATACTATTTTTGATATTATTCCTTTTATTTCAAAATTTAGGTTGGGCACAGTTTGATATTCCGAAAAAACCTAGCTTTCAAACATCAGTTTACGACTATGCTAAAGTATTAAGCACTTCGGAAGCAAAGCAATTAGAAGAAAAATTAGTTCGTTATTCTGATACTACGACAACTCAAATTGTTTTTATTTCGATTGATGACTTAAAAGGAGAAGATATTGGAATTTTAACTCCAAAATGGGCTCACGAATGGGGAATTGGTCAAGAGAAAGAAGACAATGGCGTTTTAATTTTATTAGCTAAAAACGATAGAAAAATTTGGATTTCTCCTGGATATGGTGTAGAAGACAGATTAACTGCTGGAATTACAGGTGAAATTGTTCGAAACATAATTATTCCTGAGTTTAAAGCAGGTAGTTATTATAATGGTTTAGACGAAGGAACCGATGCAATTATTGATGCTTTAAAAGGGAAATATCAAGGAACTCGAAAAAGTAACGATGGTAGCATTTTACCTTTTTTAATTTTCATTGGCGTATTCATTTTAATCATAATACTCGCTGCAAAAAACAACAAAGGTGGCGGAAATGGTTCTGGTGGAAGATTCTCTGGTCCCGATTTAGCTGATATGATTATCTTAAGCCGTATGGGTCGTTCTGGTGGATTTGGCAGCAGCGGAGGATTTGGTTCTTCTGGTGGAGGTTTTGGCGGAGGCGGCTTTGGTGGTGGCTTCGGTGGTGGAGGTTTCTCAGGAGGAGGAGCTGGCGGAAGTTGGTAAACCCAAAAATTATCAATTATCAATTATCAATTATCAATTATCAATTATCAATTATCAATTATCAATTATCAATTATCAATAAACAAAATTAAATGGCTTCAGGATTTTTTGCCGTATTAGATGACATTGCTTCTTTAATGGATGATGTTGCTTCGGCAAGTAAAATTGCAACACAAAAAACAGCTGGAATATTAGGTGATGATTTGGCAGTAAATGCTGAAAAAGCAACTGGATTTTTAGCATCAAGAGAAATTCCAGTATTATGGGCAATTACAAAAGGTTCTTTTTTAAACAAAATTATAATAGTTCCTTTAGCTCTAACACTAAATGCTTATTTCCCAATTGCAATTAAATTTATTTTAATTTTTGGTGGAATTTTCTTGGCTTATGAAGGTGCTGAAAAAATTATCGAATTTCTTTTTCATAGAAATAAAGAGGAAGAAACAACAGTATTAGTCGAAACTACAAATGCTGATGACGAAGAGAAGACAAAAATTAAATCGGCAATTACAACTGATTTTATTTTATCGGTAGAAATTGTAATCATAGCTTTAGGAACAGTTTTAGACCAAAGTTTAAATGTTCAAATTATAACAGTCTCTGTGGTTGCTTTCTTAGCTACTATTGGTGTTTATGGAATTGTAGCACTAATTGTTAGAATGGATGATTTTGGTTTTAAATTAATTAGAAAATCAAACAACACGGGTTTTCTAACTTCTTTAGGCAACACTTTGGTTAAAGCTTTACCTTATGTCATTAAGTTTTTAGGTTTTATAGGAACTATTGCTTTAATATTAGTTGCAGGCGGAATTTTTGCACATAATATTGATTATTTTCATCATTTTTTACCGCAAATTCCTGCTACATTAAAAGAAGTTATTTTAGGATTAACCATAGGAACATTAGCTTTCTTAATTATTAGTTTCACAAAAAAGACAATTCAATTAGCAAAAAAATAAATTATAAAAAAGCTCGAGAAATCTCGAGCTTTTTTTATTAATGCATCCAAAAACGATTGCTTTTCTTTTCTTTTCCTGCAAACTTGGTTAATTTATAAGTTAACGAAAACATTACATATTGTTTTAAAACTGTGTTCTCTTCATCCGTAATTGCAGTTGGCGAAATCGTTCTTGTTGCACTTACGTTTTGATTTAAAGCATCATACATTTTAACTTTCGCTAAAAATCTATCATTATAAAAATTATATCCTAAACTTAAATTCCATAAGTAAAAATCTTTTTGAAAACCATTAGCAATATTAGAATTATAATTATATCCAAAATCACTTCCTATTAAGAAGTTTTTAGGCCAATAACTTGTGATTTCTAGTTTAGCATTATGTCGGAAATTTTGAGCTTCTTCAATAATGTAGTTTTTATACGTTGTTTTATTATTTGTGTAAGTATAAGAAGGTTCAATTGTAATTAAATCTTCAATAGACCAACTTAAACTTGCTCTTGGTCGTAAGTTAATTCCTCTTGCTTCATATAAAACTGCATTTGTTAAACCTTTATCAAAGTTAAAATCGCTTGTCATGGAAACTCGGTAACGGAAGGTTCTTTTTTCTTTTTTAAATTGTCTCGAAAAAGATATTCCTAAATAACCTGAATAAGATTCGTCTATATTTTGAAAAGTAGTGGTTGCCTTAAAATCATCGTCATAAGTTGTTGATGATACCACTTGATATTTATTATAATCTCCTCCACCCCAAATAAACATTCCAGAACGAGTAGCAAAATCGAAATTATTAAAATTCATATAAAATGAATAATTTTCATTTGGCTTTAAATCGGGATTACCAACAATGGTGTTTAAAGGATTACTCAAATCTTCAAATGGCAATAATTGGTTTGCAGTAGGAAGATTCACTTTGTAATCGGCATTAAAATAAATTGATTTAGATTTTGCAAAACTATATCTCAAATTTGCTCTCATATATGGCAACATATGATTACTATTTAATCTTGTTTCTAATCCCATGTAATTTGACTTATTGAAATAGTTAACCACATCTGGACCTAAAGAGAAAAACCCTCTTAAATTCTTTTTATTTAATTGCAATTCTACTCTTGGACTAACGGTTTGTTTATCGGAAACAATGTTGCTTGTTAAAGGATCGTTTATTAAATCGTAATCTCCAGTTGCGGAATTAAAATCTCTTGTCATTTTATCGCGAACCGATTTATTAATTCCGTAAGCTCCACTAATACTAAGCGAAAGTGAATCGGTAATGGGTTCGTTATATTCTATTCCAAATTGATATTCATTGTTTCGATCTAAATCTTTCACAAATTGATTTCTTTCATCATCACTATTTCCTGATTGATAAAAAGTTGTTTTATTGTAAATCGAAGCTTCGTCGTTTGTTTCTTTGTTATTTACATCAAAATTTGCCGAAATACTTCTACCCTTTCTTTTTAATTTTTTTACCAAATAAAGATTGTTTTTAAAATTTACCATATCGCTCGTAGTAAACTCATTCGAAACATTATCGTTTAACAATTGATTTAGGTTGTCTTCGGTAGTTCTATTACTGTCGTATCTATTTTTAGAATGAGCAGTTTGTAAATTTGGATTAAAGAATAAGGTTGTTGTAGAATCTATTTTTATTTCGAATTGAAATCCTAAATTATGTCCGTTTGATAGTGTGTTTGAATTAGAATTCGATTTAGTTAACGTATTTCCATCATTTAAAAGATTTATTCTTTCTGTTCTATTTTTATTGTTAGTTTCAGAATTTGAAAAATAGTAATTTAAATTAGGATCTATTTTTTTATTAAACCATTCATCGGCATAATTTAAACCTATCATACTGGATTGTGTAATTCCTTTGTCGCTACCAAAACGCATTCCGTTAACTTGAAAAGTACCGTTTCCGCTGATCCAAACATTTCTATTTCTTCCTCCTCCCATATTATCAAAAATTTCATCCATAGAAAAACCAGTAGAATTTATGTTATTTGAAGAAGCCAATACACTAATTTTCTGCGGACCTTTAAAATAATTAATTAGCAAACTAGATTCGTATCTATCATTGGTTCCATAACCTGCATTTACTCTTCCGAAAAGTCCTTTATTTTTATCTTCGTCTATAGTAAGATTGATAGTTTTTTCATCGGAACTTGCATTTTTACCTGTTAGCTCTTCTTTCTTAGTTTTAGTATCTGTTACTTGGACTTTATTAATAATTTCGGCAGGTAAATTCTGCGTAGCTATTTTTCCATCTTTACCAAAAAAAGGTTTCCCGTTAACGAGAATATTGTTTACTTCTTTTCCGTTAACAGTTATTTTTCCTTCCTCATCGATTTCTACTCCTGGAAGTTGCTTTAAAAGTTTTTCTACATTTGCATCGGGTGCTACTTTAAAAGAAGAAGCATTGAATTCTAAAGTATCTGTTTTTATTCTAATTGGTGGCGCTTCTGATTTTACAACAACTTCGTTTAAAGCGGCTACATTTTCGCTAAGTTTTAAAACTCCTAAATCTTGATTACTCGTTAAACTTGGAAACTTTTTTTTAAATTCTTTATAGCCTGCATAAGAAATTTTTAACTCGACAGGATAATTAATAGAAACTAAATTAAAACTGAAATTCCCTTTTGAATTACTAATGGTGTAATCGACTACAGTTGAATCTGAAACTTTTGTAAAATAAACTGTAGCAGATTCTAAAGGAAGATTATTTACTTGATCTACAATGTTTCCATTAATTGATATTTTATTTTGTCCAACAACTAAAGTGGTTACTAAAAAAAAGAACAAAGTTAAAACGCGCATAAAAAAATAGGTTACTTGTCGTTATGAATAAACATATAACTGCAAATAACCCAATTTATTATTTGATTAAAAAAATTCTTACGAAAAGATTAACAATTTACTTTATTTCTGTCTAAAATAAATATCAATTGGTACCCCCGAAAAATTATAAATATCACGTAATTTATTCTCTATAAACCTTTTATACGGATCTTTAACATACTGAGGCAAGTTAGCAAAAAACACAAACTGAGGTGTTGGTGTTGGCAATTGCATACAATATTTAATTTTAATATATTTTCCTTTAATTGCTGGCGGCGGTGTATGCTCGATAATAGGCAACATTGTTTCATTGAACTTAGAAGTTGCAATGCGTTGTTTTCTATTTTCATACACTTCAACTGCCATTTCTAACGCTTTTAATAAACGTTGTTTTGTTAAAGCAGAAACGAAAATAATAGGCACATCTGTAAAAGGTTCGATTTCTTTTCTAATTATTGCTTCATATTCTTTTGCACTATTGGTGTCTTTATCTACTAAATCCCATTTGTTTACTAAAATAACAACACCTTTACGGTTTTTTTGTGCTAACCAAAAAATGTTTTGATCTTGACTTTCGAATCCTCTAGTTGCATCAATCATTAAAATACAAACATCAGAATGTTCAATAGCTCTAACCGATCGCATTACCGAATAGAATTCTAAATCTTCTTTTACTTTTGCTTTTCTACGAATTCCTGCAGTATCGACTAATTTGAATTCGAAACCAAAACGGTTATAAGTTGTATCGATAGCATCGCGAGTTGTTCCTGCAATATCAGTAACCACAAAACGATCTTCTCCAATTAAAGCGTTAATAAAAGAAGACTTACCTGCATTTGGTCTTCCTACCACTGTAAATCTTGGTAACGGATTTTCTTCTTCTTCAACTTCAGGCATTTCTGGTAAAACCTCAACTAATTTATCTAAAAGTTCACCTGTTCCACTTCCGTTCATTCCAGAAATTGTAAAATATTCTCCTAAACCTAAAGAATAAAATTCTACCGCATCTGCTGCACGCATAGCATTATCAACTTTGTTAACTACCAAAATAACAGGTTTGGTAACTTTACGCAATAATTTTGCAACAGTATCATCCATTGGTGTAATACCTTCTTCAACATCTACAACAAATAAAATAGCATCTGCTTCGTCAATAGCTAATTCTACTTGACGGCGGATTTCTCCTTCAAAAACATCATCAGAACCTACGATATATCCACCAGTATCAATTACTGAAAACTCTTTTCCATTCCATTCACTTTTTCCATAATTACGATCTCTTGTAACACCACTTACCGAGTCTACAATGGCATCGCGACGTTTAATTAATCGGTTAAAAAAAGTTGATTTTCCAACATTAGGTCTTCCTACTATGGCTACAATATTGTTCATCTTGTTATTTTTGAGTCTGCAAAGATACTTTTAAAATTTTGAATTATGAATTTTGAGTTATGAGTTTTAGCAATTTAGTGAAGTTATTGAGAGGTTTATACATTGACTTGTTTAAAAAAAATACTTTTTTTTTATCTTTTAGCAATGAAATACATTAGCGATTGAGCTAGATACCATGTATAAGCGAAAGCGCGGCCCGAAATATTTTGAGGGAAATGCCAACAATTTAAAAAAATTAGTATTTTAGTCTTAAATCTATTTACATGCAACCCGAAAAAGAACTTCAATTAAGATTACGTTTTTATAAAACTAGTACGAAAAGTGTTGAAGACATTTTAAAATCTTGTGAGACATTGAAAGATGAAGTGGCTCCCGATTTTCATATTAAATACATGGAAAACCATATTTGGTTAAATATTGGAGCTCGAAGAAGAGAAAAGCATTCTCCGCATTTACATGTTGAACTCGACAAAATGGAAGATGGAAATACTGCTATTAATGGCTTATTTGGACCCGACCCTGTACTATGGACTATGTTTATGTTTTTACATTTCATTGTGGCTGGGATTTTTATTATTTTTTTAATGATTGCTTATTCTAAATGGACATTGAAGCAAAATTTCGGGTTTGATATTGTTATTATGACTTTAATGATTGGTTGTTGGGCTGCTTTGTATTACATTGCCCGCACTATGAGAAGAAAAGGAATTCCGCAAATGCATGAACTTGAAGCTTTAATGGATAGAATTTTAAGCTAATAAAAAAATATTTCTATATTAAGAAATTATTTTAATACATTTGAAGGTTAAATAACTGGCCTCTATTTTGATAAAAAAATACACCATATTTTTTTTAACTGTATTTTTACTACTTCAAACAGTGGGCATGTTTTATTTTGCTACGGTTTCGCATAAAATTTTTAAAAAAATTGCGGAATCTAATAAAAATCCTCATTTAGTTGTAACAAAAACAATTTCTAAAAAAGATTATTTCGCAATGAAAATTGCCGACCATGAAATTGTTATGAATGATGAGCTTTATGATATTTTAGAAGAAAATTTTGAAGGTGATTTTATAAAACTAAAATTATATAAAGACAAAAAAGAGAAAAACTTTGCTTTAAAAATTAAAAATATTCAGAAGAAAAATCAGTCTTCTAAAAGTAAAAGTATTTTCAAAACCAAAATTGCTTGTTTAGAACAAACTAAGTATTTTATTTCAAAATCTACAAAAAATGAATCTTTAAAAAAGATGCCATTTAGCTTTATTCATATAAAAGAAATTTACCTTTCAATTATAGTTCCTCCTCCCGAATTAGTTTAATAATTTCAATTTTATACTTAGGTGTACTTTTCAGTTCACCCTATAGTTGCTATTATTAATCTAAATAAAAAATAAAATGAATTTATTCAATAAAATGGTAGTTCTTGGAGCTATCGTTAGTTCGGCTGTGAGTTATAGTCAAGAAATAAAAAACGACACGGTTACTAAAGTAAACTATTTAAAAGAAGTTGAAGTAACTGCCACTTCAAATACAAATAAAACTATTCTAAGTCAGCCACAATCTATTTCTAAACTTGGAGAAAAAGAGTTGAATAGAAGTACTGGTTTGTTCTTAGATGATGCTATCAATACAAATGTTCCAGGAGTAAATATGCAAAGAAGAACAGTTTCTGCTGGTCAACAATTTAACATTCGTGGATATGGTAACGGAGTTAGAGGTACAAATGGTACCAATAGTAACTTTGACACTCAAGGAACAAAAGTATATTTAAACAATATTCCAGTAACAGATGCAGAAGGTATTACGTTAATGGATGATTTAGATTTTTCATCAATTGGAAATGTAGAAGTTGTAAAAGGACCGTCAGGTTCATTATATGGTTTAGCTATTGCTGGTGTTGTAAACTTAAAAACAATCCAGCCAGAGTTAAACAAATTCTCACTAGCTCAAAATACTTTATTTGGTAGTTATGGATTAAAAAGATTAACTACTCAAGCTCAAATTGGAGGAAAAAATGGCGCTTTGTTAGTAAATTACGGAAACCAAAAATATGATGGTTTTATGAAACATACTGCTTCAAGCAAAGATTTTGTAAACATTTTTGGCACTACTACTATTAGCGAAAAACAAAAAGTTAATGCTTATTTAGGATATAGTGATAGTTATGATGAAAGAAATGGTGAGTTAACAAGAGAACAATACGAAGATTTTGATTATTCTGGCAATCCAAATTACATAAAAAACGACGCACATTCGCATGTAGTAAGCTTTAGAGGTGGTTTAAACCACGATTATCAATTTACTAAAAACATTGGAAATTCATTCTCTGTTTTTGGTTCAAGTGTAACAAGCGATGTAAGTTCTGCTGGTGGTTGGACCGATAAATCTGCTTTAAATTATGGATTTAGAACAGCTTTCAATTTAAATTTCGACTTAGGTACAGCATTTAAACTTTCAGGCATTACAGGAGTTGAAATGCAACAACAAAATTCACAAGCAATTAGTTATGCAATGACAACTAATACAGCAGATCCTGATGGTTACAATATAATTGGCACTCAAAGAAGTAATAGATATTCTATTTCAAAAACTAATCATTTATTTACAGAATGGACATTGAACATGCCTTACGATTTTTCTGTTACTGCAGGAGTGGGAAGTAGTTATATGGGAATTGAATCACAAGACAGAATGAGTCCAAGTACTTTAACTGCATCTTATAACGACATGATATCTCCTAAGTTTGCAATTAATAAGGTTTTCAACAAAACATTTTCTGTATATGCTTCATACAACAAAGGTTACAAAGCACCAGTAAGTTCTTATTTTTACATTCCTTACACTGGCGAAGTGAACAAAGATTTAAAAGCAGAAGTTGGAACACAATTTGAAATTGGTTCAAAAGGTACTTTAATGAACAACAAATTGACTTACGAATTAGCAGTTTTCCAAACAAACTTTAAAGACAAAATGACTTCTGTAGCAGTTCCAAATGCAACAAATTCAGCAACTTTATATTCTTATATTGTAAATGCTGGAGAGCAAATTCACAAAGGAATTGAAGCTTCTGTGAAATACGAATTAATTAATAACGAAAATGGATTCTTTAAAAGCGTAAGTCCGTTTGCAAATGTTACGTATTCAGATTTTAAATATAAAGACTACATCTATCAAAGATCTTATAATATTGCATTTGATTTTTCTAATGAAAAAGTTTTAGGAACGCCTCCAGTAGTATTTAATGCAGGTGTTGACTTTGCTATTAAGTATGGTTTCTATGGAAATGTAACTTATAACTACAGAGATGCCATGTTCTACAGTTATGTTCCAGCAACTGCTTCTGATCCTAATATGGTTCATTATGAAACAGCTAGTTATAATTTGTTAAATGCTAAATTTGGTTACCAAAGAAATATTACTAACCACTTATCGTTAGATGCTTCTTTTGGTGTAAACAATATTACGAATACGCAATATTACCAAATGGTATTCTCTAACCAGTTGCCAGATGCTTATTTACCAGCACCTTATAATGCAACTTTCTTTGGTGGATTAAATTTAAAATATACATTCTAATTAATAAAAGAGCGGTTTTATGCCGCTCTTTATTTTGATAATATGAAAGCTATAAAATATTTAGTATTGTTGCTTGTTGTTTCGAGTTGCGAAAGGTTTTCTAAGGAAGATAAAAAGCAGGAAGCTACAACAAGAATTGTTTGCATAGCAAAACAATACAATGAAATTATTTGTGCATTAGGTGCTCAAAAAGATTTAGTTGCTGTTGATGTATCAAGTACTTATCCAGCAGAATTAAAAGAATTACCAACAGTTGGTTATCATAGAGCATTGAGTTTAGAGGCTATTTTGGCTAACAAACCAACAATCATAATTGAAGACGATAATATTGGTCCGGAAACTGTGGTTGATCAATTAAAGAAGTTGAAAGTTCCGATGAAGCAATTTGGTAAGTATGAGCAAACCATTGCAGGAGTCGATTCTCTAATTCATGAAATGGGTCGTTATTTTAAAAGAGAAAAAGCAGCCGATTCTCTTTGTGTTAAGTTGAAAAAAGAATTTGATACAGCTATCGAAAAAACTAATTCTTTCACAAATAAACCTAGAGTTTTGGTTATACATTACGGTCAAGCATCAAATGTATATTTAGTAATGACAAAAAGCAGTACTGGTGGTAAAATGCTAGAATGGGCTGGTGGCGAAATTGCTATTAATGAAGAAAAAGGAATGAAACATCTTTCTCCTGAACTTGTAGCAGCTGCAAACCCTGATGTAATTTTAATTACCGATTTTGGTTATGATAAATTGGGAGGTTCTTATGAGAAAATAGGAGAATTACCTGGAGTTTCAAGTACAAAAGCCTACAAAGACAAGAAAATTTACAGAATAGAAGAACACGATTTGGTGTATTTAGGTCCAAGAACAGGTCAAAACATTCAACTCATTCAAAAATTAATTCATCAATAATGTTTTTTACAAAACGAGATAGCTTTTTATTGATTACGCTACTATTATTGCTAGTTGTGGTTTTCTTATTATCCATAGGATTGGGAGCAGTTAAAATTTCACTTGATGAGATTTTATCCTCGTTTTCTAATTTCTTCAATGGAAATGAATTTACAACCTTGAACGAACGAATTTTTATTGATATAAGATTACCAAGATCAGTTCTAAGTGTTTTAGTTGGTGCTACATTAGCAGTAGGAGGAATTTTGGTTCAAGCACTATTTAGAAATCCAATCGTAGAACCTGGCTTAATAGGAACTTCAAGTGGAGCAGCTTTTGGCGCTTCATTTTTTATTGTATTGGGAAATACTTTTGCTTTTGCAACTAACAATATTTCGTTACCATTAATTGCTTGTATCGGTGGAATAATTGGAACATTTTTGGTTTTCTCGTTATCCAAAATTAACGGAAACAACAACTCAGTAACGGTTTTGTTGTTAATAGGTGTGGCGGTTAACGCATTGTTTTTAAGTGGAATTGGATTTCTGTCTTATATAGCTCGTGATCCACAAGCACGTTCTATTACATTTTGGAATTTAGGAACACTTTCAGGAGCCAATTGGCAAGCGGTTCAAATAGTTGCAATATTTTCTATTGTAGGTTTACTATTGTCTTATTTTTTAGGAAAGAAATTGAATACTTTAATTCTTGGAAACGACGAAGCTAGCTATTTAGGAATCAACGTAAATTTATTAAAATATCAAGTTTTAATCATTAATGTTATTATGGTTTCGGTTGCTACATCATTTGTTGGAGTTATCGGTTTTGTGGGATTAATTGTTCCTCATATTATACGAATGATAAGTGGTTCCGATATTCGAAAACTAATTATTTTCGGTTCATTATTTGGTGCTATTTTTCTTTGCTTTGCCGATTTAGTTGCGCGATTATTGTTAAGTCCAGCTGAACTACCAATTGGAATTGTAACCTCATTCGTAGGAGTTCCAGTATTTATTATTTTATTGCGAAAATCTAATTACTTTTTTTAATATGCTTACAACTAAAAATTTATCTGTTGGTATTGCCAATAAAGTAATTCTAGAAAATATTTCGGAAGCATTTGAAGCTAGAAAAATATCATTAATTATTGGTCCAAATGGCGCCGGGAAATCAACTTTTATAAAAGCAATTTGCGGTCAGTTGAAGTTGAACCAAAAAGGAACAGTAGATTATGATGCTGAAGTTTTATCTATTTCGGAATTGGCAAAAGTAAGAGCCGTTTTATCGCAAAATAGTAAATTAAATTTTCCCTTAACTGTTCGTGATATTGTAATGATGGGAAGATATCCGCATTTTAATAATTATCCTTCGGAAAAAGACAAACGAGCTTGTAACGAAGCTATTCAGTTTTTTGAATTGGAAAATTTTGTAGATAGAAATTACTTGACTTTAAGTGGAGGCGAAATGCAACGTGTTCATTTTGCTCGTGTTTTGGCTCAAATTTGGTTTTCCGAAGAAAATAAAACACGCTATTTAATTTTAGATGAACCTCTTACATTTCTAGATGTGCATTTTCAGTATAGTTTTATGTATAAGATGCAAGAAATGGCAAAAGAGAATAATATTGTGATTATTGGTGTTTTACACGATTTGAATTTGACGGCTAAATTTGCCGATAAAATTATGTTGCTTAGCCAAGGAAAAGTAATTGCATCTGGGAATAAAACCGAAGTCTTGACTAAAGAAAATATACTAGAAGCATTTAAAATGGAAGCAAAAATTCATACAGTAGAAAACGAAATCTTCATTCATTTTTAAAAAGAAAGCCTGATAAATGTATCAGGCTTTCTTTTTATTTTTTTTGATTGTATCCAAAACGTCTTAACTGTCTTTCGTTTGAACGCCAATCTTTATTTACTTTTACGTAAGTTTCTAAATGAATTTGTTTTCCAAAGAATTTTTCTAAATCTTCTCTTGCCTGAATTCCTACTTTTTTAATAGCTGCTCCTTTGTGACCAATAATAATTCCTTTTTGGGTATCGCGCTCTACCATAATAACGGCACGAATTCGGATAATATCGTCGTCTTCCTTAAATTCTTCCGTTTCAATTTCTACGGCATAAGGAATTTCCTTATCGTAGTTTAATAATATTTTTTCACGAATAATTTCATTTACAAAGAAACGCTCTGGTTTGTCTGTTAAAGCATCTTTCGGATAAAACGGTGGTGATTCTGGTAATAAATCGATAATTCTATCAAAAACCGTTTGTACATTGAATTTTTCTAAGGCCGAAATAGGAATAATTTCTGCATTTGGCACTTTTTCTTTCCATAAATTAACGTGCTCTTCTAAATGTTCTTGATTCGATTTATCAATCTTATTTAATAATAATAAAACAGGAATATTAGCATGAATAATACGCTTAAAAAAAGCTTCATCTTTTAATTCCTTCTCTCCTATTTCAACCATATAAATTAAAACATCGGCATCTTCAAAAGCATTTTTTACAAAATCCATCATGGAACTTTGTAATTCATAAGCGGGTTTTATAATTCCTGGTGTATCAGAAAATACAATTTGGAAATCGTCTCCATTTACAATTCCTAGAATTCTATGACGAGTTGTTTGTGCTTTACTAGTAATAATAGACAAACGTTCGCCCACCAATGCGTTCATTAAAGTAGACTTTCCTACGTTAGGATTGCCAATAATATTTACGAAGCCTGCCTTATGCATGATTTTTAGTTTTTAAGGTTAACATTTTAAGCCGAATGTCCACTGGACATTCTCCTCTTAATATCAAATCTATAATATTAACAAAACCTGCTTTGTGATTCATAATCTATAATTTATAATGCAAAGGTAGTTCAAATATTACAACAATGCTAAAATTAGAAGTAGAGTATCATGTAATGTAATTTTAATTTGAAGCTCAGTAAAATAGTTGTTTTTAAATTTCTTAACCTAGATTAACTTTTTAATTAAACTCAAATTCCGTAATTTGCAATTGTAAAACTTAAAAAATAATTAATATTAGAACTATGAAAAAAAATGGTTTATTCGCTTTAGTAGCAGCTGGTTTAATTTTGGTATCTTGTGGTGGTAAATCTACTGAAACTACAACATCAGCTGAACAAGAAGTTGCAGAAACTACAGAAAATGTATTTGCAGTAGATACAACTGCTTCAGTTGTAAAATGGAAAGCATTTCACAAAGGTGGTTTTGCACCACGTTGGGGTACTTTAAGTATCCAAAATGGAGAAATTTCGGTGTTAGGTGATGCCGTTAATGCAGGTAGTTTTGTAATTGATATGCAATCGTTAAAAGTTGATCCAGCTTCTGTAACTGAAGAAGGAAAAAAAGCTACTGATCTTGAAGCACACTTAAAAAATGCTGATTTCTTTGACGTTGAAAACAACAAAACTGCTGAATTTAAAATTAGTAAAGTTGAAGATTTAGCTGCGCCTTTAGCAGAAGGTGAAGGTGTAAAAGATGCAAACAAAATGTTAAGTGGTAATTTAACATTATTAGGAAATACCTTAAATGTTTCTTTTCCAGCTAAAATTGATGTAGTTGATAACACAGTAACTATTCTTGCTGATTTTACTGTAAATCGTGCTGAATGGGGAATTAAGTTTGGAACAAATGAAGCTGATCCTGCAGAATGGATGATTAGTAAAGATATTGAAATAAGTGTTGATATTAAAGCAACTAAATAAGCTGTTTTAAAACAACTTTCTTACTAATAAAAAAGACATCATATATGATGTCTTTTTTATTTTATAAGTAATACCATTTATAAATAATAATTAACTTGGAACAAAAAATAGAGTTATTAAGACTAATTAACTATTTTCATGTTATAATTGAATGCATTTGTATGTCTTATGTAATCTCGGTAGACCACAGAATCTATTAACTCAATAGCCTTCTCAACATCTTGTTTTTTTACTCGAACCTTTATAGATTTTTTATTGACACTATCAATTATTAAATAATGATCATTTAAGTTTAAAAAATGAAACATTAATACATAAATCAACAAGACCAATAAAATAGATAGATGAGTAGGAAAATAAGCCGAAAGAATTGAAACTAATATAATTAAAGAAATGTATAAAGTTAAAAATACAATTTTAGACCTACTCTTATCCATAACGATTTCAATTCTTTTTATTTCTTCAATTTTTATTTTTGTGCTTTTATTGAATAATTTATTTATCAATAAATGAGAACGAAAAAAAACTACTTCTGAATTCATAATTAATAATGTTTTTGTGAATGAAAAAAATCGTTTTTTAATTATGTTAACCAATTAATTTATAATTAAAAAATGAGTGCTTTATCGAGTACTAAAGTATTTCATTCCTTTAGTTATTTATTACGGTTTCTAAAGCTAAATGTTGCGGATTTTAAATTAAGTTTATTTTTTTTGCATTTTCAATTAATGTCTTATCATTTCCCTTTCCTTTATCCAATAAATAAAATTTAATTAATTTTTTTCTTTTTTCAATTGCACTTAAAGATATACCTATATGTTTTGGTAAATCTTTAGTTTTCACGCCTTTTTCTATAAGTCTTATAATATCACTATCTATATTATCAAGATTAAATTTATTTTTATAGAATGCATCTAATGAGGATTTCACAGTGTTAGAATAAATCTTAATATTATTTAAAACTTTTTCAATAACATTTGCTAGTGTTTCGAGATTCAAATCTGACTTATTTAAAATAGCATGTGGCTTAATCTCATTAATTATCTTATACAAAATACATCCTTCAGAGTGCATTGAAATCATAATAATCTTTGAATTTGGAAATATCTCCTTAAATTGCAGTGCTAAGTCACAACCATCATAAATACTTTTTTCTTCACATTGAGGAATATTGATATCAAAAATTGCTAATTCAATATTTTTGTTATTCGAAAAATTAAGCCTTGTTTGCGTTAATGCATCTCTTGCATTCGTACATCTAAGAAATTTTAAATTATAATTATCTAAAGTAACCTCAAGAATGTTGACATAAGCATCAATTATTAATGGATGATCGTCTACAATTAATATGTTTAATTCTTTTTGCATAGCTCGATGTTGGGGTAAAAAATAATTCATCTACTTAATCTATTCTTTATTCTTCAAAAAAAAAGCGATTTAATAAATTATAACATATTTTTATTCCTAGGTTAAAGAATCTACTCTTTTGTTAGGATTTTTTAGGGAACCAATATTAATGAGATAATCAAATTTTATTGATTCTACGACATTAATCTACATTTACCAAAATTAACAGATAAATCATTTGATGAAATGCGGTTTTAAGGCCTAAACAATGTGGTTTTTTGTTAATTTATGTTAATATTAATTCGTTCGAAAAAATATAATTTAAAATAAATCTAGACAGCCTTAATATATTTTACAAAACTTACAATCAGACGCATATATTAAATTCTATAAAAAAAGATAAGCAAAATTTACTTATCTTTAATTGTTAAATTTTTGAAATAAAAAAAGCCACTCAGTTTTGAGTGGCTTACTTAGTAGCGGGAACTGGACTCGAACCAGTGACACTTCTTGGTTAAATATCAATGCCTTACAACTTCGATATTTTCTTGTTAGCCTAAAAGTAAGCCTTGACCATCTCAAAACCACTAAAATTGATGCCTCAATTATGGAGCAAATTTAGTAAATGTTTTTGGATAAATCTTGGCTTACCATAAATTACCATATTTCTATTTTCAGAAACATAATAAATATACCTACCATTTTTGTAACACTCAATCTCTTCTATTTTAATAATCTCAGTTTTATTATTTTCAATTATCAATTTTTTCAGGTTTACCAGCAAAGGCAAAGATGATGTATTTAGGTTGATTATTACTGCGGTTAAAATATCAGCATTAAACAATAGTTCAAATTTCTTGATGTTGTTTATAAAATAGGTAGTATTTAATTTCTTTCTGTACTTAAAGCTATCATATCCTTTTATTCTACTTGGTAGAAAATCCAAATCAAATTCCCAATTCTCAAATTGCATATTCAATCTGAAAGGTATATTTAATTCTTTCATAATTTGATATAAAAAAACCACCTTAAAGGTGGCTAAATGAATGTTTATTTAAACTCTAATGCCATAAACTATTTACTGATATTTGTTTACTGCTGGTATTGAAAAGTATATCAATTTCATAACAAATATCAGTACAACTTACTAACCAATGATTAGGATTTGCATCTACATATATGTCTTGAGTTTGATTACCTTGTACTTTTACATGTAAACTTTCAAATCCATCACCAAGTGCTGAATTCAAATTATTAGGATTGTAATCGGTTAATTTTAATTTCACACCAATTACATTACCTGTTAAGTTTCTATTTACACTAAGTGATTGTTCTACATTACTCTGCTCATTTTGTGTTGCAACCACATTATTATCCTGAATAAATTCAAATGTTACTTTGGCTGTATTGTTAGTAACATTACACCAATCAGTTTGATAGTTGCCAGTAACTTCAATATTATATTCTGAATCAGTTAAAGTACTTCCTTCTCTTTTATAAATTAAAAAGTCTGTTGTATTACCAACTTGGAAAAGTTTTATTTTATCAGGATTTATAAAAGTTATATTATGGTTTTGAACTACAGTTACATTTTGAGGGAAAGTTCTTGTCAATAAACCATTTGCTAATGCCCAAGTACCATCTTCAATTTCAACATCTGTGCATGAAGCATAACTTTTATAATTAATATTTTTATCCTCTGTGAATGTGTGGGTATTTAAACATTGACTATTAATATCTGTTATAGTTTCAGAACCATTAGAGTTAACATGACCATAAGCGGTATGCTTCCAAACTCCAATAATTGCTTGTTCTTCTGTAGTTAAGTTTGAACTATTTTCATCATTACTACAGCTTGAAAAATTGATTAACAAAATTAGATTTGTTAAGAGTAAGAGTATTTTTTTCATTGTTACTTAATTAAAACGTTTAATATTGATTATTTTTAAATTGTTGTCTGTATTGTTTGTTTCCAAATTGTTTAGTGTTTGTTTTTGAAATAATGTTTTATCTATATAATGACTTATATGAGTAACATTGTTTTCATAATCAAATTGATGAACATACTCATGAATAGTGAGATTCTTGCTTGGGGTGATGCATTTTCTGAAATTACCTTTTGGTTCAAATTTGTAATCTTCCTTATAAATACTTTGCATTTCTGCTATATTGTTTAAGTCAAAAACATAATTCTCAGATTTTGATTTAATTCTTTTTTCACAAAGTATTTCCCCTCTTAAATCGTAAATGTATTCAATTTCAACTCCTTCAATTCTATTTTCATTATAGCTATTAACAATAGAAAATTCTTTAGTTTTATTACCGAGATTATTATAAATAATAACTTTTTCACTACAATAATTTTGATTAACATTAAACTCAAAAGTTTCAATTATTTTATTATTATCTAATGAATGTTTAGACCTTAATAAGCTGAAATCTTTATTAAAATAATTGTTTGATTTTTTCTCAATTAAATTTGAAGAGTAATTGATTATCTCTTTTTCTTTTAATTCGTTATTTGCATAAATTAATTTAGAGATTAATCTGTTTTCATTGTCATAATCAAATATCTCTTCGGTAAATTCAGTTATTTTTTTAATTAAATTACTTTTACTATCATATGAGAATTTTTCTTGACTTACTACTTCCCCTTGAAAATTTCTCTCAATAATTGATTTTAAATGGTTGTTCTCGTAAGTGTAAGTTTCAAATGTTTTGTTTTTACCATTTTCATAGAGCTTTTCAATAACTTTATTAAATTGATTGTACTTATATTCAACAATTAAAGAATGATTTCCTTTGTAGTTATAAAACTCATCTTTAATTAAGAATCCTTTATTGTTATATGTTTTAAGAGTTTTAATTAACAACTCTTTTTTCAGAGTTAAGCAAATGAAATTTTTCTTACTATAAACATATTCTGTTATTGATTCAATTCTGTTATTTAATAGCATTTCATCATTTATCTTATCTATATCAAAGTTTTTTTCATGTCTATAAATGTACTTTCTAAGTAAGAAATTTAATATATCACAAATTTTATAAGTTCTTTTCATTGAATATAATTGAGTTGTTATATATGATAACCAACTTAGCAAAAATAACACAAATTTTGACTTGTCATAAAACACAACTCTGATTTGTCTGAAATTGAAAATAATACACTAAAAAAGATTGGTAAAAGAATCCAAGAACTGAGGGAATTGCAAAATTTATCTCAACAGGATTTGGCTGCTAAAATCAATTATGACAAAAGTAACATGAGTAGATTGGAAGCTGGAAGAACTAATATGACTGTTACAACTCTTGAAAAAGTTTCTAAAGCTTTAAATGTGGAACTTGTAGAATTATTCAAATTCTAAAAAGGAACATCTTCACTATCAATATTATTATCTTCAAAAGTCTGACTTTCAAAATTTGACTTTAAACTCTCATCAACACATTTATTGTAAGTATTCCCA
>JAIXHM010000021.1 GCA_030145825.1 Flavobacterium sp.
CAGATGGAAATGGAACTTTAGAATATCAATTAGATGAAGGTGAGTTCCAGAGTTCTAATGTATTTACGGGAGTATCAGCAGGACCACATACCATAACAGTAGTAGATACACAAGGTTGTACCTATTTTACGATTCCGGTATTGGTAGTAGATTATCCAAAATTCTTTACACCAAACGGAGATGGCTATAATGACACATGGAATATAATAGGATTAGAACAGGAGAATGCCAAGTTGTACATTTTTGACAGATATGGTAAATTAATTAAACAGATAAATACCTTAGGTGCCAACCAAGGGAATGGTTGGGATGGAACCTTAAATGGAAAACCATTACCATCGACAGATTATTGGTTTAGTTTAGAATATGAAGAGAACGGAATAATGAAAGAGTTTAAAGCACATTTTTCATTAAAACGATAGATAAAACAACAAAAAAAGCCACTCAGTTGAGTGGCTTTTTTTGTTGTTAGTGGAGTCGCCGAGAATCGAACTCGGGTCCAAACAAGCAATCGAAGAGCTTTCTACACGCTTAGTCTTCACTTAGATTTTCGACTAAAAGCTAGACTGAAAACGGTCACTTTTAGCTTAGCTTTACAAATGTCAAAGTGGATTTAAAGCTTTACCACTTCTAGGTTTACTTTTACGGTTCTCCATAACCAAGCGCCATAAACCAAGGCTTTTGAGGAGAATCTAGCTTTCCGACCTTGTCGGAACTAGGCAAATCTTACTATGATTCAGATTAAGCAGCTAAAGCGTAATTATTTTCGCCGTTTAAAGTTTGTATAGCAGATATTTACGAGCCTACCATACTTGGCTCGGCGTGCTTACTAATCAATTCCACTCGCTGTCAAAACCAGTCGACCCCAGTTTTTAATGTGCAACTGTAAATAAATCATTTATCAGTAAAGCAATTTCTGATCCAAAATTACTGTTTTTAATTGAAAATAAAAAAATATTGCAGAAACCTTTTGCGAATGTTATATTTGCGGTACAATCAAACTACACCTAAAAAATGAAATTCGGAATTATTAAAGAGCGAAAAAATCCTCCTGATAGAAGAGTTGTTTTTTCTCCTGATGAATTAGTAAATTTTAAAACAAAATATCCACAAGCTGAAATTGTTGTAGAATCGTCTGATGTAAGAGTTTTTAACGACCATGCTTATATCGAAAAAGGAATTTCAATCTCTGAAAATTTATTAGATTGTGATGTTTTAATTGGAGTAAAAGAAGTTCCTGTTGAAGCACTTATTCCAAATAAAAAATATTTTTTCTTTTCTCATACTATTAAAAAGCAGCCCTATAATAGAAAATTACTTAAATCGGTTTTAGAAAAAAACATAGAATTATTCGATCATGAAACAATTGTTGATGAAAATAATTCCCGCTTAATTGGATTTGGACGTTACGCTGGAATTGTTGGTGCCTATAATGGTATTAGAGCTTTTGGAATTAAATATGAATTATTTGATATTCCTAAAGCTGAAACATTACCAGATCAAAATGCTTTGATTGAAAGATTACGTAAGAATAGATTACCAAATATTAAAATTGTTTTAACAGGAAGTGGAAAGGTTGCTTATGGCGCTAAGGAAGTGCTTGATGCAATGAAAATAAAACAAGTTTCTCCAGAGGATTATATAAGTAAAAGTTACGATCAACCCGTTTACACCCAAATAGATGTTTTAGATTACAATAAACGTAAAGACGGAAGAGTTCTAGATAAATATGATTTTTATAATAATCCGTTAGAGTATACTTCAGATTTTGAAAAGTATTCTGATGTATCTGATATCTTTATGGCAGGACATTTTTATGGTAATAATGCTCCAGTTATCTTAACCAGAGAAATGTTGCGTTCGCCAAAATGTAAATTAAAAGTAGTAGCTGATATTTCGTGTGATATTGATGGTCCTGTTGCTTGTACAATACGTTCAAGTACAATAGCAGAGCCAATTTACGGTTACTTGCCAAGCGAACATAAAGAAGTTCCATTTACGCATCCAGCTGCAATTGTTGTTATGGCAGTTGATAATTTACCTTGTGAGTTACCAAAAGACGCAAGTGAAGGATTTGGAGAAGTGTTTTTAGATAAAGTAATTCCAGCTTTTTTTAATAATGATGCGGATGGTATTTTAGAAAGAGCAAAAATTACCGAAAATGGAAAACTTACACCACGATTTGATTATCTACAAGATTATGTAGATGGAAAATAAAGATTAAAAAATAATAATGAAATCCTGATTGTAACAATCAGGATTTTTGTTTTTGATAGGACTCTACTTTTGATATTTACCTTACTTCATTTATATTTGATATAGATTTTTGCACATTATGTTGAAAAGAACTTTCCTTTATATATTTTTTCTGTTTTTTACTTTAGTAATTAAAGCACAAGAAGTTTTACCATTAGTAAAAAATTATACTAAGCAAGATTATAATGGTGATAATCAAGTTTGGAATCTTACTCAAGGAAAAGATAATGCTATGTATTTCGCTAATAATGGTTTTTTATTGCGATATGATGGTGTTAAATGGGAAAAATATACATTACCAAATCAGTCTATAATTCGATCAGTTTACTCTTTTGAAGATAAAATTTATACAGGGTCTTATAATGAATTTGGATATTGGAAAAGAGTAGACGGAAAAATGGTTTATACTTCTGTTTCTGGACCAAAAAAAGTTTTCGAAAATTACACAAATAGTGAAGAAATATGGAAAATATTTAACGTTGGTAAAACTTTGTATTTTCAATCTTTTAATGAACTTTTTGTAGATAATGGTAAAGCAATTAAGAAGATTAATTTTCCTTCACAAATTTCCTATTGTTTTGTTTTAGACGATGAAATTTATGTTGCAACTGTTAGAAAAGGTGTTTATAAGTTTAAAAATAACGATTTTCAAAAAGTTGATTATTTTTCTGCAGTAGATGATAATATTGTCCACGGTATTGAAAAGAATGAAAACGATATTTATATTTTCACCCAAAAAAATGGTGTTTTTATTAGTAAAAATAATGGAAATGCAATTCCTTGGACGCATGATATCAACGAAAAATTAAAATCTCAAATTGTTATTTCTGCCAAAATTTTAGATCATAAGCTATTTATTGGAACAGCTTTTAACGGATTGTATGTAGTTGATTTAAATTCGCAATATTTCTACAATATAAACAGGTCAAATGTTTTAAAAAATAATTCAGTTTTAAATGTATTTGTAGATAAAGAAAAAAATATTTGGCTTGGCTTAGATAATGGGATTTCTCATATTGTTCAAAATTCTCCCTATAAAATTTTTGCTGATTATTCAGGCCAATTAGGAACAGTTTATGCGCTTGCAAAATATAATAATGGATTTTTAATTGGATCAAATCATGGTGTTTTTGAAGCTAATGATAAAAAAATTAGACTAATTTCAAATTCTCAAGGTCAAGTTTGGAATGTTTTAAAAATCAATAATGATTATATAATTGGACACAACGAAGGAACTTTTTTATATGCCAATGAAAGTTATAAAAGGATTAATGATTTAACTGGAGGTTGGAAACTACAAAAAGATAAATATTCAAACGATTATATTCAATCAAATTATACCGGATTGTATAAATATGTAAATGGAGATTTTTCTAAAGCTATTAAAATTAATGATAGAACAAAACCAGTAAAGGATTTTCTACAAATAAGCGAACACATTTTTATTTATACCGATAGTTATCGAGGTTTATTTAAATTAGAATTGAATCGCGATAACAGTATCAAAAAAATTACAAATCTTTCAGAAGAAAATAAAATTGATAATGATTATAATGTAAAACTGTTTCAATATAAAGGGACTGAATTATTTTATATTAACAATTCTTGGTACTCTTTAGATATTGTAAACGACAAATTAATTTTAAATGATCAGTTTAATAAAGCTTTTAAAAATGTTCAAGAGCTTATAAGTATAGATGATAGTCATTTTTTAATAAATAAAAATGGAGTTCTATACATAATTAACCAAGTTAAAGATGCTTTTGTTTGGACACCAATTCCTTTAGATTATTATCAAGGAAAGCTAATCAATAATGAAACAAAGATTTTTCAAGTAGATAATAAGTTTTTGGTTAATATGGATGATGGTTTTTTAATGATAGATTCTATTCAAACGAAAAATCGCAACCAAAAAATTAGAATTGAAGCGTTCAATTCAGAAAATGGGATAGTTAATGAAGGTGATAATATTTCATATAAAGAGCAATTAAAAGTATATGTTATTTCCGAATATTTTGGAAGCAATAAAACACTCTTATATTATAAAGTTGACGATGAAGAACTACAAACTCTAGAAAATGGATTTATTGATCTAAAAAATTTATATAGTGGTAGCCATACAATAACCATTTATAATTCAAATGATGGTGATTTTAATAAAATAGCAGCATATAGTTTCAATGTTCTAAATCCTTGGTATTTTTCATTTTGGATGAAATTGGTATATTTCTTATTAATTTCAGGTATATTTTATTTGTATTATAAATGGAATAAAATAAAGTATTATCAAAAATTAAAGCTTAAGGAAGAGGAATTACGACATAAAAATGAAATTCTTCGTTTAGAGATTGAAGCTGATAATAAAATTAAACTTCAAGAATACGAAAAACATTTACTTGAAAATCAAGTACAAGTGAAAGCAAATGAATTGGCAAGTAAGTCTTTATCTATTGTGAAACAAACAGAGTTAATAGAAAGTATTCAAAATATTTTAGATACAGAAACTACTACATCAAGTTTAAAGAATAAAATAGGTAAAGCGATAAAAATCAATTCATTAAATAAGAACGAATGGAAGTCTTTTGAAGATAACCTACTTAAAAGCAATGAAGATTTTGTCAAAGAATTATCAAAACGATATCAAAATCTTACTTCAAAAGATATCAAATTATGCATCTATTTAAAGATGAATTTATCTTCCAAAGAGATTGCTCCTTTAATGAATATAAGCTATAGAGGAGTCGAATTACATCGTTATCGCTTGCGTAAAAAGCTTGATTTAGATCCATCAGTTAACCTAAATTTGTTTATGAATAATATATTTTAAGTGATAATTTTTTATTAAAATATTATTTTTTTATAGCTTTTTTTTACGTTTTTATAACACATCATTAATACATCAAATTTATATTTAATAACACTCTTTTTGAGTGTTATTTTTTTATGTAAATAATTGATATTAAATATTTTAAATAAAATATGATGTATTTTGATGTAGTAATGTAGTGTGGTAAAAAATTGTTAATACAACGTTGTAGTTGTAATTTTAGCCTATAAAACCTTAACAAAATTTTACAAATGAGACAAATTTTATTATTTATTTCATTACTCATTTTACCATTTGTTTCTTTTTCACAAGAGATAAAAGGTAATGTAGTGGATGATCAAGGTAATCCCTTAATAGGTGTTACCATACATGCCTCTCAATCTGATAAATATACCACAACAGATTTTGACGGTAATTTTGCTCTTGAAGCAAAGCAGGGTGAAGATATTGTTTTCACTTTTATTGGTTTTGAAACATTAACAATGAAAGCTGCTCAAAATATGCAAGCAGTATTAAAGGAAAGTGTTACACAACTTGAAGACGTGGTAATGATTGGTTATGGTACTGCAAAAAAACGAGATTTAACTGGTTCAATAGTTAGTATTAAAGGTGAAGAAGTAGCTGATAAACCAAATAACAATGTTCTTAACTCATTACAAGGTAAAGTAGCTGGTTTACAAGTTGTGAATTCTGGGCAACCTGGTTCTGAACCAGATGTACGTATTAGAGGAACTATCAGTTTATATCAAACTAAACCTTTGTATGTAGTTGATGGTATTTTTACTGATAATATTGATTTCATTAACCCTAGTGATATTGCATCATTAGAAGTTTTAAAAGATCCATCTTCATTATCAGTATTTGGTGCTCGTGGTGCAAATGGTGTAATTTTAGTTACAACTAAAAGAGCTAAAACAGGTGAGACTTTAATTAATTATAATACTTCAGTTGGTTTTAAGAGTATTACAGGACAACCTGATCTGGCAAACGCTTCTCAGTTCAAAACTTTATATGATATGCAAAGAGAAAATCAAGGTATAGCTCCTTACTCTTATTATAATTTATATACTGCCGATACTGATTGGGTTGATACTATAGCTAATGATAATGCATTATTCTATAATCATAACATTTCATTTTCTAACTCAACAGAAAATAATAAAATATATGCTGGTTTTGGATATTCAAACGAAGAAGGTTTAGTGAAAAATGAATTATATAAAAAATTCACAGCTAATTTAAATGATGAATTAACACTTAAAAAGAATTTAAAATTAGGTCTTAATTTAAACTTTTTAGATGCTCGTTTACCAAGATTAGGCAATTTTACTAGTGCAATAAATTCAACTCCAATTGTTGCACCTTATAATAATGCTTTAGGTGTATATAATCAATTACCTACTGAAATGGGAGGTGCGCAATTAGGGAATCCTCTTTTAGAAGTGGAAGGTAAAAATGGTACACAATTAAATAGAGATACTCGTTTTGTAGCAAATGTTTATGCAGAATTAAAATTTTTAGAACATTTTACATTGAGAGGAGCTTATTTAGCTGATTTAGATTATAATAAAGGTAGAGGATATACTCCCGTTTTTAATGTTTATGCTGCAGAATCTGACGACTTAACGGCTTATGGATCAAATTTATTAACAAAAGTTAATCAATACAGCAATTATAAGCAAAACTTACAGCAAGATTACACATTATCTTATAAGAATACTTTTGGAAAGCACGATGTAACTTTATTAGCAGGTCATACTCGATATGAAGAATATTTTTCTGCTATGAGTGGTACTGTTTCTCAATATGCACCAAATTATAATGCAGATGGAGTGGATACAAATCAAATTCCTAATGATCCAAGATGGTGGTATTTAAATGTATTTCCATATGGAGATCCTACAACTAGATTGTCAAATTCTTCTCAATGGGATAGAGCTACTTTATCTTATTTAGGTCGTGTTCTTTATAACTATGACGGAAAATACATGGTTAATGCTTCGTTGAGACGTGATGATTCATCTGAAATTAGAAAAGCACAAAACTTCTGGGCTGTTGGTGCTGCTTGGGAAATTTCTAAAGAGAATTTCTTTAAAAATGATTATGTAAGCTATTTAAAAATAAAAGGCTCAATAGGTGAACAAGGAAATCAATTTACATCATTACATTATCCAACTTATCCACTTTATGTATCAGGTCAAAGTGCTGTGTTTGGTGAAAATCTTGTTCCTGCAAATATTTTAGCTTACAGAGTTAATCCAAATTTAAAATGGGAAACAGTTTTCTCAAAAGAAATAGGATTTGAAGCTACTGCTTTTAATAACAAATTCTCATTAGAAGTAAATTATTATGATAAAACTACTGATGGTTTATTGGCATATATTACTACTTCAACGGATGAGTTTTATGGTAACGTAGGTGAAGTTAAAAATAATGGTTTTGAGTTTGTTGCTTCTTGGAAAAATGAAGTTAACGACAAATTTAATTATTCAATTTCAGGGAACTTAACTACGATGAATAATAAAGTAGTGAGTTTATATGATGATGGGTTTGACTATTTTTCTAACCCTACTAGAACTATTGCAGGACAACCTATTAGTTCTTTTTATGGTTATATTGTAGAAGGTGTTTATCAAACTGAAGCAGATGTATTGTTGTCGCCAACAAGTAATGTTGGAAATTATGGAGTAGGTGACTTAAAATTCAAAGATGTAAATGGTGATGGTATAATTACTGCTGACGATAGAACTTATATAGGTAATCCAACTCCAGATTTTACTTATGGTTTTTCAGCTAATTTAAATTATAATAATTGGAGTTTAGGATTAGATTTTCAAGGTGTTTATGGTAATGAAGTTTATAGAAATTGGGGTAATGGTTCTACATATGCTCAATTTAACTATAGAACAGCACGCTTAAATGCATGGAACGGACCAGGAACTTCAAATTGGGAACCTCAAGTTAATGATGCCTCTGGTTATAATTCAATGGCTTCTACTTACATGGTTGAAGACGGTAGTTATTTACGTTTAAGAAATGTTCAGTTAGCATATAATTTTAATGCTTCATTTTTAGATAAATTAAGTATTAAGAGTTTAAAAATGTTCTTAAATGCTCAAAATATGGTGACTTGGAGAAACAATTCAGGATTTACTCCAGAATTTGGTGGTAGTCCAACTCAATTTGGTGTAGATAATGGTTCATACCCAATTCCAGTTATTACTACTGTAGGTTTAAATGTTACTTTTTAATAAAATTGATTATGAAAAATATAAATAAGATAAAATTCTTTGCTTTAGCTTCTTTACTTGCATTAGGAGTAGCTTCATGTGATGATGATTTTTTAGATAGAAAACCATTAGGTAATGCCGCAGCAGGTGATTTACCAGGTGGTGGTTTTGAAGAAAGAACATTTGGTCTATATGGTTTAATGAGAACTTCTGATGGGGTTACAAATATTCCAAGATTGTTCTTTCAAAGTATTCGCTCAGATGATGCTATGAAGGGAAGTACTTCTTCTGATGCTTCTTTACAAGGAAATATTTTTGATGGTTTTCAATATAATGCAACAGAGACTTGGATTACTCTAGCGAATTGGAAAGGACATTATAACGTTATTTTTGAATGCAATGATATTATTACCGATATTGATGCAATTGAAAATCCAGATAATGCAACCCTTGGTTTTAAAGCAGAAGCAATGGCACTGCGTGCATTCTGTTATTTCGATTTAAGAAGAGATTTTGGTGAAGTTCCTATTATCCTTAATAAAGTTGAAGTTCCTTCTGATGGTATTGCTCCTAAATCTACAGTTGCTCAAGTTGATGCTCAAATAATTAGCGATTTAGAGTTTGCTAAAGATTACTTGCCAACGGCTTGGTCTGCTTATCCTGGTAGAGCAACAAAAGGTTTCGCACAAACATTATTAGCAAAATTATATTTATATCGTCAAGAGTGGCAAAACTGTATTGATCAATTAAACGATGTAATGACTTATGGTTATGCTTTACATAATGATTTTGTTGAATTGTTTTTACAAGATGGTGATAATTCAACTGAGTCTGTTTTTGAAATTCAATTTTTGCGTTTAGCAGGAGTTAACTATTCAAATAATTATTGGGAAGTTCAAGGAGTACGTGGTACAGGTTCTTGGGATTTAGGATGGGGTTTCAATGTTCCTACTCAAAATTTAGTAGATGCTTTTGAAACTGGAGATCCTAGAAGAAATGCAACTATTCTTTATTCAGGTCAAGGAGATGGTTATGGTTTAACAGTGCCAGATTTTCCTCCATTAGCACAACCTTATTGGAATAAAAAAGCATATAGTTTACCAAGTGAAAGATCTCAGTTTTCTGAAAATAAAAACCATTGGGCAAATATCAAAATTATGCGTTATGCAGATGTTTTATTAATGTATGCTGAAGCATTAAATGAATTAGGACAATCTTCAACAGCTATTGATTATATCAACCAAGTTAGAGCTAGAGCTAGAGGAGGAAATGTAACGGTATTACCAGATGTAACATCGACAGACCAAGCAACAGTTAGAGATGCAATTAAGCACGAAAGAAGAATTGAGTTTGCTATGGAAGGTGAAAGATTCTATGATTTAGTTCGCTGGGGAGATGCTACTACAGTTTTAGGACCATTGGGTTACCAAGCTAGAAACGAGTATTATCCAATCCCTCAATCTGCTATAGACCAGTCTGGTGGAGTTTTAATTCAAAATCCAAATTATTAATAATTGTTTTGGAACAGTTCTTTGAGCTGTTCCAATTTAAAAATATTCATTATGAAAATAAATTCAATTGTTTTATCAAAAGTAAGCGTATTTATTGCGACAACTTTTTTATTAGTTGGATGCCAAAATATGGATGAACCGGCTTTAGGAGATTATCCTACAGACGAAGCAAATATTCCTGCAGGAGATTTAAGATTTTTTGTTCCTTTCGATAAGGAGGCAGATTTAATCAGATTTAAATTTGCAGAAGATTTATCAGGATATCCTTGTTTTACACCTGATAATTCTGTTTCTCAAGAAGAAGGTGTTAATTCTGGAGCATTTAAAAGCGGAGCTTCAGGTTCATTTTTGAAGTATTTAAATGCAAATGACTTTGCAACTGTTGCAGAAAGCTTTACAGTTTCTCTTTGGGAAAAAAGAGATGGGCAAACAAAAAATAATACAGGTGCAAATGGTCCTGAGTATCCTTTTAGTTTTACAGCTAAGAATGGATATCATTGGTCAGGTTCAAATTTCTTTTTATTATTAGAAGGAGATAATTCTGGATGTGCTGTTAAAGTTGTTGTAGCAACAGGTGATAATGGTTCAGGTGCAGCTTCTGCAGATACATGGTTAACTTGGGAAGGAGCAGCATCAATTCCTGGGTTATTAGATAACGAATGGCATCATTTAGTATTTGTTTACGATGCAACAACTTCTGGTTTAACGTTTTATAAAGATGGTGTTGCAATTGGTACTAAAACTTGGGGAAGTCATGGACCAATTAATTTCATGAATTCAGCTGTAACTAGTTTTAGAATTGGTTGTGGTCCAGGGTCTAGTTTTACTACTGGTGATTGGTTATCTTCTTCATGGAAAGGAAGTTTAGATCAATTTAGATTGTATGCAACAGCATTATCTGCAAGTGAAGTACAAGATTTATATACCAATAATAACTAATTATAATTTTTTAGCCTGTCATCATTGGCAGGCTAAATTTTAAAATTTCAAAATGAGAATTTTAAACTACATTTTTATTTTTTTGCTTTTTTCTTCTGTAAGTTGTTCTGATAATAGTGGAAATAGTGATGGTGCAACTACTCCAGAACCAACACCTTTATCGGATGACGAATTAATGAATTTAGTACAACGCGATGCTTTTAAATATTTCTGGGATTACGCTCATCCTAATAGCAAGTTGGCTAGAGAACGTTATGTTGTGAATGACCCTGCTTTCGATCAAAATATCGTAACTACTGGTGGTTCAGGTTTTGGTCTTATGACAATTTTAGTTGGTATTGAAAGAGGTTTTGTTCCTAGAACAGAAGCTGTTGCAAGATTAACTACAGCATTAAATTTTTTAGACAATGCTGACCGTTTTCATGGAGCATGGCCACACTGGATGGATGGAAATACAGGAAACGTAATTCCTTTCGGAACAATGGATAATGGAGGAGATTTAGTTGAAACTGCTTTTTTATGTGAAAGTTTTATTTGTATTCGCGAATATTTCAAAAATGGAAATACTCAAGAGCAAGCTTTAGCCCAAAAAGCAGATGATTTATGGAAAGGTGTAGAATGGGATTGGTACACAAAAGGAGAAAATGCATTATACTGGCATTGGTCACCAAATTATGAGTGGCAAATGAACTTTAAATTAGAAGGATATAATGAATGTTTAGCAGCTTATATTATGGGAGCAGCTTCACCAACTCATAGTATTCCAAATGAAGCCTATCACCAAGCTTGGGCTAGAAATGGTGCCATCGTAAGTTCTGGAACTAAATTTGGAATTCCACTTATTTTTAATCACAACGGAGCAAATGGAACTGTCGGACCTTTATTTTGGGCACATTATTCGTATTTAGGCTTAGACCCAAGAGGTCTTTCAGATCAATATGCGAATTATTGGAATTTAAATAAAAATCATACAGATATTATCTACCAACATTGTGTTACAAACCCAAATAATTTTACAGGTTACAGCAATAAATGTTGGGGATTAACGGCTAGTTATACGCGTAATTCTGATGGTTCTACAGGTTATACTGCACATCAGCCAAATAATGATACTGGTGTCATTACACCTACAGCAGCATTATCGTCATTTCCCTACACACCAACAGAGTCTATGCGTTTTCTTAGATATTTATACGAAGAAAAGAAAGATCAATATGTTGGCGTTGCCGGACCTTATGATGCGTTTTCACCTAAATACAGTTGGGTAACTCAAAGATATTTGGCTATCGATCAAGGTACAATTGCACCAATGATTGAAAACCATAGAACTGGATTATTATGGAATTTATTCATGCAAGCGCCAGAAGTAAAAACAGGTTTACAAAACTTAGGATTTTCATCAACTCAACACGGATTTTAATGAGAAAAATTATTGCCCTTATTGCCCTATTTTTATTTAATGATATTTTAGCTCAAGATGTATCTGCCAAATTTGAAACCTCGATTTCAACAAATTATTCGTATCAATATGCTTTGCATAAACCTAAAGGAAAAGAGAAAAAGCCATTAATTATTTTCCTGCATGGTTCTGGTGAAAAAGGAGAAGATGTAGAATTGGTAAAAGTTCACGGTCCGTTTAAGTATTTAAAAACGCACGAAATTGATGCTTACGTTTTAGCACCTCAATGTCCAAAAGAAGTGTATTGGGAACCAGAATCATTGTATCAATTAATTCAAAAAGTAATCAAAGAAAACAAAAATATCGACGAATCAAGAATCTACTTAACAGGTTTAAGTATGGGAGCTTGGGGAGCTTGGAATTTAGCTTTTGCGCATCCAGATATGTTTGCAGCTTTGGTACCAATTGCTGGTTTTGTAGATCGTGTACCTATGATTGAAAACTGTAAAATTGGAGAAATCCCAACGCGTATTTTCCATGGATTAGTTGATGATGTAGTTGATGTACGCTATTCGATTGATATTTATAAAAAATTGAAAGGTTGTGCCAAAGATATTGAGTTAACCATTTTTGATGATGCTAATCATGACAGTTGGTCAAGAGTGTATGATAATCCAGAAATCTATGAATGGATGTTAAAACAGAAAAAGAACTAAAACCAGAATAAATTAAAAATTACCAATGAAACTAAGAACAATTAGTCTTTTTGTGGCGACAGTTTTGCTTTCAACTGCAACTTTTGCTCAAAAGAAAAATAAACAAAAAACAATTCCTTCAAAAGACATTTTAGTAACTGAGTTATTATCTAAAATGACTATTGAAGAAAAAATAGGTCAGTTAAATTTACCAAGTGCTGGTGAATTTACAACTGGTCAAGCAACTAATTCTGATATTGGAGGAAAAATTGAAAAAGGATTAGTAGGAGGATTATTCAATATAAAATCGGTTGAACGTATTAAAGACGTGCAAAAAGTTGCTGTAGAAAAAAGCCGTTTGCATATTCCAATGATTTTCGGAATGGATGTTATTCACGGTTATGAAACTACGTTCCCAATTCCTTTAGGATTATCATGTAGTTGGGATATGAATCATATTAAAACATCGGCTCAAATTGCAGCTAAAGAAGCAAGTGCTGATGGAATTAACTGGACGTTTTCTCCAATGGTTGATATTTCTCGCGATCCACGTTGGGGTAGAGCATCAGAGGGTTCAGGTGAAGATGCATATTTAGGAAGTCAAATTTCTAAAGCAATGGTTCACGGTTACCAAGGGAATAGTTTAATGGACAACAACACTATTATGGCTTGTGTAAAACACTTTGCTTTATATGGTGCGCCAGAAGCTGGTAGAGATTATAATACGGTTGATATGAGTCACATTCGTATGTATAACGAATATTTCCCACCTTATAAAGCGGCTGTTGATGCCGGTGTTGGTTCAGTAATGGCGTCTTTCAATGAAATTGATGGTGTTCCGGCAACAGGAAACAAATGGTTAATGACTGATGTTTTACGTAACCAATGGAAATTCAATGGTTTTGTGGTAACAGATTATACAGGAATCAACGAAATGATTGAGCATGGAATGGGCGATTTACAAGCGGTTTCTGCTTTAGCGATGAATGCTGGAATTGATATGGATATGGTGGGTGAAGGTTTCTTAACTACACTTAAAAAATCTGTTGAAGAAGGAAAAGTTCCAATGGCACAGTTAGATGCTGCGGTTAGACGAATTTTAGAAGCTAAATACGATTTAGGTCTTTTCCATGATCCGTATAAATATTGCGATGTTAAACGAGCTAAAACTGAAATTTTTACAAAAGAAAATCGTCAAATTGCGCAAAATATTGCTGCTGAATCTTTTGTATTGTTGAAAAACTCAAAATCTGTTTTACCATTACAAGCCAATCAAAAAGTAGCATTAGTTGGTCCTTTGGCAATTGCTCAAAAACACATGCCTGGAACTTGGAGTGTAGCAACTAATTTCGATACGCCAATTACGTTAAGAACAGCTTTAGAAGCTAAATTAGGTCAAGCCAATGTAAATTATGCTATGGGTTGTAATTTTGATTATGATCCTGCTTTTGTTGAAAAAGCAGGTTTCTTCGGAAAACCATTGCCAAGCGATAGTAGAGCGAAAGAAGTGCTTTGGGCAGAAGCTTTAGAAGCTGCTAAAAAATCGGATGTTATTGTATTTGCAATAGGTGAAGGTGCAGAATTAAGTGGAGAATCGAGTAGTAGAACCAATCTTCAAATTCCGCAAGCACAAAAAGATTTATTAAAAGAATTGAAAAAAGCGAACAAACCTATTGTTTTGGTTTTATTCAATGGACGTCCTTTAGCGATTACAGAAGAAAATGAATTAGCAGATGCTATTTTAGATGTTTGGTTCCCTGGAACTGAAGCGGGTCCTGCTATTACTGATGTTTTATACGGAACAGTAAATCCTTCAGGAAAATTATCAATGACATTCCCTAGAAATGTTGGACAAGTTCCTATTTTCTACAATCATAAAAATACAGGAAGACCTTTAAGTTTAGAAAAAACACAAAAAGGTGAATTCGAAAAATTCCGTTCTAATTATTTAGACGTTCCTAACACACCATTATTCCCATTCGGATATGGTTTAAGTTATACTTCTTTCGATTATTCTAACTTTAAAGTCTCGTCAAATACGTTATCAAAAGGTGGAAAAATTACCGTTTCTGTTGATGTGAAAAACACTGGGAATTTTGATGGTAAAGAAGTTGTACAATTATACATCAGAGATTTAGTAGGTTCTGTTACAAGACCTGTTAAAGAATTAAAAGGTTTCCAAAAAGTAGCTATTAAAAAAGGAGAAACAAAAAACATCAGTTTTGAATTGACTGAGGAAGATTTAAAATTCTATAATTCTAATTTAGATTTTGTTGCTGAAGCTGGAGAATTTGAAGTTTTTGTAGGAACCAATTCGGATACCCAAATGAAATTAAAATTTGAGTTAGTAAAATAAATTGTTTAGTTTAAATTGAAAGTGCCCTTTGGTAGTAATGCTAAAGGGTATTTTTTTAAGATCTAAAAAGATGAAAAAAATTATTTTAGTAATCGTTTTACATTTTGCTTTTCTAAGTTTAGCTCAGCAAAAAACCTTTTGTAATCCAATCAATGTAGATTACGGATATACACCATTTAAAAGTTTTTCGGCTCAAGGAAAACATCGTGCCACAGCCGATCCGGTAATTGTAAATTTTCAAAATAAATACTTTTTGTTTTCAACCAATCAAGAAGGTTATTGGTGGAGCGAAGATATGTTGCACTGGAAATTTGTATACCGAAAGTTTCTTTTGGATGACAAATACACGCACGATTTAAATGCGCCGGGAATTTTTACCATGAAAGATACGATGTATGTTTATGGTTCAACTCATGAAAAAGATTTCCCGATATGGAAAAGTACCAACCCAACAAAAGATGATTGGCAAATTGCTGTCGATACTCTAAAAGTAGGAGCGTGGGATCCCGGATTTTTATACGACGAAGAAAAAGATAAATTGTATTTATATTGGGGTTCAAGTAACGAATTTCCATTAATGGGAACCGAATTAAATACCAAAACATTACAATCAGATGGTTTTGTAAAACCGATGTTGACTTTAAAGCCTGAAGATCATGGTTGGGAACGTTTTGGCGAATACAACGATAATACGTTTTTGCAACCTTTTATGGAAGGTGCTTGGGTAACCAAATACAAAAACAAATATTACCTACAATATGCAGCGCCAGCAACAGAATTTAGTGGTTATGCTGATGGTGTTTACGTGAGTTCAAATCCGTTGGAAGGTTTTGCATATCAACAGCACAATCCGCTGTCGTATAAACCGGGTGGGTTTGCACGTGGTGCGGGTCATGGCGCAACGTATCAGGATAATTTTGGGAATTGGTGGCATGTTTCTACTATTATTTTGGGACAAAAAAACAACTTTGAAAGACGTTTAGGGATTTGGCCAGCCGGTTTCGATCAAGATGATGTCATGTATTGTAACACAGCTTACGGCGATTATCCAACCTTTATTCCAGAATATGCGAAAGGAAAAGATTTTACCAAAGGTTTATTTGCTGGATGGATGTTATTGAATTACAACAAACCTGTTCAAGTTTCATCGACTTTAGGAGGATATTCGCCTAATTATGTGGTTAATGAAGACATGAGAACTTATTGGAGTGCAAAAACAGGCGAAAAAGGCGAGTGGTTTCAAACCGATTTAGGTGAAGTTTCTACTGTAAATGCAATCCAAATTAATTATGCCGATCAAGATGTAGAATTCTTAGGAAAAAGTCAAGGTGTATTTCATCAGTACAAAATTTGGGCATCCAATGATGGTAAAAAATGGGAATTGGCTGTAGATAAAAGCAAAAATAATACAGATGTTCCGCATGATTATATTGAATTGGCAAAGCCAATAAAAGCACGCTATTTGAAATTGGAAAACCTAAAAATGCCAACCGGAAAATTTGCTTTGAGCGGTTTCCGTGTTTTTGGGAAAGGAAATGGAAAAGCTCCGGAAAAAGTGGAAAATTTCATGGTTTTACGCGCTGATAAAGCTAAATTTGGCGAAAGAAGAAGTTCTTGGATTCGTTGGAAACAAAACAATTTAGCAGACGGTTATGTGATTTATTTCGGGAAATCGCCTGATAAATTATACGGAAGTATCATGGTGTATGGGAAAAACGATTATTTCTTTACAGGAATGGATAGAACCGATACCTATTATTTCCAAATTGAAGCCTTTAATGCCAATGGAATTAGCGAAAGAACAGAAGTTATAAAAGTAGACTAATGAAAAAGCTTGTTTTTTTATTTCTTTGGATTTCCACAATGGTTTTGGCTCAAAACGATTTGAGTGTGATGAGCTATAATGTGCGTTTGGGTTCGGCTGATGATGGTGAAAACAGTTGGGATTTTCGCAAGGAAAAAGTAGCCGAATTAATAGGCTATTACGAGCCTGATTTCTTAGGAATGCAGGAAGTTCAGAAAATGCAATTAGATTATTTGTTGGAAAATCTTCCGCAATACAAATTTATTGGTTTACCAAGAGAAAATGGGGAATTTGCAGAATATTCGTGTATTTTTTATAATGCCGAAAAGTTTAAAGTTTTAGAATACAAAACCTTTTGGTTGTCTGAAACCCCAAACGAAATGTCTAAAGGTTGGGATGCTGCTTGTCATCGAATTGTAACCTATGGATTATTTCAGGATAAAAAGAGCAAACAGAAATTTTGGATTGCCAACACACATTTAGATCACATGGGCATGAAAGCGCGTGAAGAATCGGCTAAAATGTTAGTTGAGTTTTCAAAAGAGTTGAAAGCTAAAAAAGATATTCCGTTTATTTTAACAGGAGATTTTAATGCTGAGCCAAATGATAAGGTTATTTCAATTTTAAAAGATGCTTTAGTTGATAGTTATACAAGTTCAAATAAAAAGCCTTATGGACCGAAAGGCACTTGGAATGGATTTAAATTTAATGATAAAATTGAAATTCGTTTAGATTATATTTTTTATACCAATGCGAAAAGTTTAGAAGTTGACTCGATTTCAATAATCGACGATTTTTACGATTTTAAATATCCAAGCGATCATTTACCAATTTTGGTTCATTTTAAATAAAATAAAAAGGGATTACAATTTGTAATCCCTTTTTTAATTAATTCCAAAGTGTACCATCTAAACCAAGTATAGTCCCTATCCATATAAAGAATACGAATACAAGTATGCTTAATAGTATTCGTAAGAGTTTCGCAAAACTATTTTGAATAGAAAACGTGTTTATTAAATAACAACACGCACCTCCAAAAGCTCCAGCAATCGGTGTAATAATTAAAGGTCGCACAAACCAATATTCGTTCCATTCTGGTTTTGGTTGATCTACACTTAAAATGATGAAACCAACAAAAGTTAAAGCTATTATGTAGCCCAAAGCCATCATACTAACTAGATTTTTTTTATTTATAAATTCAATTTTCATAATTCTATTTTTTAATTGTTATTCCAATCAATTTTTCTTGAGAAATACATTACCGCTCCTAAAATTAAGAATAATCCTATACTTCCTACTAATAAAGCATAATCTTCTAACTGAATAATTACATAAATAAAACTATAAAGCAGTGTTAATGCAGCAGTTATAAATAATGGAAACTTCTTGTTTTTCAATACTGATATCGAATATAATAACAACATTACAATAACTGAACTTGCAGCAATCGAATATGCAATCATAAAACTTGAATGTTCTGTTATTGAAATTAGTAATGTGTAAAACATAATTAAAGCTAAACCAATCATCGTATATTGAAAAATATGAATGTTTATTTTACTGATGGTTTGAATTAAAAAGAAAATTAAAAATGTTAAACCAATTACTAAAAATCCGTATTTAGAAGCTCGTTCATTTTGTTGATATTGATCTACAGTTTCTATTAATTTAGCTCCGTAAGCATAGTCGTTTAAATTAGGAAATTTTTCAGCATACTGTTGCGCAAATGGTCTGTTAACATGAATTAGTTTCCAATCGGCATGAAAACTTTTGTTTGTGATGTTTTTCGTTGTATCAAGTGGCGCATAATTTCCAATAAATGACGGAGAATTCCAATTGGCATCAATACTTGTTTTGGTTGTTTTACCAATAGGAATAAATTCAATTGAATTGCTTCCGTTGTATTGTATATCAAAGTTAAAATCTAAATTGGCAATAGAATCGAGGTTGAAATTTTTGGTTTCCAAAACATCAAAATTATCTTTAGATTCCCCATTTGTTTCTAAAGTATATTTTTTACCATTAAGTTTAATAAACAAATCACTTTTTATACTTTTTAAGTTTGAAGTTCTAATTTGAACTGTAGCTTTATCCCAAAGTACATTTTCGGGTTTAATACCAAGTTTTTCAAAGTTGAGTTCTTTAAAATTTCCATTAACACCAACATTCGCTTTAAAAACTATTGGTTTATAAAGTCCGAGTTTTAGTTTATCAACTTTGTCAACTTTTGTAACGTGATTCAGTTCAAAAGGAAAAAAATATACATTTTCGGTGTATACGTATTTTTTAATCGTTTTTTCTTTAGTCTTCTCGTCAATTTCTTCAGTTTGTGAGTAAATCTTATAAGGAACTTTTAAAATAGGACCCATTAAGTTTATAGAATCTCCCCAAGAATTCATGACTTTAATTGTAGCTTCATTTTTTCTTTCCGAACGTTCTCTAATAAGATCTTGAACTAATGTTAACGGAATTAATAAAACTAAAGTTAATATGCCTACCATCATTAATTTGGCAGTATTGGTTTGAAACCAAGTTGATCTTTCAAATGTTTCTTTTTCTGTTTGATTTTCCATGATTTTTGTATTTATAATGTTCTTAATGTGATGAATAAATAAAATGTTGCTATTGGAATATTTGCTAGTAAAATGAGTAAGCGAATAACATAAATTTCATATTCTTTCAGGTTTAGAAATAATTTGATTATTAATATTACAGCCGCTAAAAGATTTACTAAGAAAGTGAATACGACATAGAAGTAGCCTGTTATTATTACAAATTCATTTTTTGGGAGTACTAAGTGAATTACTAATAATAATGTTCCTAAAGCCAATGAAACCAACATAAGTTGAGTTGTAGGATATAAATTTTTAAACTGTTTTAGTTCGTTCATAATTATTTGATATTAAAAATTGATTGAATTGTATTTGTAGGTTGGTGTAATAATCGAATAAACTCTAAATCATAAAATTGATAGGCGTTTTTTCCTCTTTTGTAGCAATCGATAAAACTTTTGTAATGATTAGGATAAAAGACGATTCCAGTAGAAATAACTATAAATACAAACGGACTTTTTTTGCCATTTCCCAAAAGGTAAAATTGCATGTCAACTTCTTCTTTAACAGTCGTACCAATTTTCGTTAATACATGAAAAACATCGTGTTCTTCCAAACTATCTTGTACTTGGTAGTTGTTAATTAATAAAAATTGCCCTAAATCGTGACCTAAGCTTCCTGTTTCATTTTGTAACAATGAGCTTACGGTAACTCCCCAAGGTTCGTTGTTTTTAAAGAAAAACGAGTAGGGGATTTTGATAGTTCTGTACAGAAATTCGATTATTTTATCTTTCATAAAGTACTTTGTATTTCAAAGTTAAATGGTAAAAAAATATATTATTGACCTGATATTAATTTTTCTAATGCTTCAATATGTTCCTGAAATGCTTTTTTTCCACCTTTTGTTGCTATGTATTTTGTGTTTGGTTTTCTTCCAATAAATTGTTTTTCAACTATAATGTAATTTTCAGCTTCTAAGGCTTTTGCATGACTGGCAAGATTACCATCAGTAACACCAAGAATTTCTTTAAGTGAAGTAAAATCGGCACTTTCATTAACCATCAATACCGACATAATCCCCAAACGAATTCGGTGATCAAAAGCTTTGTTGATATTTTGGATGATGTTTTTCACAATTTTCTACAAAAATAAGATTTGTTTTTTATTGGTTTCTGTCATATTTAAAATACATAATACTTCCATACAAAATATGAGCAACTCCAAAACCTAAAACCCAAAACCAAAGTCCGTAACCAGAAAATTCTACAGCGACCAAACCTAATATAATTTCGGTAATTCCTAAATAACGAACATCTCGTAGTGTATATTTACTAGCACTAAAACAAGCTAAACCGTAAAACAAAAGTGTTATAGGAGCAATTAAGCCATAATATCCATTACGAAGTAAAAGTATAGCAAAAATACCGCCAGCAACTAATGGAATTGCAAAATTGATAAGTAATCTTTTTGATGAAGTATTCCAAACTTTTTCATTATTCTTCTTAGCCTTTTTAGCAGTTAAAATATAGGCAGTAACTAAAGAAGCAAATAAAGTAACAAATGCTGTAAGCACGATTTTTTTAAAAACTAAACTTTCTAATGTTATGTAACGATCATAATGATTATTGATAAGATGATTTACATATAGCGCACCAATAATTGCATAAATACCAGCTAATATTCCTGAAAGTCCACTCAAAGAGAAAAATTGAGTCGAGCGATTCATGATATCTTTAATTTCTTTAATGTCGTTTAAGTATTTGCTTGCTTCCATATTAAAGTACTTTGAAAAACAAAGTAAATACAATTTTTTTTCCCATCCAAATATTTTTTGAATTATTTTTATATCATGAATTTAGTTGAAGAATATATTTTAAAACAACCGCAGCATTTTCAAGATATAATGATGTATGTTATAAAAGTGGTTGAGAAAGAATTAAAACAATCTGAGTTATTGTTTAAATGGGGAATTCCTTATTTCTATTATAAAAAAAAGCCATTTTTATATTTGGCTCCAAATAAAAATGGATTTGTCGATTTAGGATTCGCAAGAGGATATCAGCTTCAGAAGAATCTAGAAGTTTTGATTGGAGAAAAGAGGAATACCGTTAAGTCTTTAAGGTACTCTAGTTTAGAAGAAATTAATCATGAAATATTACTTTCTGTAATTCAGGAAGCCATAACATTATACAAATAAAAAAGCCGATTAAATGTAATCGGTTTTTTTATTCTTTTTAAATTCTAAAGATTCCTCCAACGGCAATGGTTCTTTGTAAAAACCAAAAATTTTGCTCGGCGTGGTCGTCTTTACTTTGTGTTGTTCTAATGTCATTCATTTCAATATAACCACCTTTTAACTCAGCTTGAATAAAGAAATATTTTAAGAAAGTTAAGTTTAATCCAGCTTTTGCGGATAAACCAAAACCAGCTACATGAAATTGATCGTATCTTTCTTTATCAAGTAATGTTGTATTTGTTTTTGGGTAAATAAATCCACCACCTAGACCTTCAGTTAGATTGATTTGTAATTTATCAGTATTTAATGTTTTACTGAAAAGTTTACTAATATCATCTACTCTAGAAAACTCTGTATTTACATAATTTAAACCATCAGTATGTTCAAAAAGTAAAAAGTCTTCAGCAAGAGTTAATTCATCTACAGTTGGATTTTCATTATAAGATCCTGCATTTGGATAATATCCACTGTAATGAACTCTTCTGTCGTTATACATTACATATTTCATATGATCGAAACCAATCGAAATATTGTAGTGATCTGAAATAAAATAACCCATTCTAAAGTTCGTTTGAGGGATGGTCATTCTACTAGGGTTGATGTAATCGATATGCCAACCTTTAGGTTTGTCATGTGCTTCTACATCGTAAATGGTAAAATCATAATCTTTTCCAACAAATCGAATATCCGATTTTGTATAGTTAGCTCTATTTCCTCCCCAGAAGATATAAAACTTTCCTTTGTTGTGAGCGGTGTATTTTTCAGGTGCTTCTACTATTTCTTGCGAAAAGGTGTACTGTGAAAAAACACAAAAAGATAGTACAACCATTAGAAATGATTGTTTCATATATGTAAAAAAATGTTTGTTAGTAGGGCATACATGTTATCGCTTTTTCGGGATTTGTAATACAAATTCGATTTTATTTGCGATTTCATTTAAATTTAAAAAATATAGGTTAAAATTGATTTACGGTTTTTCTAATAGCGACTAATTTTTTCATTAATCCTTCAAAGTAATCTAAGTGTAGCATATTAGCTCCATCACTTTTTGCATTAGCAGGATCGAAATGTGTTTCAATAAAAATTCCATCAACACCTACAGCAATACCAGCTTTAGCAATAGTTTCAATCATATCAGGACGACCACCGGTTACGCCACTTGTTTGATTAGGTTGTTGTAATGAATGCGTTACATCAAGTACAGTTGTACCAAATTGTTTCATCGTAGGAATTCCTCTAAAATCTACAATCATATCTTGGTAACCAAACATTGTACCTCTATCAGTAATCATAAAATTTTCATTATTACAGTCAAGAACTTTTTGTGCTGCATGTTTCATACTTTCAGGACTCATAAATTGTCCTTTTTTAAGATTTACTGTTTTTCCAGTATTTGCTGCAGCGACTACTAAATCGGTTTGGCGTACTAAAAATGCCGGAATTTGTAAAACATCTACATATTCTGCTGCCATAGCCGCATCTTCATTGGTATGTATGTCTGTTACAGTTGGAATACCAAATTCTTTCGAAACTTTATTTAAAATTTTTAAGGCTTTTTCGTCACCAATTCCTGTAAAACTATCTACTCTAGAACGATTTGCTTTTTTAAAAGATCCTTTAAAAACATAAGGAATTTTTAAATCGTCAGTAATTTTTACAAGTTTTTCTGCTATTTGCATAGCCATTTCTTCTCCTTCAATTGCACATGGACCAGCTAAAACAAAGAAATTTCCACTGTCAGTATGTTTAATTTGAGGTATGTTGTTTAAATTCATGTTGTCTATTTTTTCGGTTGCAAAGATACTAACAATTGTTATTTTTTTGATGCTACAATTGTTACAAAATTTATTTTTCTATTTCTGTTATTGGTTTAATATTGAATCCTTTAGGACAAAGTATTTTACCTTTTTCATAAATATTAAAATGTAACGTCACTTTTTTAGGATTATTTTTAAAAGTTACTTCATAAATACCAAGTGTTCCTGCTCCCATAGTATTGTGAGTTGTAGGAAACGGGCAGCAAGTATCAATTTTTTCATATTTTTCAATGGGTTCATTATTCGGACCAACTAAACCATTAAAAAAGTATCCAATATAAATACTTTCTTGTCTTTCTAAGATGAGACCAATATTGATAGGATAATCTGAATCGTATCCATATTTCATATCGTTAGCATATTCTGTAAATTGAAAAGCTTTATTAACAACTTTTGGTTTCACCGCTGTTTCATCTACGTTTTTTAAAGTAGATTTTGTACTTGTACAACTAGTAATTACTAGAACGACAAAAATGTAAAGAATGTTTTTCATTATTTATTTTTTAAGAAATAACTAACTATAGCAGCAATTACTACACCAAACGATAATTTATCGAAAATGTTGTTTTTTACAAATACACCAATGTTATATTGAAAATCTGCTATTTCTTTATTGCTTGAAGCTCTTTTGGCTAATTCAAAAAAATCGGGTGACAAATAAGTAAATGTTATGTAAACTATTAAACTAGAGGTTAAAGCTATAAAAAAGGAAGCAATAATACCACTAGTTGTAGCTTGTTTCCAATTGATATTTCCTTCAAAAATTTTGTCTTTCTTTTCTTTGATTTGGAAATAGTAAATTATTATACCTACAAATACAAATAGTAAGTTAAAAAGCGATTCATATTGAACTTTTGTTGAATGAAAGCCTAAAGATTTTTCTAAAAACATCCATAATAAATAAATTGCGGCATACCATAATGACCATTTTATTTCAACTGAGTATTTGTTCATTTTATCATTTTAAATTTAGCTCAAAGATACTGTTTTTATTGGAATTGTTTTTAATCTTATCGATGTGTATCTTTGCAAATAAAATTGCTGTTATGAATTATTTATTGGGAACTTGGCATTGGTCAATTTCAGGTTTTTTAATTGGCTTAGTAATGCTAATTCTAATTTATTTCGGAAAAAGTTTCGGAATGTCTTCAAATTTGAGAACAATTTGTACTATGTTAGGTGCTCAAAAATTCTCTGATTTTTTTAAGTTCGATTGGAGAGAACAAAAATGGAGTTTAGCTGTTATTCTTGGAGCTATTTTAGGAGGATTTATTGCAATTCAATTTTTGAGTAATAATGAAATAGT
>JAIXHM010000022.1 GCA_030145825.1 Flavobacterium sp.
CAATTTTGTTGATAGTTTTTAAAGCAGCAGTTGAAATTTTCAATGTTACCCATCTATCTTCCTCAGCAATATAAAAACGTTTCTTTACTAAGTTAACAGAAAATTTTCTCTTAGTTTTATTATTAGAATGAGAAACATTGTTTCCTACCATTGCTTTCTTACCTGTAAGTTCACAAACTCTTGACATTATTTCTAATCTTTTATTTCGTTATTCAAAATCAGGGTGCAAAGAAACAAAATTGTAATGAATTACACAACAATCTTTTATTATTTTTTTAAAATTTCTTTATAAACCATTTCCAAAGCTTTATTTACCGCTCTATCAATGACTTTTTCCCTAGGTTGACCAAAGTTAAACTCCTCTACAAAAACATGATTTTTTATAGCAATACCAATAAAAACAGTTCCAACCTCAGCATCAGAATCGCCTTTCAAAGGCCCGGCATTACCAGTTGTTGAAATTGCAATATCTGTTTTTAGTAATTGTTGTACAGATTTTACCATTGCTTGAGCAACTTCTGCACTAACTACAGAATGTTTATTTATTATTTCTTGTGGAATATTTAAAACTTGCTCTTTTACTTCTGTAGCATAACTCACCACACTCCCTTTAAAATATGCTGAAGCTCCAGAGACAGAAGCAATAGTTTGCGCAATTTTCCCTCCAGTACAACTTTCCGCAGTAGAAATAGTTAAATTATTTGCTTTTAAAAGTTGGCCTAAAACCACTTCTATTGACTCTTCTTCATCATAACCAACAATCACATCCCCTATTAAAGCCTGAAGTTTTATAACTTCACTATCAATCGCCGCTTTTAACACCTCTTCATTTACACCTCTTGCGGACAATCGTAAACGAACTCTTCCTGGACTAGGCAAATAGGCTAACTTTATAAAACTAGGCAAATTATTTTCCCAATCTTCTATTTGTTCGGCCAATAAACTTTCCCCAACTCCATATGTAAGTATCGTTTTGTGTAGAATATATGGTCTTTTATAATCTTCAATTATTTTAGGAATAACTTCATTTTCAATTAAATATTTCATTTCATAGGGAACACCTGGTAAAGAAATATAGACTGTATTTTCTTTTTGAAGCCACATTCCCGGTGCTGTACCCACTTTATTAAATAAAACATGTGCTTTTGAAGGAACTAATGCTTGTTCTTTATTAATTTGAGTAATTGGTCTTTTATAGAATCCTTCAATCAATTCCTTTACATGTGTTAATACTTCGGTATTTTCTATCAAAGAATCATCAAAAAATTCGCAAAAAGTTTTTTTAGTAATATCGTCTTTTGTAGGACCTAATCCACCAGTTACAACAACTACATCTACTTTATTAAGGTAGCCATTTAAAGTATCTAGAATTTCGTTTTTATCATCGGAAATAGATTTCATCTCTACAACGGAGACACCAACTTTATCTAATTGTTTTGCAATGAATGCCGAATTTGTATCGACAATTTGACCAATAAGAATTTCATCGCCTATGGTTACGATTGAAGCTTTCATCTAATAGTAAAATTAGTTAGATGTAATACCTATTATAATACAAGCTTATATTAAGATATTGCACAATAAGTTAAGTAATTTGGGATTATGCTAATTTAAAATCTTTTTTTAACTCTTTAATAGCTAAATTGATTCTTTCTCTTAAAGATTTGTAAGTATCTTTTATTTCTTTTCTTTTACCTTGTGATTTTGCCCAAGACATAATTTCTATATTTTCATCATAAGCCAAATCCATCCCTAATAAATCTAATGATGGTTTTATTTTATGAGCAGAAGTATAAACACGGGTAAAATCTTTTTCTTCAATTCCAACTTTCATAGATTTAATTTCAGCAGGAACTTCCTCTAAAAAAAGATTTACAATTTGGTACGCAAAATCGATATCATTTTCTGAAATTTCGTACACTTTTGATAAATTATATTGTAAAGCCATAACTATTTACTTAACTTGTACTTTAAACATTTGTTTTCCCTCTAGGAAGCCTTCTAACACATCACCTTCTTTGACTGGAGCAACGCCTTTGGGTGTACCTGTAAAAATAATATCGCCTGTTTTTAAGGTAAAAAACTGCGATACATAAGCAATAATTTCATCAATTTTCCAAAGCATCATTGAAGTATTACCTTGTTGAACCAATTGATCATTACTCTTTAATTCAAAGTTAATATTTTCTAATGATCTAAATGAATTTTTCGGTAAAAAGTCGCCAATAATCGCTGAACCGTCAAAAGCTTTTGCTTTTTCCCATGGCAACCCTTTATCTTTTAACTTACTTTGCAAATCGCGAGCAGTAAAATCGATTCCCAAACCAATTTCATCATAATATTTATGAGCAAATTTTGCATCGATATATTTTCCTACTTTGTTGATTTTCACTAAAACCTCCACTTCATGATGTACATCACTGCTAAACTCTGGTATAACAAAAGGAAATTGTTTAGGCAAAATTGCCGTATCTGGTTTCATAAATATAACTGGTTCTGTTGGTCTTTCGTTGTTTAATTCCGAAATATGATCAGCGTAATTTCTTCCTATACAGATTATTTTCATTATGTTTTAGGTTAACGGTCAACGGTTAACGGTTAACGGTAAAATTTCCTTTTACCTTTTACCTTTCTCCATTTACCTAATTTATAACTTCGTATTTAACTTTCTTAACTTAATTCCTGTTAAAACTTTCTTAGTATATAAAGGGAAATCGGCATTTTGAATCCAACCGAAATAACCCGGTTCTTTATCTAAAACTTCATCAACTAATGCTCCTTTATGCTTACCAAAAGTAAAAATTTCTTGTCCATCTTCATTTAAAGCAATAAATCCAGCAAAATCTACCGACTTTTTACGAGTGGTGAATTCAGAAAGCTTTTTCATATCGTTTTCTAAATCCTCGTAACGATCTAATTGCGCTTTTAAAATCTCGTAAGTAGCATTGGTATCAGCTTCCGCGCTATGTGCGTTATCTAAACTTTCGTTGCAATAAAAACGATACGCTGCACTAAGTGTTCTTTCCTCTTTTTTGTGGAAAATAGTTTGCACGTCAACTGTAACTCTATTTTTCATATCGAAATCAACCTCAGCACGCAACAACTCTTCTGCTAGTAAAGGAATATCAAATCTATCCGAATTAAATCCAGCCAAGTCAGAATCTTTTATCATATTATAAACATGAGGCGCTAATTCGTTAAAAGTAGGTTCGTTTGCTACTTTTTCATTTGTAATTCCGTGCACTGCAGTTGCAAAAGCAGGAATAGGAATGGTTGGATTTACTAACCAAGTTTTACTTTCTTTATTTCCGTTTGGAAATACTTTTAAAATTGAAATTTCTACAATTCTATCTTTAGCTACATCAATTCCTGTTGTTTCTAAATCGAAAAAGCAAATTGGTCTGTTAAGTTTTAATTCCATTTTGTTGTATTTAATTACAAATATAAAGTTTAAAAAGTTTTTTTGAAAGTAAAAATATGATTACAGCCCCGATAGAAACGATATCTTTTTGTTGTTCTCGACTCCGCTCGAACTGACAACAAAAAATAAAGTGTAAAGCGGGAAATTTATTAAACTGAAAAACTGATTTTGTGCTGCATAAAAAAACCGACAGTAAAAACTATCGGTTTGTATTTTGAGAGATTCTGAAACAAGTTCAGAATGACAATTAAACTTCTCTATTGATATCCCAAGCTTCTAAATAATCAGCCACTCGTTTTACAAAGCTTCCTCCTAGTGCTCCGTCTACTACTCTATGGTCGTAAGAGTGTGATAAGAACATTTTTTGACGAATTCCTATAAAATCTCCTTCTGGAGTTTCGATTACCGCAGGAACTTTACGAATAGCACCTAAAGCTAAGATACCTACTTGTGGTTGGTTGATAATTGGCGTTCCAAAAACAGAACCAAAAGTACCCACGTTTGTAACCGTGTAAGTTCCACCTTGTGTATCGTCTGGTTTTAATTTTCCAGTTCTAGCTCGGTTTGCTAAATCATTTACTTGTTTTGCCATTCCAACCAAGTTTAATTGGTCAGCATTTTTAATTACAGGAACAATCAAGTTTCCATTTGGTAAAGCAGCAGCCATACCTAAATTAATATTTTTCTTTTTGATGATGTATTCACCATCAACTTGAATGTTCATTCCAGGGAAATCTTTTAACGCTTTTGCCACAACTTCCATGAAAATTGGCGTAAATGTTAATTTTTCACCTTCGCGTTTTTCGAAAGCATTTTTAACTTTATCTCTCCATTTTACGATATTCGTAACATCAACTTCGATGAAAGATTGTACGTGAGCAGAAGTTTGTTTAGACTCCACCATATACTTAGAAATCAACTTACGCATTCTGTCCATTTCCACGATTTCATCTTCTCCATTAACAGATGTTGGAACTGAAGTTGTTTCAGGTTTCACGTTTGAAGTTGTTTTAGTTTCAACTACAGATTGAGTACTTGCAACTGACGACTGAGACTGAACACTAGTTTGACTTCCTCTAGTTTTAATATATCCTAAAATATCTTCTTTAGTTACTCTTCCATCTTTTCCTGTTCCGTTAATTCCATCTAATTCAGCGATAGAAATTCCTTCTTCTTTAGCAATGTTTTTTACTAATGGAGAATAGAATTTATCTGAATTTGAAAAATCTGGAGCAGCAACAGTTTCCTTCGCAGCTTCAACTGCTTTAGTAACCTCAGCTACAGGTGTAGCTTCCGTTTTTACTTCAGCAACTGGAGCAGCAGCAAGAGCACCACCTTCAGTTTCAATAATAGCAATGGTTTGTCCTACTTGAACAACATCATCAACATTAAATAAAATTTCAACTAAAGTTCCTGAAACTTCACTTGGAACTTCACTGTCTACTTTATCGGTAGCAATTTCAAGAACTGCTTCATCTTGTTCAATTTTATCACCAACTTTCTTCAACCAGTTAGTAACCGTAGCTTCCGCTACACTTTCACCCATTTTAGGTAATTTCAATTCGAACTTTGCCATATTTTTAACTAAAGTTGTGTTTTACTTCTTTGGATTGCAAAAATACTAATTTTTAGATGTATTTGTAAAGAATACAATAATTTTTTATAATAAAATAACTTCCCCTCTTTCATTGGAATTATTACTTCCAATCAAAAAATCGTGATTTACTGATAAAAATTTAAACGTATAAGCTTTATTCATATTATTTTCCATCAATTCAATAGCTTTCTTGAAGGAAATTGATTTCAAATCAATAATAAATTCTACTCGCAAATCTAATGGAATTTCTTTTCCCTTTTTATTAATGTTCACTTTTAATTTATTTGAAATTTTAGTAAGTATTTCATCATTGTATTCTTCGCTTACTAAAATGTAATGTTCTGGTTTTTTAACCTTGATAGTTTTAGATTGGAATACTTTTAAGAGCGAAAAAGCAAAACTTCCCAATTGCATCACGACATCGAAAAACCATGATTTCTTAAAATGTTTTTTATAAAAAAATTGCATCGCTTCACGAAAACGCTTCATATACAATCCGTCTCGAACTGTGCTTTCACCTTTGTAATGTATGACTGTTGTATCAGCAAAATAATAATTAGAATAACCTGCTTTTTTTACCAAATAACTCAAATCAATATCATCGGAATACATAAAACAGTTTTCATCAAATCCACCAACTTCCAAATACAAATCGCGTTTCATTACCATAAAAGCACCAACCAAAATATCGACTTCACCAGATTGATTTTCATTTAAATGCATGGCGTAATACTGATTAAACCAACTCGAATTTGGAAACAATTTATACAACCCAAAAATTTTTGTAAAAGCGACCCATGGTGTTGGCACTCCTCTTTTGCATTCGGGAAGAAATTTTCCTGAACCGTCAATTAGTTTACAACCTATTATACCAAAGTCGGTTTCGACAAGCTCAACCTTACTTTGTCTTTTGTCAGACTGAGCTTGTCGAAGTCGATTAACAAAGTCTAGTATTTTAGAAAAAGTATCTTCAGCAACTACTGTATCAGGATTTAAAATACAAATGTTTTCGCCTTTAGCTTTAGCTACACCAATATTATTTCCTTTTGGAAAACCTAAATTATCTTTATTTTCAATTAAAGTAACATTTGAAAATTTTTCCTTAATCATTTGACAACTATCATCAGAAGAAGCATTATCAACCACAATAATTTCAGCATCAATACCTTCAAGTGCATTTTGAACACTTAAAACACATTGTTCTAAGAAATAGCGAACATTATAATTAAGGATGATTACTGATAATTGCATGCACAAATATAATGTGAAAATTTACCAATTTGAAAATTTGAATATTATTACTGAAAATTTATTATTTTTGACAAACAAGTTACAAATCATTAGATATCTTAATGAAAAAAATTCTACTCTTCTTTCTTCTTTCAAATATTTTATTTTGTCAAGAAAGATTATTTATTGAAAATCAACATTTTCAAACAGGAATTGATTCTCAAAATGAAAATTATTTGGTTTTTGATAATTCTAACTTTTATTATTTTAAAAAGTTTAATTCTAATACTTGGAATAAACAAAATATTCTTTTTAATGAAATTCCGACTTCAACAGACTTCCCATACAACTTTTTTCACATAAAAGATAAAAACTATTTTGTTCATAAAGGTTGTGGAACTGTTTATGAATTTAGAAACGATTCCATAATACGAATTGATAATTCATTTGAACACAAAAGTCAATTTAACGCATCCACTTTCATTTACCATGATGAAATTTATTATTTCGGTGGCTATGGTTTGTTCACTTTTAAAAATATTTTAACCAAATACGATTTTAAAACTCGCGAATGGGAATTAGTAAAATATAGTGATTATAACAACATTCCTAAGCCAAGAAGCCATGCTTTAACTTATTTAATTGATGATGATTTATATGTAATTGGTGGATTTACTGAAAATTACGAAACTAATTTAACCACGACAACCAATAAAGCTTTAAATGATATTTGGAAATTAAACCTTACAACTAAAAAATGGACATTTTTAGGAAATTTGAAAAATAAAAATTTTCACATAATTGAAAAACTAGGCTACTTAGCTTCTAAAAATAATTTGTTTTTTGACAATGGAAAATTATATCAGATAGATTTTAAAAACGAGATTTTAAAATCTACTGAACCAAAGGGTAAATATACCTTTTCTTTATTAGAACAATACAACTCTAAAACAAACGAAATATTTTATGTTTTAAGTAATTCTGATGAAAGTAACAGAAAGTATGAGATTATTGTAGAGAACTTTGATGATTATAAAAGTGATTTTGTTAATGAAGATGATTTATTTGAATCGAATAATTCAACACAAAATATTCTTTTAACTCTTGCATTTTTATCTATTTCATTAGTAGCTTTTTATTTTTTGAAGAAAAAAAGAAAACCACAATATGAAAACAAAATTATTTTAAAAGATTCTAACTTTTATTATAAAGATAAGGTAATAAGTAATTTATCAAATGAAGAAAATGAGTTATTACATTTCTTCTTCAAGCATAAACACCAAGCTTTACCAATGAATGAAGTCGTCGATTTCTTTTCTAAAAATGACGCTACTCCTTATAATACTTTGACTAAGAAAAAAGATTTAGTTTTAAATGGACTCAAACAAAAGTTGGCATTTATTTTAGAAGTTGAGGAAGAAGATTTATTTATAACACAAAAAAACACCGAAGACAAACGTATTAAAGAAATACAATTGAATCCTCGGCATTTTTAAGATTTAAAAAGTAACATACTTTTCAATTTGATATTTTTCTTTATCAGAATAATAAATTTCAATCTTAATATAATATTCTCCTGATAAAATTTTCCATTCAAAATTTATCAACTTATTATGTTTTTCTTGAATCATATACATATCAATTCCAGTAACTTTTTTCTCGTCTTTCTTTGGAATTCTTCTAATTTCAATTCGTTTGTGGATTTTCTCGCAAATTGAATCAGAATAAACATGTAACATATTGTTATTGTTCTCAATGGTTATACAATCAAATTCTAATTTTTGACTATATAAATTACCCATAAAAAACACCAAACAAAAAACAATAAATTTTCTCATAAACTTAATACAATAAATGTTTTTTTGAAGTATCTTTCCAACCTGCTTGGTTAGGATATTCAACAAAATAAATCTTCAACTCAGCTTGATTGGCATAATCTGTAAAGTAGATTTTTTTATTCGCTTGATTCGAATATTCTGTAAAAAACCACTTCCCATCATTTTTCCCTGCTTGATTAGAATATTTTACTTTGTAAACCAATAAATCGGCTTGATTGGGATAATCTACCACAAAAACCTTTACATCGGCTTGGTTGGAATATTGAACTGTATGGATTTTTTGTGATTTAACTTCTACAAAAGCTAACAAAAACAAAATATAAATTAGATTTTTCATTTTTTATTTGTGTTAATTTTTTCAATTAATCTATCACACATTTCTCTCGTATTTAATTTAGTTTTTCTATTTGGGATTTTATCTAGAATCCCAAATTCTCTCGCAACATTTATACTCTTAACAAGCTTATATGTTTTATATTCATAATTTTTATTCTTATCATCAAAAAATCTGAAAACAATATATGTATTTCCCTTTTCTGATTTTAATTGAAAAACTTCCATAGATAAAAATTATAATGTTTCACATTCTGAATTTATTATTTGAATTTCTCCTGAAGAACTATCAGTAGTAACATAACAATCAAAACCTAGACCATGTTCATAATCCATTCCTTCAACAAGAAATAAATATCCACAATCATAAGTTTTTTCAATTCTCATTCCTGTTACAGTTTTACCTGTATTTATAAATCGATTTTTAACAAATTCTTGATGTCCAGCTTTATTACAACTCGAATTGCCATTATACATTGTTGAGCCATAATTACTTGTTGAACTCTTTTTATCATTCACCAAATTACCTACAACAAGTAAGCCAAAGAAAACTGAAACAATAATTCTTGCCGTTTTAGACCACAAATTATTCTTCCACATTAAATAAAGCCCAACAGGAAAAAAGAAAATTAAAAATAAAACTGCGGTTACTGGTTTTTGATGCCATTTTTGTTGATTCTCCATGAATAAATATTTTTTAGATTTTCATTACTTCAAACATACCAAAAACTTTATTTTTCTTACAAAAAAATAACTGAATATATAATTTCAAGTATTATTACCCTTAAAAATCAATACCTTAATAAAAACTCAAAAATTATTCCCTAATCCTATTTCAATCATTTTTTTATCGCCACAAATACAAACAAAACCTTATTTTTGCACCAATCATTTTTCAAATTGACTCATTATCAACACAAGCGTTAGCGAACTGACGCAGTAATTCTCAAATTAACAATGAACTTCCTTTCAGTCGAAAATATCTCAAAAGCTTACGGCGAACGCGTTTTGTTTGAAAACATTTCATTTGGCATCAACAAAGACCAAAAAATCGCTTTTATTGCTAAAAATGGTTCCGGAAAAACTACCATTATGAACATGTTGGCGGGTTTAGACGAACCTGATAGCGGTCAGGTTATTGTTCGTAAAGACATTAAAATGGCGTTTTTATCTCAAACTGATAATTTACAGCCTGAACTAACGATTGAGGAAAGTATTTTCGCTAGTGATAATGATACGTTAAAAGTAATAGAACAATACGAAAAAGCATTGGAAAACCCAGATGATGAAGAAGCGTATCAAAAAGCGTTTGATAATATGGATCGTCATAATGCTTGGGATTTTGAAACGCAATACAAGCAAATTTTGTTCAAATTGAAATTGGACGATTTAAAACTGAAAGTCAAAAATCTTTCGGGTGGACAAAAAAAGCGATTGTCATTAGCTATTATCTTAATCAACAAACCCGATTTCTTAATCTTAGATGAGCCAACCAACCATTTAGATTTAGAAATGATTGAATGGCTAGAAGATTATTTTGCTAAAGAAAATTTAACGTTATTCATTGTAACGCACGACCGTTTCTTTTTAGAACGCGTTTGTAATGAAATCATTGAATTAGAAAATAATAAATTATACCAATACAAAGGCAATTATTCCTATTATTTAGCCAAAAAAGAAGAACGAATAATTTCTGAAAATGCGAGTATTGACAAAGCCAAAAACTTATTTGTCAAAGAATTAGAATGGATGCGTCGCCAACCGAAAGCGCGTACTACCAAATCTAAATCGCGTCAAGATGATTTTTACGTGATTAAAGAAAAAGCGATGAGTCGCCGTAAAGAAAATGTGGTGGAGTTAGAAATCAACATGGAACGAATGGGAAGCAAGATTATTGAATTGGCAAAAATCAATAAAAGTTTCCATGACAGAGTGATTCTGAAAGATTTCAATTATTCGTTTCAACGTGGTGAACGCGTAGGGATTATTGGTAAAAATGGGACTGGAAAATCTACTTTTCTAAATATTATTACTGGAAGTATTCAACCCGATTCTGGAAAAGTGATTGTTGGTGACACCATGAAAGTTGGGTACTATACACAAAGCGGAATCAATCCGAAACCGCAACAAAAAGTAATCGACATTATTAAAGAATATGGCGAATATATTCCGTTGACCAAAGGAAAAATCATTTCGGCTTCGCAATTATTAGAACGCTTTTTATTTGATGCCAAAAAACAATACGATTACGTTGAAAAACTAAGTGGTGGCGAACTGAAACGTTTGTATTTATGTACGGTTTTAATTCAAAATCCGAATTTCTTGATTCTCGATGAGCCAACGAATGATTTGGATATCGTGACTTTAAATGTATTGGAAAACTTCTTGTTGGATTATCCCGGTTGTTTGTTAGTAGTAAGTCACGACCGTTATTTTATGGATAAAATTGTAGATCACTTATTTGTGTTCCGCGGACAAGGTGAAATTGAAGATTTTCCAGGAAATTATTCCGATTTTAGAACCTATGAAGACAGTATTGAGCCTGTCAGTTCGAGCGGAGTCGAGAACAAGGAAAAAGTGAATTGGAAAGAAAAACAAGTAAAATCTGGTTTAACTTTTAACGAACAAAAGGAGTTTCAAAAAATTGAACGCGAAATCAAAGATTTAGAACAAAAGAAAAAAGATATTGAAGCTGAATTTGCTGAAGGCAAAGTCACTGATGACAAGATTGAAACCAAGGCGAAGGAATTGCAAAAAATTATTCAATCTTTAGAAGAAAAAGAAGAACGTTGGTTTGAATTGAGTGCTAAAATGGAAGAATAATTAAAGGTAAAAGTAAAAAGGTTAAGGGTAAAAGTAAAAATGCTGCACATTATAAAAGCTTACATAAAATTCTTTTTTAAAGCCAAAAATGAACATGGTGTGCATTCCCCATTCATATTTGATTTAGTTACCAAATGCTTTTACGACAAAACCAATTATCCCGAATATGAAGTTTTAAAAAACTATAGAAATTCGCTTTTAAACAATAAGAACACGATTGAAGTAACTGATTTTGGTGCAGGTTCAAGAGTTTTTAAATCGAATACGAGAGAAATTGGCGCTATTGCCAAAAACGCCGGGATTTCAGTTAAAAACGCCGAACTGTTATTCCGAATCGTTCGTTACTTTCAACCTGAAAAAATACTGGAAATAGGAACTTCGTTAGGATTAGCGACTTCAGCTCTTTCTTTAGGAAACAAAAATTCAAAAATCACAACATTAGAAGGTTGTCCTTCCACAAGTCAAAAGTCAAAAGAAGAAAGTCAAAAGTTTAGATTTAATAATATTGAATTCATTAACACTGAATTTTCTTCATATTTAAAAGATTTCTCGACTCCGCTCGAAATGACAAATTCCTTTCACCCTTCACCTAAAACCTTTGACCTGATTTACTTCGACGGCAATCATTCTAAAAAGGCGACCTTAGAATATTTCAATTTACTGTTACCAACTGTTACCAATGGTTCCGTTTGGATTTTCGACGATATTCATTGGTCACAAGACATGGAAGAAGCTTGGGAGGAAATTAAAAACCATCCACAAGTAACGGTTACTATTGATACTTTTCAGTGGGGAATTGTTTTCTTTAGAAAAGAACAAAAAAAAGAACATTTTACTATACATTCAAGAAAAAATCTATCTTCATTAATTTTTCAAAAAATTAAAATTAAGATGTAACAAAAAACCGAGTTTCTCTACTTATTCTTAGATTCGGTTAATCTTACATTTACTATCATTATGTCAAAACCCATCATAGAAATTAAAGGAATTATAAGAGATTTCCCCTTAGGAGAAGAAATTGTTCATGTTTTAAAAGGAATAGATTTAACCATTAACAAAGGAGAATATGTTGCTTTAATGGGGCCTTCAGGTTCAGGAAAATCGACTTTAATGAATATTTTAGGTTGCTTAGACACCCCTACATCAGGTAGTTATGTACTAAACGGAAAACATGTAAGTGAAATGCATGACGATGAGCTAGCCGAAATTAGAAATAAAGAAATTGGTTTTGTTTTTCAAACATTTAATCTAATGCCAAGAACAACTGCTTTAGACAATGTTGCATTACCTATGGTTTATGCAGGAAAAAATAAAGAAGACCGAAATAGTAGAGCTACTGAAGTTTTAACGCAAGTTGGACTTCAAGACCGTATGGATCACAAACCTAATCAATTATCTGGTGGACAACGCCAGCGTGTTGCTGTTGCGCGCGCATTAGTTAATCATCCTGCAATGATTCTTGCCGATGAACCAACAGGAAACCTTGACAGTAAAACTTCTGTTGAAATTATGAATCTTTTTGATGAAATTCACGCTAACGGAAATACTGTAATTCTAGTAACTCACGAAGAAGATATTGCTGCTCACGCTCATCGCATTATTCGTTTACGAGATGGTATGATTGAAACTGATGCAAAAAACAAATAATCCTCAGTCATAGTTTACAGTCAAAAATAACAATTATTATCCAAAACTTTTTTAAGTATCAAAAGCGATTCTTCAGTTACTTTTGTTATCCATTTTCCTGCTGTTCGTTACAATATTTTGTTTTGTATTTAAATGTTTCGACTTCGCTCAACATGACAAAACAAAATGATTTTCACTTCCATCAGGGCTAAACTATAATCCATATACTTTTTGCTATCTTTGAAAAAAATATGCTTAAAGCTAAAAGCTTTCGGCATAAAGCATAAAAAAAATGAAAGTATATACTAAAACTGGAGATAAAGGAACTACTGCACTATTCGGCGGAACTCGTGTTCCTAAACATCACATTCGTATTGAAAGCTACGGAACGGTCGATGAACTAAACTCACATATCGGTTTAATTCGAGATCAAGAAATCAACTCACTTTACAAAGCCGTTTTAATAGAAGTTCAAGACCGACTTTTTACTGTAGGTGCCATTTTGGCTACACCGCCAGAAAAAGAAGTACTAAAAAACGGTCAACAACGACTAAATATTAATCGTATTTCAGAAAATGATATTCAATATCTTGAACAAGAGATTGATAAAATGGATGCAGAACTTCCTCCTATGACGCATTTTGTTCTCCCTGGCGGGCACACTACTGTGTCATATTGTCATATTGCACGTTGTGTATGTAGAAGAGCCGAGCGTTTAGCAGTGCATTTGCATGAGATTGAACCTACCGATGAACGTGTTTTAACCTATTTAAACCGACTTTCTGACTACTTATTTGTATTGGCACGAAAGTTGTCTCATGACCTGAACGCTGACGAAGTGAAATGGATTCCAAGAAAGGATTAAATAGTAAACAGCATAGACGTTCATTTACTTATTAAAAAAAAGAAAAAAAAACTTGACTTTTTAAGTTAAAAATTTATTTTTGCATTAAATTAAATCGATAAAAGATGTATTGGACATTAGAATTAGCATCTTATTTAAGTGATGCACCTTGGCCAGCTACTAAAGATGAGCTTATTGATTATGCAATTCGTACTGGAGCGCCTCTAGAAGTTGTAGAGAATCTACAGTCGATTGAAGACGAAGGTGAAATCTACGAATCAATGGAAGAAATTTGGCCAGATTATCCTACAGACGAAGATTATCTTTGGAATGAGGATGAGTATTAAAAAACTATAAAAAACACAACATTTAAAAGTCTCTTCACGAGGCTTTTTTTTTGTAAATTTGCACACCATAAAAAATAGTACCATGAGTATTGTAAATTCAATATTAAAAATATTTGTAGGCGATAAATCTGAAAAAGATGTTAAAGCCATTCAACCTATTATCAAAAAGATTAAATCTTTTGAAGGTGATCTTCAGGCTTTATCTCATGATGAGTTGAGAAGTAAAACTGTAGAGTTTAAAGAAAAAATTAAAGTTGCAAGAGCCGAAAAAGATAATCAAATTGCTTCTTTGAAAGAAAAAGCTGAACAAACTACTGATATTGATGCTCGTGAAGACATTTATACTGAAATTGATAAATTAGAAGCAGAAGCTTATGAATTATCTGAAAAAGTATTAAACGAAATTTTACCAGAAGCTTTCGCAGTTGTAAAAGAAACAGCACGCAGATTTAAAGACAATACTTCTATTACTGTAAAAGCTACTCCAAAAGATTTAGAATTATCTGCTACAAAACCTTACATAACAATTGAAGGAGATCATGCAGTTTGGGCAAATTCATGGGATGCTGCCGGTAAATCTATTACTTGGGACATGATTCATTATGACGTTCAGTTAATTGGTGGTGTGGTGTTACATCAAGGTAAAATTGCCGAGATGCAAACAGGAGAAGGTAAAACCTTAGTTGCTACACTTCCTTTATACTTAAACGCATTAACTGGAAATGGTGTTCACCTTGTAACTGTTAACGATTACCTAGCAAAACGTGATAGTACTTGGAAAGCCCCTTTATTTGAATTCCACGGATTAACTGTGGATTGTATTGACAATCACCAACCTAATACTGAAGCTCGTAGAAAGGCTTACAACGCCGATATTACCTACGGAACCAACAATGAATTTGGTTTCGATTACTTGCGTGATAATATGGCACATTCACCATCAGATTTAGTACAACGCAAACACAATTATGCAATTGTCGATGAAGTTGACTCGGTTTTAATTGATGATGCTCGTACTCCTTTAATTATTTCTGGACCTGTTGTAGATGGTGATCGTCATGAGTTTACTGAATTAAAACCTAAAGTTGACAATTTGGTTAACTTACAAAGAAAATTAGCAACCGATTGTTTAACAGAAGCCAAAAAACTTTTCAAAGAAGGTAATTCTAAAGAAGCTGGTTTTTATTTATTACGTTCTTACAGAGCTTTACCAAAAAACAAAGCTTTAATTAAGTTCTTATCTGAAGAAGGCGTAAAACAATTACTTCAAAAAACAGAAAATTACTATTTACAAGATAACAAAAGAGAAATGCACAAAATTGATGAAGCATTGTACTTTGTTATTGAAGAAAAAAATAATCAAGTTGAGTTAACTGATAACGGTATCCAATTCTTATCACAAGATACAGATGCTAACTTCTTCGTTCTTCCTGATATTGGAACTGAAATCGTAAAAATTGAAAAAGCAAATCTTTCTAAAGAAGAAGAGGCCGAAAAACGTGAAGAACTTTATAAAGATTTCTCAGTAAAATCGGAACGTATTCACACGCTAACACAATTATTAAAAGCTTATACATTATTCGAAAAAGACACTGAATATGTTATCATTGACAACAAAGTAATGATTGTTGATGAGCAAACTGGTCGTATCATGGATGGACGTCGTTATTCAGACGGTTTACATCAAGCGATTGAAGCTAAAGAAAATGTAAAAATTGAAGCTGCAACGCAAACTTTTGCAACTATTACGTTACAAAACTACTTCCGTATGTATAACAAACTAGGTGGTATGACTGGTACTGCTGTTACGGAAGCTGGTGAGTTTTGGGAAATTTACAAATTAGATGTTGTGGAAATTCCTACAAACCGACCAATAGCAAGAAAAGATAAAGAAGATTTAATCTATAGAACGGTTCGAGAAAAATACAATGCAGTTATTGATGATGTTGTAAAATTATCTCAATCGGGTCGTCCGGTTTTAATTGGAACAACTTCAGTTGAAATTTCAGAATTACTAAGCCGTATGCTTAAAATTAGAGGCATTAATCACAATGTGTTAAATGCTAAAATGCATAAAAGCGAAGCAGAAATTGTTGCTGAAGCTGGTAAACCTGGAGTAGTAACCATTGCAACAAATATGGCAGGTCGTGGTACCGATATTAAACTTTCTGATGAAGTTAAAAAAGCAGGAGGTTTAGCAATTGTTGGTACAGAACGTCACGATTCGCGTCGTGTAGACCGTCAGTTACGTGGTCGTGCTGGTCGTCAAGGAGATGTAGGTAGTTCTCAATTCTACGTTTCATTAGAAGATAACTTAATGCGTTTATTTGGTTCAGAACGTGTTGCAAAAATAATGGACCGAATGGGCTTAAAAGAAGGTGAAGTTATTCAACATTCAATGATGACTAAATCTATCGAAAGAGCTCAGAAAAAAGTAGAAGAAAACAACTTTGGTGTTCGTAAACGTTTATTAGAATATGATGACGTTATGAATGCTCAGCGTGAGGTAGTTTACAAACGTCGTCGCCATGCTTTACAAGGAGAACGTTTAAAAGTTGATTTAGCAAACATGATGTACGATACTTGTGAATTAGTAGTACAAAACAATAAATTAGCTGGTGACTTCAAAAACTATGAATTCGAATTAATTAGAATTTTCTCAATAAGTTCACCAATAACTGAACCGGAATTCAACAAATTACAAGAGCGTGAAATTATAGGAAAAACATATAAAGCTGTTTTAGATCATTACACTGATAAAAACGGGCGTAATGCTCAAGAAGCTTTCCCTATTATTAAAAATGTTTACGAAAACAATAACGGACAATATGAACGTATTGTTGTTCCTTTTACTGATGGAATTAAATCGCTAAATGTTGTTACTAATCTTGAAAAAGCTTATCAAACTGAAGCTAAATCTTTGATAACAGATTTCGAGAAAAATGTAACATTAGCTATTATCGATGAAGCTTGGAAAAAGCACTTACGTAAAATGGACGAATTGAAACAATCGGTTCAATTAGCAGTTCACGAGCAAAAAGATCCATTGTTGATTTATAAATTCGAAGCTTTCAACTTGTTTAAAAGAATGATGGATGAAGTAAATAAAGATGTTATTTCTTTCTTATTCAAAGCCGATTTACCTTCTCAAAATCCTAATACAATTAGCGAAGCTAAAGAAGTAAAACAAAAAGAAAATTATACCGAAAGCAAAGAAGAAGTTTTAAATACTGACGAAATGGCTTCTAAAAGCCGTCAGGTTGGTCAACAAGCTTCACAAGCGCCACAACAAGTTACAGAAACCATTGTGAGAGAAACACCAAAAATTAATCGCAACGATACTGTTACTGTTAAACATGTAATGAGTGGTAAGACAGAAACTATGAAATTCAAAAAAGCAGAAGGATTAATTGCTTCTGGTGAATGGGTTTTAATAAACGAATAAAAAAATAATTTAAAATATTTTATCCTCAATTATTAAAAAATAGTTGAGGATTTTTTTTCTAATGGAAAACAATATTGTCTATACTGATTTTTTTACCAGAGTTAAAGAATCTATCTCTAGTGGAACTTTTGCAAAACTTACGTTAGCTAAAACTGTTGGCAAACCAGAACTGCAAAATATTTATGTTCGCACTTTAGTTGAAGAAAACCAACTTAAATTACAACTGACTTTTAAAATCTATAAAAACGGTTTACAAGAGTTAGTAAAAATATGCGACATAAAAGAAATGGAGCAAGAATTAATTCCTTGTATAAATAATCCTTTTCTATCTTGTTTATTATTCACAACAGAAGCCGACATTACAATGAAACTGAATAAAAAACGTGTTGCTTCTATAACTGAACAAGCACCAACATTTAAAAATGCCGATCCTATTTTATTGGAATATTTAAACAAATAAAAAAAGACCTCAAATTGAGGTCTTTTTTTATTTCAACTTAGATTCAATTTTTTCCAATCTATTTAAAATTGAAGTCATTAAACTTATATTTTGACTTGTTTGAATTACACCAACAATTTTATAAACGAGTTTATTCTTTTCTATTTCTTCCGAAATCTTAACTCCGTTAGTTTTATCAAATAACAAATAAAAACAATTTACATCAACCTTATCTAGATTACTTGATAACAACAAAACATTTCCTTTACTATAAATACTTTTACCAGCCAAAATATCGTCTACAGTAAATACAAAATCAATATCTGCTAATATTTTTTGCAAATCAAAGGGTTTTACTTCATTATTTGGAGTAATTTCCTGTAAAATAGATTCATTAGAGCTTTGTCTCGAAACCAAATCTTCAATTTCATTGAAATTAGTAATCTTATTAATAGTAATTGGTTTCGAAAGCAATTCATCAGTAGTTAAGTCCAAAATTGTTGCAATTCGCAACAAAGTCTCTATCTTAGGCTCAGCCCTACCTTCTTCATAAGAACTTATTACACCTCTATTTAAATCTAACATTTCTGCAAAAGCTTGCTGACTAAGTCCTTTTATTTGTCTTATTTTTTTTATATTGGTCCCAAAATAAGTCATACCCTTTGCTAATTCTATTATACATTACAAAGATAATGAAAATATTTTTATAATTTTGCTAATATTTTTTGCAATTTAACTTTTTTATTTTATATTTGTTTTCATATTGAAACTTTATTTAGATGCAAACAGACCATTTGTTTACAAAAATCAAGGATTGGTTATTAGATTTCAATTTTGAAATCTTACACGAAAATCAACAGCACAATACTTTTGTGATAAGTAAAGAAACTGAAGGTATTAAAAACATGATTTTAGTGTTAGCACCTCAAATTTTAATTGTAGAACAATTTTTATTTCGTTGCAAAAAAAATGAAACAGAAGTTTACAAAGAACTTTTAATTAAAAACAGAGACATTGTTCACGGTGCGTTTGTACTTGATGAAAATGGTGAGAAGGTTATTTTCAGAGATACGTTACAAACTGAAAATTTAGATCAAAACGAATTAATTGCTACCATTAATTCATTGAGTTTACTGTTGAGTGAATATTCAGCAGATATGATACGTTTTAGCAAACTATAAAAATTATTGATTATGAATATTTTAAGAAGGTTATTTAGAATTGGTAAAGCAGAAGCACATGCGGTAATTGATGGTCTTGAAGATCCTATCAAAATGACTGAGCAAGGAATTCGAGAAATGAAAGAACAGCTTGAGAAAAGTGTTCATGCTATGGCGCAGGTTAAAGCATTAGCTATAAGAAGAAAAAATGAAAAGAATTCATTACTTAATAAAGCAGAAGAATATCAGAATAAAGCCGTTTTGTTAATTCAAAAAGGTTCTAAAGAAGAAATTTCTGTAGAAGAAAGTGATAGATTAGCTAAAGAAGCGCTAAAACTTAAAGAACAAGCTACTCAAGATGCAAATATTGCAGATATTGAAAGTGCTAAACTTGAAAGCGATGTAGAAAAAATGCAAGTAAATATTAATTCGCTAAAATCTTCTATCGTAAAATGGGAAGGCGAATTAAAAACGTTACGTGCTAGAGTTCAGGTTAGTCAGGCTACCCAAGATATTAATAAAAAGATGACGCAATTAGGAGCCGATAGCACTATTAGTATGCTTGAAAAAATGAAAGATAAAGTTTTACAACAAGAAGCTATCGCTGATGCATATGGAGAAATTGCTAACGCTTCTAAAAGCATAGACGATGAAATTAATGCTGTTGTAGATACTACAGAAAATAAGGCAGAAGATGCTTTAAAGAAATTAAAAGAACAATTGAACATTAACTAATTATATGAGTTTTGACGAACTTTTAGAAGTTTCTTTTAACCCAGCAAATACTATCCTAAGTGTATTGTTACTCTTAAGTGTATTGTATTGGATTTTAACCATATTTACTGGAATAGGAGAATATGACATTGATTTAGACACTGATATTGATGCCGATACAAGTATGGATAATCCAGATGGTTTAATTGAAGTAAATCAAGATCCATCATCTTTTATACAGTTCTTAAAATTTTTGAATTTAGATATAATTCCAATTACATTTTTCTTAACCTTAGCTTTGCTTTTCACTTGGTTAATAAATGTAAATTTGAGTTTTTATTTACCATTTCCAAGTTGGTTCTTTTTTATTACCATTTTACCAGCATTAATTGTGAGCATATTCATCACAAAGTATGTGTGTTTACCTTTAAAACCAATTTTTAAAGAAATTAACCACAAAGGCGAATTGGCTTATGATTTTCTTGGAAGAAGTGGAAAATTAATTTCAACAATTAAAGAAGATAAAATGGGAATGATAGAAATTATCATTAATAAAGATCCAATAAAACTAATGGTAAAAAGTAAAGATGGCGTTGAAATAAAACAGGGCGAAAATGCAGTTATTGTAGACGAAGAGCCTCAAAAAAAGTTTTATTACGTCGAAAAAACATTTGAAATTTAAAACAATTATAACAACTATTTTTATTTATTTATGAATACATTCTACATCGGAGTATTAGTTTTTCTTGTAGCAACGCTAGGATTAATTTTCTGGGTTCTTTCTATGTACAAAAAGACTGTTCAAGGAATTGTGATTTTAAGAACAGGTTATGGTGGAACAAAAGTTTTCTTTAATGCAGGAATCGTAATTCCTGTTATTCATCGTCAAGAAAACATGGATATTTCTGTAAAAAAATTAGAAATCTCAAGAGAAGGAAAAGACGGACTTATTTGTAAAGATAATATGCGTGCCGATATACAAGTTGCATTCTTTATTCGCGTTAATAAATCGGTAGATGATATTGTTAATGTAGCGCAAACAATCGGTTGTCAAAGAGCATCAGATATTTCAACTTTACGAGAACTATTTGAAGCTAAATTCTCTGAAGCATTAAAAACAGTAGGTAAAAAGTTCGATTTTACAGAGTTATACGAAGCCAGAAGTGAATTTAGAAACGAAATACTAAACATCATTGGAACAGATTTAAATGGTTATGTTTTAGATGATTGCGCTATTGATTATTTGGAACAAACATCGTTAAATCACTTAAATAAAGATAATATTTTAGATGCTGAAGGTATCAAAAAAATTACCGAGTTAACGGCTAACCAAAACATTAAAGCAAACCTTGTTAGACGTGATGAAGAAAAAACCATCAAGAAGCAGGATGTTGAAGCTAGAGAAGCTATTTTAGAATTGGAGAAACAATTAGCTGAAAAAGAAGAGTCGCAAAAACGTGAGATTGAAAACATCAAAGCACGTGAAAATGCTGAAATTCTAAAAGTAGCCGAAGAAGAACGTTTGAAACATGAAACGGTTCGCATCGCAACTGAAGAAAGGTTACAAATTGCAGAAGAAAACAAACAACGTCAAGTTGTAATCGCAGCTAAAAATAAGGAGCGTGCCGATTTAGTTGAAACTGAAAGAGTACAAAAAGACCGCTTATTAGAAGCGACAGAAAGAGAACGTGTGGTTGCACTAGCTGAAATTGAAAAAGAAAAAGCGGTAGAACTTGAAAAGAAAAACATTCAAGATGTAATTCGTGAGCGTTTGGTAAAAGAAAAAACGGTAGTAGAAGAACAACAAACTATTTTCGATGTCGAAGCACTTAAAGTTGCTGAACGTGACAAACAGGTAAAAATTATTGCTGCTAGTAAAGAAGCGGAGGAAAGATTAATTGCAGAAACTAAAGCTGCTGAAGCTCGTAAATTAGCTGCTGAAAAAGACGCTCAAAAATATGTTATTGAAGCGCAAGCAAAACGTGATGCTGCTGAAAAAGAAGCAGAAGCAAGAAAAATTATAGCTGATGCACAAGCAAAAGAAGAAGCAACTGTAGGTTTATCAGAAGCACAAGTTATGCATGCTAAAGCAGAAGCACAAGAACGTCAAGGAGTTGTTGAAGCTACAATTATTGAGAAAAAAGCAGAAGCAAACAAAAAAGATGGTCTTGCACAAGCAGAAGTAATTAAAGAAAAAGCACTAGCTGAAGCGGCTGGAATTACCGAAAAAGCAGAAGCAATGAAAAAGTTAAATGATGCTGGTAAAGATCACGAAGAGTTCCGTTTAAGACTTGCTAAAGAAAAAGAAGTTGAATTGGCACAAATTGCAATTCAAAAAGATATTGCAGATGCACAAGCTCATGTTTTAGCTGAAGCATTCAAAACTGCAAACATTGACATCGTAGGTGGTGACAATACTTTCTTTGACAATGTAATTAAACAAATTACTGCTGGAAAAGGTATCGATAAATTTATTCAACACAGTGAAAATGCACAATTAGTAAAAGAGGCTCTTTTAAGTAATGATGAAGAAGGAAATCTAGTAGGAAAAGTAATGCAAATTGTTGAGAAATATAAAATCTCTTCTGAAGACATTAAAAACCTAAGTATTGCTTCATTAATCTTTAAATTAAAAGATATTGCTAATAAAAACGAGCAAGGTATTTTAACTAAAGCTCTAGACATGGCAAGACATTTAGGAATTGATAGCAAACCTATCAAGTAATTTTAACATAAATAACACCTGTCTTTTTTTAGAAAAGATAGGTGTTTAAATTTATAAAAATAAAACTCTCATTTACTAACTTATATGAGTAACGAAACCATACAAAATGGTACCTACGAAATTATTCAACAACGTTTAACGCAACAAAAAAATGAGTTAGCAAAAAGAATAACTCTTTTAGACGAAGAACGAAAGAAAATTTTTGGAGGTATCGATTATAATCTTATCGCAAATGAAAGACTTTCAACAGAGCAAAGTTGTAAAATTCGCGATATCATTTCTATTGGTTCTATTTGTTTGGTTGGACATCAAACGCATCTTGGGTTAAAAACAGAAGTTGATATTACCGATGTTTTTTCCATGTATACTTTTTCTGAAAATCGTTTTGAACCACTTGCATTATCTTGGCTAGAAGATCAAAACTTCATCGACGAATTTAAAAATCTACATAAATATTATAGAAATACAACATTCACCAAATTCTTCATATCAGGTAATTACTTATATTTTGTCTTTCAATTATCATCAAGTGCTACTGACATTAAAGCATTTAAATGGTTATTAAAAGAAGATGGAATAGTATTTATTGATGCTCGAAGTGCTGCAGAAGTTAAGTTTCCCAATCAATTCGAATTTCAATGGACAAAGGCAACTCGTGAAATGCAACGTAAGGGAGAACACCCACATGTTTCATTAGCCGATAAAGTATTCGTGGAAGCCATTGGTGGTGACATTACCATTAAAATAGAAGACAACACCAAAACAGGTAAGGGTATTTATAGTGAAGATGTTAAACACAAAGATCAAACATTAGATGATTCTGAGATTAATTTCTTCGATTATCAAAACCTTATTGTTTTCAAAATAAAACCTTATCAAGAAGAAGAACGTTTTTTTATTTACAATCATAAAGAGAAAAAAGTTGCTCGTGTAGATTCATTACAATATTCAGGTATTTTACTTCCCGAAAATCAAGGTTTAATTTATCCTAACGGTTATGCATTACAAACGGGGGAAATTAAAACTCTTGAAACCGATAATAGACCCATTTATTTCTACAAAAAAATTGTGGGTATAAATGTTGAAAATTTCTTGTTTGTATTTTACAATCAAGAAAGCAATGAATACATGTTAATACCGTATAACATCATCAAACAAAGTATTGAAACCCCAATTCATTGTAATGGTTTCACTCTCTTTGAAGATGGGAAAATGTGCTACTTCAAAAGCAATGAAGAAACTAAGCATCATTTGGTACAAATTTGGCAAACGCCATTTACAAAAGATGTAGTCGTTGACAACCAAAATAAAGATAATATTATCTATAAAGTTGGCAACAAAGATTTGGTACGTTTGATGGCTGAATGTCAAGAATTACAAGTTTTTTTAAACAAAAAAGATTCTTACAACGGTCTTTACAATGAAATTGTTAAGCACACCACCACTATTTTAGACAGTTACTATTTCTTAAGTGAGACTGGTGTTTTCAAAATTAATGAACCGCTTCAAGAAATTCGAAATATTGCTCATACTGCAATAAATGAATTTGAAAAAGTTCAGGAAATAAAAAAGAAAACGGCAGCTGCACTTGAAGAAATTAAAGAAAAATTTGAAGTCAAAACAAACGAACTTAGTTATCAAAACTACACGAGTTTACAACAGTATATTGTTTCTTTGTCTGAAATTCGTTCTTTAAGAGGTGAAATGATTTCTGCCAAAGATTTACAATATGTAGACGTAAAATTAATTGATGCATGGGAAGATGAATTAAGTATTTTATCTGATAGATTAGCAAACGATTGTGTCATTTTCTTATTAGCACCTGAAGCATTAGCGCCTTATCAACAGATAATTGATTCAGTTTCCTCTGAAATAAGCACACTTTTAAAAACAATTCAAACTCCTTTGTTTTGAAAATCCAAATCACGCATTTCGGTTCCGGCCCAAAATCTTTAAATGATTATTACTAAGCGATGAGGGCTTTAAAAAAGACTAATTTACGTAAAAAAGGAAAATCTAGGTTGCAAAACACCGGGAGGGGTCAGTCAAAAACAAGAGTTCAAAACTCTTGGCCCCCGGTTTCAAAGTATAAAGAGAAGAGTTTCCAGTACAAAGGGCATGAAATACAGGAAGGCGAATTTCGCACCTGCAG
>JAIXHM010000023.1 GCA_030145825.1 Flavobacterium sp.
ATGCAGAATATAAAAGTTATGCAAATGAACTTGAGGGCGCTATTATTTTAAGTATAGATGGAAAAAGAGCATCAAATGCACAAAGTGCTGCCGAATATATTAAATCGAAAGGAAATCAAAAATCTCAATATCAATTGATAACATCAAATGGCGAAATAATGCGAGCTATTTTATAACAATTTATAATTACTGCTAAAGTGCGTGTTTTACAACACGCACTTTTTTTATTAAAATGTTTTACGAAAACGATTGAAATAAGTACTTTTGCACCAAAATTATAAACAACACTATATTTTTACTTCATGAATAATAACGTTTTATATGAGAAAGAACTTGCTTTTCAAGCCGACAGAAGAAAAGCTTGTGTAGAATTTATTAAAATTATTAGCGATTTATGGTACGACAAATCAATCGAATTGGTATTATTTAGAAATCAATTAATTGATAGAAATGTAAGCGATATCATTAATCTACACGAATATGCAGGTGCATTTGTTCAAAAACCAATTAATGTTTTTGATTCTGTAGAAATTGCTAGAGCTATTGAAAGTTTAGATTTACCACCATCAAAATTAGACATTGGTAAACTTACTTACGAATATCATTTAGAGGACGAAAAATATAATGATGCTAAAGCATTTGTTATTGACAAATTGAAAAATGCAAAAAGCTACAATGAAATTAAACCTAAAGATGTAGTATTATACGGTTTTGGTAGAATTGGACGTTTATTAGCTCGCGAAATGATGAGCAAAATGGGTAAAGGTCAACAATTAAGATTGAGAGCAATTGTTGTTCGCGATAAAAATGATGCCGTTTTATTAGAAAAAAGAGCTTCATTACTACGTTACGATTCTGTTCATGGCGATTTTGAAGGTTCAGTTCAAGCTGATCCAGAAAACAATGCTTTAATTATTAATGGTACAACTGTACATATTATTTCAGCTGGTAGTCCAGAAGAAATTGATTATACAAAATATGGAATTGAAGATGCATTAGTAATTGATAATACAGGTGCATTTACAACTGAGGAAGCATTAAGCAGACATTTAACTTCTAAAGGTGTTGAAAAAGTATTATTAACTGCACCAGGTAAAGGTGTTCCAAATATTGTATATGGTGTAAATCATAATGATTTTAACCCAGATGAAGTAAAAATTTACTCTGCAGCATCTTGTACTACAAATGCTATTACTCCAGTTTTAGCGGCAATGGAAGAAACTCTAGGAGTTGTAAAAGGACATTTAGAAACTATTCATGCTTATACAAACGACCAAAATTTGGTTGATAATATGCATAAAAAATACCGTCGTGGTAGAGCTGCTGCTTTAAACATGGTAATTACAGAAACTGGTGCTGGTAGTGCAGTTGCAAAAGCCTTACCTTCTTTAGCTGGTAAATTAACTTCGAATGCAATTCGTGTTCCTGTTCCAAACGGATCATTAGTTGTATTAAACTTAGAAGTTGGTAAAGAAACTACTATTGAGGAAGTAAATAACATTCTTAAAAAATATGCTTTAGAAGGAAACTTAGTAGAGCAAATTAAATATTCTTTAAACAATGAATTAGTTTCTTCTGATATTGTTGGTAGTTCAGCACCATCAATTTTTGATAGCAATGCTACTATTGTTTCACCTGATGGCAAAAATATTGTTATGTATGTTTGGTACGATAACGAGTATGGCTACAGCCACCAAGTTATAAGATTAGCAAAATACATTTCTAAAGTAAGACGTTACGCTTATTATTAATAAGTTAGAAATTTATATTACACAAAAATAGCCTTCAAATTTGAAGGCTATTTTTTTAATATTATTTCTTTTCTATTAAAATCAAGATAATCTTCATCGTTCAACTCATTTAATAGAATATTCAATGTTGGTCGAGAAGTTCCAATTAAGGTTGCAATTTCCTTTTGAGTATAAGGATGTCGAATAACCGTGTAACCCGAAACTTTATTTACATAACCAAATTCTTCTGCTAACTCATTAATAAATTCTTTTAATCTCGTTTTGGCATCTTTAAAAAGCATTAACTGCAATCTTCTCTCTAGTTTTTTAAATCGGAAACCAATAAACTTATAAATTTTTAAGCTAAAATTTTTGTGTTGACGAAGCAATTCCAACATTTCTTCCGAAGAAATTCTACATACTGACGTTCCATTTTCTAAAACTTGAGCAAACTCATCTCTTTTTTCTTCACCTAAAATCGCTTTTTCACCAAAAATTTCGCCTTTAGTTAAAATAGCAGTAATTACTTCTTCCCCATCATCATTAACATAACCTAATTTTATTTTACCACTATTTATCAAAAAAATTTTATTAGCCTGATCGTCTTCAAAATAAATAAATTCATTCTTTTTATAGCCATCAAATCTATGTGAATGTGTTGATTTATTATACTTATGTGGACACATTAGTGAAAATAAATTTACATCATCAAAGTACCATAGTGAGTTCATTCTTTGAAAATTTAAAAAATAAATGTACGAAAAACGCCCAACTAATGTTGAGCGTTTAATATTTATTTAAGATATAAACTTTTTTATGCTTTTCCTGCTGCAATTAAATTTAGCGCAGAACCCGCTTTAAACCATTCAATTTGACCTTCATTATAAGTATGATTAGCCAAAATAATATCTTTCGAACCATCAGCGTGGACAAATTCAAGAGTTAATGGCTTTCCTGGAGCAAACTCAGTTAAATCTAAGAAATTGATAGTATCATCTTCTTGAATTTTATCATAATCTGCTTCGTTAGCAAAGGTTAATGCTAACATTCCTTGCTTTTTTAAGTTGGTTTCGTGGATACGTGCAAATGATTTTACCAATACCGCTTTAACTCCTAAGTGACGAGGCTCCATAGCAGCGTGCTCACGAGATGAACCTTCTCCATAGTTTTGGTCACCAACAACAATTGATGGAACTCCTGCAGCTTTATATGCTCTTTGAACAGCAGGAACAGCATCATAACTACCATCTAATTGGTTTTTAACTTTATTTGTTTCCTGGTTAAATGCATTTACAGCACCAATCAACATATTATTCGAGATATTATCTAAATGACCGCGAAAACGTAACCAAGGGCCAGCCATAGAAATATGGTCGGTTGTACATTTTCCAAATGCTTTGATTAACAATTTTGCTCCTGTAATATTCTTTCCATCCCAAGCCGGGAATGGTTCTAATAATTGTAAACGATCAGAGGTTGGAGAAACCGCAACCTGAACAGAAGAGCCATCTGCAGCTGGTGCTTGGAAACCAGGATCTTGAACATCAAAACCTTTAGTTGGTAATTCATCTCCAAAAGGTGGATTCAATTTTACCGCTTCTCCCTTATCATTTAACAAGGTATCTGTAATAGGGTTAAAATCCAAACGTCCTGAAATTGCTAATGCAGCAACCATCTCTGGAGAGGTTACAAAAGCATGCGTATTCGGATTTCCATCGGCTCTTTTTGAAAAGTTTCGATTAAAAGAATGCACAATGGTATTCTTCTCTTGTTTGTCCGCTCCTTCTCTATCCCATTGTCCAATACAAGGTCCGCAAGCATTGGTAAATACTTTGGTTCCCATCTTTTCGAAATCGGCAATAATTCCGTCTCTTTCAATTGTATAACGAATTTGTTCCGAACCTGGGTTAATACCAAATTCTGCTTTTGGAGTTATACCATGCGCCACAGCTTGCCTTACAATAGAAGCAGCACGCGACATATCTTCGTATGATGAATTGGTACATGACCCAATTAAGCCCCATTCCACTTTTATTGGCCAACCGTTAGCTTCAGCTTCAGCTTTCATTTTAGAAACTGGCGTTCCTCTATCTGGAGTAAAAGGTCCATTAATATGAGGTTCTAATTCAGATAAATTGATTTCTATTAATTGATCAAAATATTGAGCTGGATTTGCATAAACTTCAGCATCTGCAGTTAAATAAGAAGCTACTTTATCTGCAGCATTTACAACATCTTGACGACCTGTTGCCGCTAAATATCTTCTCATAGAATCGTCGTAACCAAAAGTTGAAGTAGTAGCTCCAATTTCAGCACCCATATTACAAATAGTACCTTTACCTGTACATGACATCGATTCGGCACCTTCTCCAAAATATTCTACAATAGCTCCAGTTCCTCCTTTTACGGTTAAAATATCAGCTACTTTTAAAATTACATCTTTTGGAGCCGTCCAACCGTTTAATTTACCTGTTAGTTTTACTCCAATTAATTTGGGAAATTTTAATTCCCAAGACATACCCGACATTACATCAACAGCATCAGCTCCACCAACACCAATTGCTAACATTCCTAGACCACCAGCATTAACTGTATGCGAATCGGTACCAATCATCATTCCTCCCGGAAATGCATAATTTTCTAAAACAATTTGGTGAATAATTCCCGAACCTGGTTTCCAAAATCCAATTCCGTATTTGTTAGATACTGAAGATAAGAAATCGAAAACTTCTTTAGATTGTTTATTGGCTAACTCTAAGTCTTGTTTTGCACCATTTTTTGCTAAAATTAAATGGTCACAGTGAACTGTTGTTGGGACTGCAACTTTACTTTTTCCCGCATGCATAAATTGTAATAATGCCATTTGAGCTGTAGCATCTTGACAGGCTACTCTATCAGGAGCAAAATCAACATAATCTTTACCTCTTGTAAACGCCTGAGTTGGCATTCCATCCCATAAATGGGAATATAAAATCTTTTCGGATAATGTAAGTGGACGACCAACTAATTCACGAGCTCTATCAATACGAGTTGCCATAGTTTCGTACACTTTTTCAATCATTTCAATATCAAAAGCCATACTTAATATATCTTATTTTGTTAGTTAATTTGAAAACACAATTTACGAAAAAATTGGCAACCACTAAAAAAAAGCCTGAGTTTTAACTCAGGCTTAACTTATATTAATTATCTAACTAATTGTTTGTGCGGTGGCGCAAACTTTGTCAAGTTAATACCATCAACAGCTGCAGTATATTCTTCAATATTAGGAGTTCTTCCTAAAATTGTTGACAAGACAACAACTGGTGTTGAAGATAGTAACGATTCTCCTTTTTTCTCAGCAGAATCTTCTACAACTCTTCCTTGGAATAAACGTGTAGATGTTGCCATAACTGTATCTCCTTTAGCAGCTTTTTCTTGGTTACCCATACAAAGGTTACAACCTGGACGCTCTAAATACAACATGTTTTCGTATTCTGTACGCGCAATAGCTTTTGGTGCATTATCATCAAATTCAAAACCTGAATATTTTTGTAACACTTCCCAATCACCTTCTGCTTTTAATTCATCAACGATGTTGTATGTTGGAGGAGCAACAACTAAAGGCGCTTTGAATTCCACTTTACCTTGTTGTTTCTCAATATTTTTCAGCATCTGAGCTAAGATTTTCATATCGCCTTTGTGTACCATACAAGATCCGATGAATCCAAGATCTACTTTTTTATCTCCACCATAATATGATAATGGTCTGATGGTATCGTGCGTATAACGTTTAGAAACATCGATATTATTTACATCTGGGTCAGCGATCATAGGTTCTGCAATTTGATCCAAATCAACCACTACTTCAGCATAATATTTAGCATTAGCATCTGGCGTTAAAGCAGGTTTTGATCCCGACTGAATTTCAGCAATTCTCTTATCTGCTTTTTCAATTAAACCTTTCAATACACCTTTAGCATTATCCATGCCCTTATCGATCATGATTTGGATTCTACCTTTAGCAATTTCTAATGATTCAATTAAAGTAGCGTCTTCAGAAATACAGATTGAAGCTTTTGCTTTCATTTCAGCAGTCCAGTCAGTAAATGTAAACGCTTGGTCTGCAGTTAATGTTCCAATGTGAACTTCAATAACTCTACCTTGGAATACGTTTTCACCCCCAAATTGGTGCAACATTTGAGCTTGTGTAGCGTGAACGACATCGCGGAAATCCATATACGATTTCATTTCCCCCTTAAATGTTACTTTTACTGATTCTGGAATTGGCATAGAAGCCTCACCAGTTGCTAAAGCAAGCGCGACAGTTCCTGAATCGGCACCGAACGCAACACCTTTTGACATACGAGTATGAGAGTCACCTCCAATAATAATTGCCCACTCATCAACCGTAATATCATTTAAAACTTTGTGAATAACGTCGGTCATTGAATGATACACTCCTTTTGGATCACGAGCCGTAATTAACCCGAAATCGTTCATAAATTTCATCAACTTCGGAATATTGGTTTGTGCTTTTTTATCCCAGACTGAAGCGGTATGACAACCTGATTGATAAGCTCCGTCAACAATAGGTGAAATTGTTGTAGCCGCCATAGATTCTAACTCTTGGGCAGTCATTAAACCTGTTGTATCTTGAGAACCTACAATATTTACTTCTACTCGAACATCTGATCCTGCATGCAATACTTTTCCTGGAGTAGTTCCTACTGCATTTCTGTTGAAGATTTTTTCTACCGCTGTAAGTCCTTGGCCTTCGATTGAAATTTCTTTTGAAGGAGCAAATACAACTGGAGCTTCAATTCCTAGAGTTTTTGCAGCAAATGTTTGTAGTTTTTTACCAAATACGATAGCATAAGAACCACCTGCTTTGATAAATTCCATTTTTTGAGGAGTGAAAGCTTTTGATATATCAATCAATTCTTTATCTCCATTATATAATTTTTTTGTTTTGGTATTGATAGTTAAAACTGTACCTGTAGCAACTGAATATACTTGCTCTAAAATTGGCTCTCCATTTTCATCGCGAACTAATTCTCCGTTTGCATCTGTTTTTTTAACCCAGTTTTTTAAATCGATTCCGATTCCACCTGTTACGTCAACTGTAGTTAAGAAAATTGGGGAAATTCCGTTTGTACCACCTACAATTGGAGCGATATTTACAAACGGAACATAAGGACTTGCTTGTTTTCCTGTCCAAAGTGCTACGTTGTTAACCCCAGACATACGTGAAGAACCTACACCCATTGTACCTTTTTCAGCAATTAACATTACTGATTTATCTGGATGTTGTGCTTGTAACGCTTTAATTTCTGCTTGAGCTTCAGGCGTAATCATACATTTTCCGTGTAATTCACGGTCAGAACGCGAGTGCGCTTGGTTACCAGGAGAAAGTAAATCGGTTGAGATATCTCCTTCGCCAGCAACAAAAGTAACCACTTTTATTTCTTCCGCTACTTCAGGAAGTTTTGTAAAGAACTCTGCTTTTGCATAACTTTCTAAAATAGCTTTAGCTACAGCATTGCCTTTTTCAAAAGCTTCTTTTAAACGCGCCATATCAGCATCGTATAAAAATACCTGAGTTTTTAAAACTTCAGCCGCTTGTTTTGCAATAACTTCTTCATTACCTAAAGCTAAATCTAGTAATACTTCAATTGAAGGACCACCTTTCATGTGTGATAACAATTCAAAAGCAAAAACAGGTGTAATTTCACTTACTACTGATTCGCCATGAATAATTTCTTTTAAAAATTTTGCTTTAACACCAGCTGCTGGAGTTGTTCCAGGTAAAGTATTGTAAATAAAAAACTTAAGTGAATCTTCGCGATTTGGGCTATTTGAATCTTTAATTTGTGCAATAATTGCGTCTAGTAATTCTGCACCATCAATAGGTTTTGGATGAAGACCTTGGGTTTTACGTTCTTCTATTTCCTTGATGTAATCGTTGTAAACATTCTTTTGAATATCAGAATCCATACTTATTAATATGTTATAGTGTTAGTAAATTTTGAATGCCAAATTTATAAAATCTTAATGAGATTTAAAAATTTTTAATAAAATGAGAAAATCAAAGAATATTTATTTATAAAGATTCTATTTTGATGAATATTTTTCAACAAAACAAAGCTTTTTTTTTATTGATAGATTATCAATTTCAAGACTTTAAATTATCAAATTGACAAATAGAGGATTAAAAATGTGCTATTTCCTAATTTTGTCTCTCCAATTTAAAATTGGTTTTTCAAAAAATTGGTACATTAGAAATGAAAAAAAAGTTGTTAAAATAGTATAGCTAACTATTAAAATAGTATCACTAATTATCAATTTTGTATTTAAAATAAAAAATTTAAGCATTACTGAAATAATACTATAGTGCAACAAGTAAATGCTATAAGATATTTTACTAATCCATGTAATACTTTTACCTAATAGATTTAAGCTTGTATTCCAAAAAACAAAAAAAGGCAACAAGAAAATTACAATTATAGAAGTTAATGTAAAATAAAAAATATTAAAATATAACCCTGAATTTTGAATCGTAACATTTTGATTTAGCAGAAAAAATTGAATGAAAAACAAACCAATAGAAATTATCAATAATTCAACTTTTATTCTTTCGATTTTATTTTTGTAAAACTTTATAAACCAAGCTGCTAAAAATCCAAAGAGAATTGCATCTAACCTATAAATTACAACAGCTTTTACATTTTCGTTCCAAACAAATAAATCATTAATATTAGTGTTAACATAATTTAAATATCTAAAAAAGTGGATTAAAATAATGACAAAGAAAATACTCACTAAAAAACTCCATTTTCTATTATTAGAAAACTTATGAATTGTAAATAAAATTATTGGCGAAAATAAATAAGCAAATTCTTCAATAGATAAACTCCAAGATTCTGTAAAAAAAGTGATAGAATACTGGTAAAAGTTTTGGAAGAAAAATAAATATTTAATCCAATTATCTGTATTGAATCCGAAATACAAAGCTATTATTAAATTAAGAATCAAAACCAAATAATAGTTTGGTAGCGTTCTTAACCATCTTCGCTTTAAGAAAGTTACAAGTGATTTTACGGTGAATTTTTCCTCAAGGTAAAGATTTAGTAAAATAGAACCAATTAAAAATCCGCTTAAACCAAAAAACAATTCGACTCCAAAATAACCAAAAATACCGCTTAATGAAATGAGTAATTTATTTTCGGAACCAATTAAATAATGAAGATGTGAAAAGAAAACAAAAAATATTGCAGATGCACGAATTACATCTAAACCAAAAATTCTTTTATCATTTGCGTTTTCAACATTGTTCATTAATTAGCTTGAATTTTAACTACTAAAATAATTTCTTAATTAATTCTTCAACAGAAATTCCTTCAGCATCAGCTTTATAATTTTTCACAATACGATGTCTTAAAATTCCAGTTGCTACCGCTTGAACATCTTCAATATCTGGAGAAAATTTTCCATTTAAAGCAGCTTGTGTTTTTGCGGCTAAAATTAAATTTTGAGAAGCTCGAGGTCCTGCACCCCAATCGATATAAGTTTTTACAAAATCCGGTGCTAATTTATTATCAGGACGTGTTTTACTAACTAGAGTCACTGCATATTCAATAACATTATCGGCCACTGGAATTTTTCTAATTACATTTTGAAAATTCACAATTTCATCTGCAGTAAACAATGCATCAACTTTTACTTTAACATCAGTTGTAGTAGCTTTTACAACTTGAATTTCTTCTTCGAATGAAGGATAATCTAACTTAATCGCAAACATAAATCGGTCTAATTGCGCTTCTGGTAATGGATAAGTTCCTTCTTGCTCAATTGGATTTTGAGTTGCTAAAACGAAGTAAGGTAAATCTAATTTATAATGATGACCGGCAACTGTTACCGCTCTTTCTTGCATGGCTTCTAAAAGTGCTGCTTGGGTTTTTGGCGGCGTTCTATTAATCTCATCGGCTAAAATAATGTTAGAGAAAATTGGACCTTTGATAAATTTAAACGTTCTATTTTCATCTAATATTTCACTTCCCAAAATATCTGAAGGCATCAAATCAGGTGTAAACTGAATTCTTTTGAAATTTAAACCTAAGGCTTGTGCAATAGTGTTTACCATTAATGTTTTTGCCAAGCCTGGAACACCAATTAAAAGTGCATGACCACCTGAAAAAACACTTAAAACAATTTGATTTACAACTTCATCTTGTCCAACAATTACTTTGCTAATTTCTGCTTTTAATTGCTTTTGTTTTTCTACTAAATGTTGGATTGTTGCTACGTCAGACATATATTTTTATTTAAACGACCAATTTAATAAAAAAAGCCCTTCAAATGAAGGGCTTTTCTTTATTTTTTTAACCAGTTATTTGCAAATTCACATTCTTGATACTCTTTATCAATTTTCACGTAAGTTTCTTGAATTTTTTCATCCATCCACTTAGAAATAGACTTGATTTGTTTGTCTTTTAGCGCTAACTCTTTAATTTTTAAATAATCGTTAGCATAGTCTGCTTTATGCTCTGGAAGTTTACTATTTACTGTTAGAATTTTATAGTATTTATTTCCTCTTTCGTCTTGATCGTAAATAGGTTGTGAAATTTCGCCCACTTTTAAATCAACAATTTGGTTGTATAAAGCTGGATCCATTTTAGTTAACTCGAACTTAGTTTCCATAGTTCTTGGGTTAAATAAAACTCCACCGTTATTTTTTGTTTCTTTTTCGTCTGATGAAGATTTTGCAGCATCAGAAAAAGTAATTTCACCATTTACAATCTTTTCTCTAATTTTTTCTACTTCAACTTTTGCTTCAGCAACAGCTTCACTAGAAACTTTAGGCGAAATTAAAATATGTCTTAACTCAATTTCTTGACCTTTAATTTTTTCTACATAAATAATATGGAAACCAAAATCTGTTTCAAAAGGTTCTGAAATTTCACCTTCATTCAAACTAAAAGCTACATCTTTAAATTCTTTTACAAAAGGTGTTTTTCTATTCATTTTGTAATAACCACCGTTTGAACTAGAACCTGGATCTTGAGAAAACAATACTGCTTTTGTAAAGAAACTTGAACCGTTTAATACATCTTGACGAATTTCTTTTAACTTATCGATAACTTTTTTTCTTTCTTCTTCTGTTACTTTAGGTTTAATAACAATTTGAGCTACTTCAACTTCAGCTCCAAAAATTGGTTTTTCATCATCTGGAATTTCTTTGAAAAAATTACGCACTTCTTCTGGTGTAATCTCAACTTCATCGATAATTTTCTTTTGCATTTGAGACGTTAATTTATTCATTTTAATAACGTCAAAGAAATAACTTTTGAAATCTGCTTCGTCTTTTTTATTATAAAACTTAATTACTTTATCCATTGAACCAACTTGCTCTACCATAGCATCGATTTGTTGACCCATGAAATCAGTAACTTCTTGATCTGTCACTACAATACTATCTTGAATAGCTTGGTGTGCATATAATTTATCCTCAAGTGATTTTCCGAAAAGTTCGCAACGTGTAATATTTTTAATATCTACTCCTTGTGCTTTTAATTGAATATACTCTAGATCAATATCAGAATCTAAAATTACATATTCTCCTACTACTCCAATAACTCCATCGATTTTGGTTTTCTTAGGTTGAGCAAATGCAACAGTTGTAAATAAAAAGGTAAGGGCAAATAATTTATTTATAAATTTCATATTTATCATCTTTAATCGCGTCATCAGTAATTTCCTTTTGCAGCTTTTGTATTAATTCTAATTTTCTTTTGTTAATTATTACTTGTTTAATTGTTGGCTTTACAAATTGTAATGGTGTTGGACTATCTTTAGGTAAAACTTGTTTAACTTTAACCAACCAAACCGTTGTAGAATCTGGATATTGATAGTTTATTCCATCGCTTATATATTGTGCTTTATTGTCGGCATTAATAAAAGGTAGTTTTTCATAAACTTGATTAATATCTACCCAAACCGAATCGTTAAATGCATAACTTTTAAATTGAACTGCTAAATCGGCTAGTTCTTTTTTATCTTTGGGTGTAAAGGAACTAAACTTTGTTTTAATTTTATCAAATTTTGGATTTTCTTTAACTAAATTAATATAACGTAGTTTTACCAGTTCGCTAGAATTTTTAAAAAATTGCTTGTTAGCTTCATAATACTCATTTATTTGAGCGTCTGAAACAACTGTATCAATTTGTCGCACTACAAGTTGTTCTAAGTAGGCTCTTGTATATAAATCGGTTTTATACTGATCAATTAAAACGTTAAACTCTTCGATTTGATCATCATTCAAATTTTTTTCGGCTGCTTCAAGAAGTATTTTTTGTGTTGCCCAATTATCAATAAAAGCTTTTACAATAGCAATACTATCTTTTTTTGAAGTCCCTTTTGGGACCAAATTTTGAATATCTTCTTGATATAAAAATTGGTCACCAACTCTCGCCACAGCTTTAGGTTCCTGCGGTTTTTTGAAATACTCACAAGAAACAAAAGATAAAATAATTGTAGCGATTAAAAACTTCTTCATTATTTTTTTACTTGACTTTTAACTTCGTCAAAAACATTATTATCTACCGAAACTTTAAATTCTTTTTTAAGATCAGAAACCCAATTGTTTTCTAAATATTGTTGGTAATCACTTATCAATTTACCTTTACATTCTTCAATCGTTTTAGTTGTTTCTGGTTTAATTTCTTTCACATTTGCAACAAAGAAATATTCTCCTTTTTTAACAACATCTGAAGTTCCTTTTTTAGTTGGTTTTAATTCTGGTAAAACATCATAATCTTCTTCATAAAGACCCGATTTTACCATAATATTTACTTTCCCGTCTTTGTTTAACTTCTCTTTAATATATTCAATAGATTTACCTTTCTTAATGAAATTTTGTGCTTTAGCTAAAACTTTTTCATCTGTTGATGAATAAATATCAACATCAAAACGCTTTTTCCACATGTAGTTTATCTTGTTTGTGTTGTAGAATTTTTCAAGACCAATACTATCTGTTTTTGCTTTATCCCAAATTTCTTTTTCCATTAAGTCGAACAATAGAAGTCCGTCTCTATATTCGTCCATTACATATCTAAACTCTGGAATTTCGTTTTCTAAATTATCGTCATAATACTTCAATAATTCATTTTCGAACCATTTTTCATATAATTCATCTACTAAAGTAGAAACTGGTCGCGTTTGAATGTGTAATTTTTGTTGAGATTCTACAAATTCTAAAAAGTCGTTAGCTGAGAATTTCTTCTTTTTATCAATAGTTAATAACGATTCGTTAAAGCTTTTCACATCTGTTGGCCTTTCCCAAGATTGTTTATAAAAATCTTCCGAAACTGCTTTAACAACTTGAGCATACAATTTATTGTTTTTCTCAATCGAATATTTTGATTGTAATTTTTTAGCTAACGAATTTGTAATTAAAATAGAACGCTCGTCTTTTTTAACTTTATTTTCAAGCTCTGACTGAACTTCTTCTAAAGATTTTACTGGAAATTTATCGATTAACTTTACAATATGCCACCCGAATTGTGATTGAAATGGTTGAGAAATTTCGCCTTTTTCTTTTAAAGAAAACGCAACATTTTCAAATTCTTGTGAAGTTAATTGCCCTGAAGCAAAACGTTGTAATTTTCCACCGTTTGTTGCAGTAGATTTATCATCTGAAAATTGATTTGCTAAAGCTTCAAAGCTTTCACCTTGTTGTATTTTTTTATAAATATCATCAATAGTATTTTTAACTTCTGCCTCTTTTTCAGGATTTGCATCTTTTGGGTTTAGTAACATGATATGAGCAACTGTTACTTCACCTCTGTTTGGTCTTTTATCGTCAACTCTTAAAATGTGATAACCAAAACGAGTTCTAAAAATTTTTGAAACGCTACCAACCGGAGTGTTAAAAGCTTCATTTTCGAACGGATAAACCATTTTGAATGCAGAGAAATAACCTAAATCGCCACCATTTGTTTTAGCTGAAGGATCTTCAGAGAATTTTTTAGCAACCTCATCAAACTTCTCTCCTTTTAAAATTCTATTTCTTAAATCAGTAATTCTCTTATATGAATCTAAAGTATCTTTTGGCAAAGCGCCATCTTTAATTAACACTAAAATATGTGAAGCTTTTACTTCTTGTTTCATTCTATCATAAGCCTCATCTACAAGTTGTTTGGTAACTTTTACATCATTTAAATATGTTTTAGCAAGTTGAGTTCTATATGAATTTAACTCTCCTTTATATTTTTCTTCGTTTTGTAAACCTAATTTTTTAGCTTTCTCTACTTTTAATTTATAACCTATGTAAAGATCTAGATAAGCATTTAAATCTTTTTGAGATTCGTCTTTTACTAAATCTAAGTTTTTGCTGTAAACCCTTAAAAATTCATCTGTATAAAAAGGTTTATCATCAATTTTGAAAAGTATTTTTTGAGAAAATAATTGAGTTGAAAATAAAACTAATAATAAAAATACTAGATTACGTTTTTTCATTTTTTTTTAGTGTTTTTGTTGCAATTGACAAATGTAATAATTAGAGAATAAAAACAAAACAATTAACAATAGTTTAAATACTAAATCTTCTATTTAGGATGTTTTAGCAAAACCTTTGCGTGTCATTTCTCCCCAACCGTGCGAACCTTTTAGTTTTTCATAATTTCCACGAAGTGCAGCATAAACGGTAAAAGGATGAAAATAAATAGGCTCTATAAATGCTACACCAACTAGTTTAAACAAATCGGTATAGGTTTGATAACGTTTAAAAGTAGATTCTTCTGCATAAAGTGCCATAAACGAAAACATGACTGCAAAAGAATACACGAATAGCAGCAACCAAATGAAAAATGACCATTTTAAAATTCCTAAATAGGCAAACAGAAATGTAATTAATAATCCGGTAGCTTCTACAAGTGGCGCTAAAAATTCATATAAAAACCAATACGGAAAACTCAACATTCCTAAAATTTTATATTTAGGATTGAATAGCATTTTACGGTGAATCCAAAGAGTTTCTATAGTTCCTCGTGTCCAACGACTGCGTTGTTTTCTTAGAATTTGAAAACTCTCCGGTGCTTCTGTCCAACACAACGGATCTGGAATGTATTGAATGCGATATTCTTGTTTGGTTTCAATCATGTAACGACGCATTCGCACTACTAATTCCATGTCTTCTCCAACTGTTTTAGGATTATAACCACCTGCTGCAATTACAATTTCTCTATCAAACATTCCGAAAGCACCACTGATTAATAACAAACCATCCATGTGAGACCAAGCCATTCTTCCTAAAATAAAAGCTCTTAAATATTCTAAAACTTGAATGCGCGCTAAATAATTTTCAGGTGCAAAAACACGAACCAGTTTTCCTGATTTAATTTCGCAAGAATTTGCAATTCGCACTACTCCGCCTGTTGCAATAATTCGCTTATCGGAATATTCTAAAAAAGGTTTTGCTAGTTTGAGTAAAACATCTTTATCCATAATACAATCGACATCAATACAAACTACATAAGGATTAGTTGCAAAATTTATTCCTGTATTTAAAGCATCTGCTTTTCCACCATTTTCTTTATCGATAACTACTAAATTCGAATAAACAGGATTTGTAGACTTGTAAATTGCTCGAACATTTTTGGTTGGAATTTCCGCTTTATAAACAGCATTTGACACTACTAAATCGAATGCTTTTACCAAAACTTCAATCGAATTATCTTTACTTCCGTCGTTAATAACAATTACTTCAAAATTATTGTATTTAATTCCTAAAAGCGATTTTACATTTTCTTCAATAGTTCGTCCCTCATTATAAGCTGGAGCCAATAAAGAAACTTTTGGAGCATCTTGTAAAACCAATAAAGAATCGTAATTTACATAACGATTTTGCTTTAAATATTTTTTTAATCCGTAGGCAGAAATCATTGCCAAAACAACATAGGAAGCCATAACCGAAATGGCAAAGAACAAAATGAAATAGTTAAATATTTCAATTCCAAAATCTATATTAGAATTTCCTGTCATTTTATTTCAGTCTTGAGATTATATTTTTTAAATCATTTTTTGTTTTTGTCTTTTGACAATTTTGCATCATTTGCGCTAATACATCATAATAGATATGCAATTGATACAATTCTATAATTCGGGCAACCAACAATAAAAAAGATTCGTTTTTAGATTGAAACAACGTTTCTTTTAATTCAAAAATTTCCCATTGTTTAATTTTTAACGAATACAAAAAATTAGATTGCATCCAATCGTCAAAATACAATTCTTCGTTTTTAAACTTTTCTAATTCCGAAATTCCATTTAATAAAACCGAACCAATTATCGCTTCTTTCTTAATTTCTTCTCTTTTAGAAATTGTTAACGCAGAAATTTCAGCAAATGCTTTGGTATAATTTAATTTCGATAAATCGCGAATAGCTTCAACTTGGTTTACCCAACTTTTAGACTTTAATTTTTTCATCGAAAATTGGTACAAGCCTGAAACTTCGTAAAACTTTTCAATTCTATTTTTTGGTTCGCCAACATAACTTTTATGCAAAGAAACTAAGGATTTGATCAAAGTTTTATTGAATAACTTTTTATTTTCGTAAGTAGTATAAATCGTAAGACATTCGGCTAAATCTTGTTCGCCAAACAAAATTTTAAACACCAAATCGTCTACGATGTTTTGGTAGTGTGTTGCTCTTTTTACTTTGGCTAGTTTTTTTGATCTTTTGTAAAATGTTAATACTAAAAAAATTAACGCTACTAAAGCTAAAAAGCAAACCGCAAGAATCAATTCTAATTCTAAACTCCGTTCGTTGTGATGCATTGAAAAAGTAGCTTTCATACTAAAAACGGTAAGTAGCAATTAATTGAATATTAAACACATTTCGATATTCACTTGGTACAAATTCTTGATATTCATACAATACAACTGGTTGAAGAAAAACATCTGTTGCTACTTTTGTTTTCATGTTGAAACCAATTCGGTAGGAACTTAAATCTGATGTTACTTGATTGCTTAAAAAATAATAAGGAACCGTTCCATATTGTAAATCGACTTGCCAAAATGATTCTTTTATTTCATTGGTTTTCTTTAAAAATAAAGCATGTGTTACATTATTTTGATCCGAATTTACCACATAATAAGGTCGGTAACCCAAAAGATAATTCCCACTTAGTTTATAACCAAAATGTACTGTAAAAATGTACACATCATCGGTTGTTTTAAAACCTAAAAATTTACTTCCGATTGAAAAAGACAACTTTTGCGTTTCTTTATACCATTCGGCAGCAGCTTTATATTGTGGAAAAACAAATTCGCCATCAGAAATTCCAGCATTAAAATAGAAATAGCTCTTTTTTAAACCTTTATAAAAATCGACTTCGCCTGAAACACCATTTTCCGAAAAAGCATTTCCATAATTCAATCGAGCTGTTATGGCATCTTTATTCCACTTTCTTGTATATTCTAGATTTGTGTAATGATTATTTTGACTTTCTGGTTTGTTATAAGTCGTTAACAAATAACCTAAAGCAATGCTGTTTTTCTTTTTTCTATTACTAATGGTCAACAGATATTGAGCCGCTTCATAAGACTGACTTTCTTTTGAAACAGCTTTTAAAATAGTAGTTGCTTTTTCAGTTTCATTTAATTCTAATAACGCTTCTGCTTGAATTATTGCATATCGATCCGCATTATAAGTATCTTCATTTTTAGCTTTTTCACTATAGAAAACTACTTTTTCGTAATCTTTTAAATTGCGATAAGTTGAAAGATACAATTGTGTTACTTCTGCATTATCTAATCCTTGATTTGAAATCGATTTTAATTGCTGTAAAGCTTCATTATATTGTTCGTTCCAATTGTACAGCGAAACCAAATAATAACTATACGTTTTATCGTTTGGAACATCTTTTTCCAATTGCTTCGTTAGTTGAATCGCTTTTGTATATTCTTTGGCTTCTGCCATTTTCTTAACTTCCACAAATAAAGAATCGGCATTATAATTTTGCGACCATAAAACCGTTGAAAAAAGGCAAAATAATACTGTATAAAATATAGATTTCACTATCGAACTACTTTTTGAATTCTTTTTAATAACACTTGAGGACTAAATGGTTTTGCTACAAAATCATCGGCTCCTAAATCAAATAATTCAACTTCAGAAGTTTCTACAGCCATTGAGGTTAATACAATAACTTTAGCATTTTCGCAGGTAGTTTTACAAGTATTTACCACTTGTTTTCCGCTAGCAAAAGGCAAATTCAAATCGGTAATAACCAATTCAATTTCTGAAGGTTGTTCCGAAATATACGAAATCGCATCGGAACCGTTATCAAATTCGGTTACTTCATAACCATTAGCTTTCAAAAAAAAGGCTAATGATTTTCTTAACATATCATCGTCTTCAATCAAAGTGATTTTCATCTATTCTGATTTTAATATTTGGATTAGTTCTTTTCTTATTTGTTGTAATTGTTCCAAGAAAAGGGTTTTGCAACTCTCTATTTTTTTGCTGTCGTTTGCTTGAATTAATTCGTTTTCAAAATCCTGAGTTAAAGCTAAATCTACTCCCAAAATCCCTAAAGAAGATTTTAGTTTATGAACCACTTGGGAAGCTTCTTTTAAACTTTCCTGATTTAAAAACGCATTCATTTTTTGTATTTCTTTTTCTGAAGTTTCTAAAAACAATTCTATCATTTGTTTTTGAAATGCAATATTTCCTCCCGAATATTCTTCTAAAGCTTCAAGAGAAATAGTTTTTTGTTTTCCTTCAACTTCTAAAAGACTAACTATTTTTGTTAGCAGTTCATTTGTCTTGAATGGTTTTGCTAAATAATCGTTCATTCCTAATGCTAAACAAACTTCTTTTTCTTTTATTAACGAATTGGCAGTTAAAGCAATTATAGGCATTGACAATTGCAATTCTTGTCGAATAAGTTTCACCGTTTCGTAACCATCTAAAAATGGCATATGTAAATCCATTAAGATTAAATCATAACTTTTTTCTTTTACTAAATCTAACGCCTGCAAACCGTTTTCGGCAAATTCGATTTCGAAATCAGTTTCTTTAAAAATAGAATCCATTAATATTCTATTCAGCTCGTTATCTTCACAAATTAGAATTTTAGCGCTATAATAATCTACACTTAGGTTTTCAAAAATTTCAAAGGTTTGATTCTCTTCATCAATTTCATCAAAAGGCAACACAAACCAAAATTTACTTCCTTTGTTATATTCGCTTTCAACTCCTAGAGTTCCACCTTGTCTTTCCACAATTAATTGCGAAATATTTAGACCTAAACCCGTTCCACCATACAAACGAGTGGTTGAAGATTCGGCTTGCGTAAACCGATTAAAAATGGTTTTTAATTTATCTTTTGGAATCCCAATTCCAGTATCTTCTACAGAAAAATGTAATTGTAATTCATTAGACTGAGTTCGAATTGCATCAACAAACAACATCACACTTCCTTCTTGTGTAAACTTAATAGCATTGTTCAATAAATTATTAAGCACTTGAACCAATCTATTTTTATCTCCAATAACATATTTAGGAACTGCATTACAGATGTAAAACTTAAATGAAATTCCTTTTTGTTTAGCTTTTAAGCCCAAGACATTGAAAACATCTTCTACAACGTCTTTAACTGAAAATGAAGTTTTATCGAATTGAATAATTCCCGATTCAATTTTACTTAAATCTAAAATATCGTTAACTAAATACAACAAAGAATCACTAGCCGATTTAATTGCTGATAAATATTGAAGTTTTTTAGAATCTTGTTCTTGATGAAACAACAAATCACTAAATCCTACAATTGCATTAAGAGGCGTTCGAAGTTCGTGACTCATATTAGCAATAAAATTGTCTTTTTGAACATTAAGTTCATCGGCTAATTGTTTTGCTAAACCTAAACTTTTTTGTGTCGCAACTTCTGCTGTGATATCTTGAGCAATTTTGGTGATTTTTACCAAATTTCCTTCAAAATCTAAAACCGGACTATAAGAAGCTTGAATCCAAATAGTTTCTCCGCTTTTTGTTACACGTTTAAATTTACCCGACTGCGAAATTCCGGACTTTAATTTTTCCCAAAATTTTTCATATTGCGCTAAATCTTCCTCGTCTAATAAAATGGTATTTTCTTGTCCAATTAATTCATTTTTCTTGTAACCAAAAATATCAAGGAAATTATTATTTACATTGATAACAATTCCCTCTGGATCAAACTCAATAACTGCATTTGATTTCTCAATAGCGTTATATAAGTTATTATATGCTTGCTCCTGAACTTTCAATTGTCTTTCTGCAAATTCAATTTTTTCGTCAACTAAAAGTTTCAGTTCATTTCGCAATGAATCATTTTCTTTGTTCTTATTAAGATGTAGCATTACCTGTTTGGCAATAATTCTCAAAGACTCTTTTTGATTATCATCTAATTTTTGAGGTTTCAAATTAACCGTACAAATTGTTCCAATGGCATGTCCATTTTCCGAATACAAATTAATTCCTGCGTAAAAACGAACTGCATTTTCCGAATGTACATGCGGATTTGAATCTAACAAACGTTCGTTCCAAGTATCCTCAAATTCAAGAATATCTTGTTGAACTAATGTATATTGACAAATAGTTTCTTCAACAGGAACCTCAATTGCAGAAGTACCAATTTTAGCTTTATACCACTGTCTTTTGTCGTCAATAAAAGATATAAGAGTTACCGGAGTATTACAAATAATTGATGTTAGCTGAGCTAAATCATTTAAATACTCTTCTTCTGGAGTGTCCAAAATTTTCAGGGCCAACAAATCCTGTAGGCGTTGAATGTCTTTTAGGTAGGGGTTCAAATCTTAACAAAATTCCGTACAAATATACAAAATAATGAATTCAATAAACTGATTTTCAAACATGTTTACATTTCTTTTAAAAACAAATAATTATGAGTAATTTTGCACCCGAATTAAAAAAACAAAAATGAGTTTTAAAGACGAAATTGCAAAAAGAAGAACCTTTGGTATTATATCTCACCCCGATGCTGGTAAAACTACATTAACTGAAAAATTATTATTATTTGGTGGAGCTATTCAGGAAGCTGGTGCGGTAAAAAGTAATAAAATTAAAAAAGGAGCTACTTCCGATTTCATGGAAATTGAGCGCCAAAGAGGAATCTCAGTTGCAACTTCGGTATTGGCTTTTAATTATCAAGATAAAAAAATCAATATCTTAGATACTCCAGGTCACAAGGATTTTGCTGAAGATACTTATAGAACTTTAACTGCTGTTGATAGCGTAATTGTAGTAATTGACGTTGCAAAAGGGGTAGAAGAACAAACTGAAAAATTAGTAGAAGTTTGTAGAATGAGAAACATCCCAATGATTGTTTTCATTAACAAATTAGACCGTGAGGGTAAAGATGCTTTTGATTTATTAGATGAAGTAGAACAAAAATTAAAACTAAAAGTTACGCCTTTAAGTTTCCCAATTGGTATGGGTTACGATTTTAAAGGAATTTATAACATTTGGGAAAAGAACATCAACTTATTCACTGGAGATAGTCGTAAAGATATTGAAGAAACTATTGCTTTTGATGATGTAAACAATCCGGAATTAGATAAAATTGTAGGTCAAAAGCACGCTGATAAACTTCGTGAAGAATTAGAATTAGTTACTGAGATTTATCCAAGTTTTGATAGAGAAGCCTATTTAAAAGGAGCATTACAACCTGTTTTCTTTGGTTCGGCTTTAAATAATTTTGGAGTGAGAGAACTATTAGATTGTTTTATTGAAATTGCGCCACAACCAAGACCAAAAGAATCTGACACCCGATTAGTACAACCTGATGAAAATAAATTTAGTGGATTTGTTTTTAAAATTCATGCCAACATGGATCCAAAACACCGTGACCGTTTAGCTTTCATTAAAATTGTATCTGGAACGTTCGAAAGAAATAAACCTTATTTACATGTACGTCATAATAAAAATTTAAAATTCTCTAGTCCGAATGCTTTTTTTGCTGAGAAAAAAGAAATAGTTGATATCTCTTATGCTGGTGATATTGTTGGTTTACATGATACTGGAAACTTTAAAATTGGTGATACATTAACTGAAGGAGAAGTAATGGCTTTTAAAGGAATTCCGAGTTTCTCTCCAGAGCATTTCCGTTATATCAATAATGCAGATCCATTAAAAGCAAAACAACTTGAAAAAGGAATTGACCAATTAATGGACGAGGGAGTAGCGCAGTTATTTACTCTAGAAATGAACGGAAGAAAAGTTATTGGAACTGTTGGCGCCCTACAATATGAAGTAATACAATATCGTTTAGAACATGAATATGGTGCAAAGTGTAGTTATGAAAACTTTCCTGCGCATAAAGCTTGTTGGATAAAACCTGATGATGAAAAGAATGAAGAGTTTGCTGAGTTTAAACGTGTGAAGCAAAAATTTTTAGGAAAAGATAAACATGGACAATTAGTATTTCTAGCAGATAGTGAGTTTTCAATTCAGATGACGCAACAAAAATATCCAAGTGTTAAATTATTTTTCACGTCTGATTTTCAAACTAAATAATTTTTTCATATACTTGTACCCTAAATCAAAATCTGGCTTAACCTAAAATGATTAAATAATTATTATGAAATCTAATATTTTAAAAATTTATGTTACTGTATTTGTAGCACTTTTTAGTTTCTTGAGCAATGCTCAACCTGTTGATCCGCCTGCTGATGGGGACCCACCTGCTGCACCTATTAATTCTTATTTAATTTGGTTAGCTGTTTTAGGAATTACATTTATCCTTTACATTTTAAATAAAAGAAATTCGATTAAAGAATCTAAATAATAAAAAAAGCGTTGAAAATTTCAACGCTTTTTTTATTATTTATCATTATATCATAATTATTTATTTTAGTTTTCTTCCTTCTCTTGCTAATAATGTGTTTTTCAACAACATCGCTATAGTCATTGGCCCAACGCCACCGGGAACCGGAGTTATATAAGAAGCTTTTTTCGAAACATTTTCAAAATCTACATCTCCTGTAATTTTGTAACCTTTTTCAGAGGTTTCATCGGCAACACGAGTAATTCCTACGTCTATTATAACAACATCATCTTTAACCATTTCCGCTTTTAAATAATTTGGAACCCCTAAAGCTGTAATGATTATATCTGCCTGAGAAGTGATTTGGTTAATATTTTTAGTATGACTGTGCGTTAAAGTTACGGTTGAATTTCCTGGGAATCCTTTTCTACCCATTAAAATACTCATTGGACGACCAACAATATGACTACGACCAATAACTACAGTATGTTTCCCTTGTGTTTCTACATTATAGCGCTCTAATAATTCTAAAATCCCAAACGGAGTTGCTGGAATAAAAGTACTCATATCTAAAGCCATTTTTCCAAAGTTTTCAGGATGGAAACCATCTACATCTTTACTAGGATCGATAGCCATTAATATTTTTTGAGTATCTATTTGTTTTGGTAATGGAAGTTGTACAATAAAGCCATCTATATCATCATTTTCATTAAGCTCTTTAATTTTCTTCAAAAGCTCAATTTCAGTTGTGGTACTGGGCATTTTTACTAATGTAGATTCAAAACCTACACGTTCACAAGCTTTAACTTTGCTTCCTACATAAGTTAAGCTCGCGCCATCGTTACCCACAATAATTGCTGCTAAATGCGGAACTTTTTCTCCGTTTTCTTTCATTTTTGCTACTTCAGCAGTAATTTCATTTTTAATGTCTTCCGATACTTTTTTACCGTCTAATAATACCATTCGTTGTGTTGTTGTTGTTTGTATTTATTTATAAAAAAAGAAGACGCGAATAGTCGCGTCTTTTTAATATTATCTCATTCCTTTCATTCCGCCCATCATTCGCATCATGTTCTTTCCTGCACCACCTTGCATCATCTTCATCATCTTGCTCATTTGGTCGAACTGTTTCATTAATTGATTCACTTGTTCCACCTTAGTACCAGAACCTTTTGCAATTCTCATTTTACGTTTGCCATCAATAATTGAAGGTTTACTTCTTTCAGAAGGCGTCATAGAGTAAATAATAGCTTCAATATGCTTGAATGCATCATCTTCAATTTCAACATCCTTTAAAGCTTTTCCTGCGCCTGGTATCATTCCAACCAAATCTTTCATGTTACCCATTTTTTTGATTTGTTGGATTTGCGTTAAGAAATCATCGAAGCCAAATTCATTTTTGGCAATTTTCTTTTGTAGTTTACGAGCTTCTTCTTCATCATATTGCTCTTGAGCTCTTTCAACCAAGGAAACAACGTCTCCCATTCCTAAAATTCTATCAGCCATACGAGATGGA
>JAIXHM010000024.1 GCA_030145825.1 Flavobacterium sp.
AATATCTGGGAATCTTGGTCCAAATCTTTCATCATTTGGTCCTATGAGTGGGATTGTACCTTTATTATTTATAGCATCAGTAATTATAACAAGACTACCTGATTTATATTCTAATTTACAACCACCAGAAGCGTTAGTAGTTAATAATTTTTTAATTCCCCAAACATGGAAAACTCTCATTGGGAAATTTACTTCTTATTAATTATAACCTTCATAATAATGAAAACGCCCTTGCATGGCTACAACTTTTTTATTACCAATTGCTCCAAATAACAAAGCTCCTTTATGCCCTTGAACAGTCGAAATAGGAAAATTTGGTATTTCGTTATACGAAATTGCATATTCTACTTTAACATCATCTGCAAATCCGCCTAAACCAGAACCTAAAATTACACCAAACTCAGGCGTAAATTCATTGGTCTTATTTTTTAAAAACTGAACCGTTTCTTGAACATTGTCCCACATAATCTAAAATCTTTTTATTAAAATCTTTTTTGTTGTTTACCTCTACTTTTATAGGTAAATAGTATAAAAAATCACTACTAATTTTTCCTTTCAAGCGCATAAAATCTTTCTCGGTAGTTATGATTTTTTTACCATTTGCTTTATTGATAATATGTTCAATATCACTTTCCGAAAATTCATGATGATCTGGAAATAATAGCACTTCATCATTTTCATTTTTCAAGAAATCGACAAAACTTTTTGGCTTTGCAATTCCCGCTACAATAAGTTTAGGTTCCTTAATATCTACTAAGTTTACTGTAGTAATGCCATTGTAAATTTGTTCGTCATAAATAATGTGACTAAAAAATACAGGAACCGTAACTTTTAATTTCTTTATAATATTTTGCTGTGCAATTTCAGAAATATCATTCGGACATTTAGTGACAATTACCACATTAGCTCGTTTTTTACCAATAGAAGGCTCTCTTAAATCACCAAATGGCAAAATAAAATCGTCCGAAAAAAGATTGCTATAATCGGTTAGTAAAATAGTAAAACCTGCAGTAACTTTTCGATGCTGATAGGCATCGTCTAAAAGAATAACTTCGGGTTGTACCAATTGTAATAATTGCTGTACACCATTTGTTCTATTGCCATCTACTGCAACATCGATATTTTCAAACTTTGTGAAAAACTGAAAAGGTTCATCTCCTATTTCTGTTGGCTTAACATGATTAGTAGCTAGAATAAAACCTTTCGTTTGGCGACCATAACCTCTACTTAATGTTGCTATCTTTTTATTTTGAAGCAAGCGAATTAAATACTCTATGTGAGGTGTTTTACCAGTACCGCCCACACTAAGATTCCCAACAACAATACTCTTTACAGGAATTTTATAACTTTTAAAAATTCCAAAATCATAAAAAACGTTGCGTAGATAAGTAATTATCCAATAAAAGATTCCGAAAGGAAAAAGTAATTTTCGTATCAATTGCATAACACGAAAGTAATTATTTTAATACAAATTCTATTAAATACAAAAATATTCCTTTCAAAAATTTTATCTTTGATTAGAAATACTACTCAAAATGGAACTACACAAAATACTTTCAGTTTTAGAAGAAATGGCACCACTTTCTTATGCCGAAGACTTCGACAATGTAGGTTTATTAGTTGGAAATCCAAGCGATACCATAACAGGCGTTTTGGTTTGTCATGACGCATTAGAAAATGTAATTGACGAAGCTATAGAAAAAAAATGCAATTTAGTAGTTTGCTTTCACCCTATTTTATTTAGTGGTATTAAGAAAATTACGGGTAAAAATTATGTCGAAAGAGCTATTTTAAAGGCTATTAAAAATGATATTGCTATTTATGCCGTTCACACAGCACTAGACAATCATAAAAAAGGTGTAAACAAAATATTTTGTGATGCTTTAGGATTAACGAATACTAAAATATTGGTTCCAAAGGCAAATTACATTAAAAAGCTGGTAACGTACACTATTTCCGAAAATGCTGAAAAATTAAGAAATGCTTTATTTGATGCGGGTGCTGGAAAAATTGGCAATTATGAAGATTGCAGTTTTAACAGCAAGGGAATTGGCACTTATTTAGGAAACGAAGAATCGAATCCTGAAATAGGCGAGCGATTTGAATTTGTTGAAAACGAAGAAATCAAAATTGAAGTTACTTTTGAGAAACATTTGGAAAGCAAAATCTTAAAAACGCTTTTCAAAAATCATGTTTATGAAGAAATTGCTTACGAAATTTATTCTTTAGATAATTTACATCAAAATATTGGTTTAGGAATGGTAGGCGAATTTGACACAGCACTAACTGAAACCGATTTTCTAAAATTTGTAAAAGAAAAAATGCAATGTGGTGGTATTCGTCATAGTGCTTTTACGGGAAAAACTGTTAAAAAAGTGGCGGTTTTAGGCGGTTCGGGAAGTTTTGCTATTAAGCAAGCTATCGCTTCTGGTGCCGATGCTTTTTTGACTGCCGATTTAAAATATCACCAGTTTTATGAAGCTGAAGGAAAACTACTTTTGGCCGACATTGGACACTTTGAAAGTGAAAGATTTACAAAAAATTATATTGTTGATTATCTTAAAGAAAAAATCACTAATTTTGCAATCATTTTATCAGAAGTAAATACAAACCCGGTTCAATATTTTTAAATATGGCAAACACTAAAGAACTAAGCGTAGAAGACAAGTTAAGAGCAATTTACAGCTTACAGTTAATCGATTCTAAAATTGACGAGATCAGAAGCGTAAGAGGAGAATTACCACTAGAAGTTGAAGATTTAGAAGACGAAGTTGCTGGTCTAACGAAACGTTTAGAGAAATTTAAAAATGATTTAGACACAATTGATGCTCAAATTAAAGAGAAGAAAAATGCTATAGACGAGCATAAAGCTACTATAAAAAAATATTTAGAGCAACAAAAAAATGTTCGCAATAATAGAGAATACAACTCTTTAACAAAAGAAGTTGAGTTCCAAGAATTAGAAATTCAATTAGCAGAAAAGCACATTAAAGAAATGAAAGCTTCTGTGGAGCATAAAAAAGAAGTGGTTGCCCAAACTAAAGAAAAATTAGAAGGTAAACAAAACCATTTAAAGCACAAAAAAGCAGAATTGAAAGATATTATGGCTGAAACCGAAAAAGAAGAAAACTTCTTAATGGAAAAATCGGCTGAATATGAAAAACAAATTGAAGAGCGTTTATTAGCGGCTTACAAAAGAATTAGAGGAAGTGTAAGAAACGGTTTAGCGGTAGTTTCTATCGAGCGTGGTGCTTCTGCAGGTTCTTTCTTTACCATTCCACCGCAAACGCAAATGGAAATTGCAGGTCGCAAAAAAATTATTACTGACGAGCACAGTGGACGTATTTTAGTGGATAACGTTTTAGCTGACGAAGTTAAAGAAGAAATGGAAAAATTATTTGCTAAGTTGTAAGAACTGGTAAATTATAGATATAAAAAATCCCAACTTAATGAGTTGGGATTTTTTTGTTATTCTATCTTTAAATTCTTAACCCCTCCACTTAGTCTATTCTTCTAATAAAACTAAAAAGTTTATCTTTGCGCTATGGAAGACAACAAAACACGTATTAATAAATTTCTCTCAGAAAGTGGATTTTGTTCGCGTCGCGAAGCCGATAAATTAATCGAGCAAGGTCGCGTAACGATTAACGGACAAATTCCCGAAATGGGAACAAAAGTGGGTCCTGATGATGAAGTGCGCGTAAATGGAAAATTAATTCAAGAGAAAAAAGAAAACTTTGTGTATTTGTTGTTCCATAAACCTGTTGGCATAGAATGTACTACGAACCAAAGCGTAAAAGGAAATGTGGTGGATTACATCAATTATCCTGAACGTATTTTTCCTATTGGACGTTTAGATAAAGCCAGTGAAGGGTTATTATTAATGACAAACGATGGCGATATTGTAAATAAAATTCTTCGCGCAAGGAACAACCACGAAAAAGAATATATCGTTACGGTAAGCAAACCTATTACCGAGCGTTTTATTCAGCGTATGAGTAATGGTTTGCCTATTTTAGATACGATTACGCGTAAATGTAAAGTGGAACAAATTAGTAAATACACATTTCGTATTATTTTAACGCAAGGTTTAAATCGTCAAATTCGTAGAATGTGTGAATATTTAGATTACGAAGTAACGGCTTTAAAACGTATTCGTATTATTAATATTTCGCTCGATATTCCTGTTGGAAAATATCGAGAACTTACGAAAAAAGAACTTGATGATTTAAACAGCTTAATTGAACCTTCTAGCAAAACGGAAGAAGCGAGTTTACCAGCAAATAATAAAAAAGGATTTTCGGGAAAACGCAATTACGGCACTAGAAACCGTTAAAAACTTGGTTCCGTTTTTAGAAAACATTGCTAAATGGACAGATACAAAGAAACATTTGAGACTTGGAACAAAGTAGCTTCTCTTTACCAAGAAAAGTTTATGCATTTGGATTTGTATAATGAAACCTATGATTTTATTTGCAACACGATTACTAAAGAAAAAGCGAAAATTTTAGATGTTGGTTGTGGTCCGGGAAATATTTCAAAATATCTTTTATCGAAACGACCTGACTATGCTATTTTTGGTATTGATATTGCGCCAAATATGGTTGAACTGGCAAAAAAGAATAATCCAACAGCTGATTTTTTGGTTATGGATAGCCGAAATATTAATGAAATTCAAGCAAAATTTGACGCTATTGTTTGTGGATTTTGTTTGCCTTATTTATCAGATTTAGATTGCGAAAAATTTCTTGCAGATTGCTACCATTTACTTCATGAAAATGGATTGATTTATTTAAGTTTTGTTGAAGGTGATCCAAAGAAATCAGATTTTCAAACTTCTAGTACTGGCAACCGAGCGTATTTCTATTTTCATGATATAAACGAATTGAAAAACCAACTTTCATTGGCCGGTTTTATAGAGCCTATTGTGTTTAAAGTGGAATACAAAAGAACAGAAAATGAAATGGAAATTCATACTATTTTGATTGTTAGGAAATAAATTTTCAATTAATTTACAAGAGCTTTACCTCCATTACATAATCATCCATTACATAACCTCGACCAATATCGATAACTTCTTCTTTTACAATTTTGAAGTCTAATTTTGTGTAAAAATATTGTGCTTTGTTATATTTATTTACGTTTAAGAAAATAGCCTTTTGATTGTTCTTTAAAGCTTCTTCTTTAACCTTTTCAAACAATAATTTTCCTAAGCCTAAACCTTGAGTTTCGGGTAACACATAAATTTTATGAATTTTAGTTTTATTAGGTTCGCAATTTAATTCGTAAGAAACAAAACCTAAATAATCACCTAAATCATTTTGAATTATATAAAAAACATGTCCATTTTCAAGTTGCGATTGCAAGGCTTTCTCACTATAAAACATATCTAACATATATTCTAGTTGCTCTTGACTTAAGATTTCTGCATAGGCAACAGGCCAAATTTTATAAGCCAATGCTTTAATTTGTGGTAATAATGAAGAACTAACTTTACTTACTTTCATTGTGTAAAAATAAAAAAACCATGTTATAAAAATACAACATGGCTTTGAAATTTATAGTTGAAACTTATTAAAATAAAACTTTTTTAGTAACTGAACCTTTTTCAGTTTGAATTTCGACAATTAAAAATTGATTCATAGGTTCAAGATTTAAAACTGAAACTGTTGATAAATTTACGTTCTCATTAATTACTAGTTTTCTACCTTGAATATCATAAACTGCATAAGCAGAGATTGATTGAGTTGGAGCTTCAATTTTTAACTGACCATTATTATTATACACTAATACTTCGTTACTGTTTAAAATAGCAGTATCATTTGATAAAGTTGATGTATAAACTACCGAAAAACGAGAGTTATAAGTTCCTGATAAAGTTAAAAAAGTATATGAATTCACTTTTAAATCATGTATAATATTCAAAGTTTTGTCCCATAAATAAATATCTTGTGAACTAAACAAACCATCAAAATTATCTAAAGCAATAGCATACGTTCCATCTTCTGAAGCTGTAAAAGACAATGGTACTTCATCTGAAGAATCAAATGACAAAGGACGACCTTGAATTACATATCTTTCATTGTTTAAAAATGAAGAAATTGTACTAGCCGAATTAGTAAATAATTTAGCATCAATTGCAAAATCAACGTCATTTGTGGCATTAGACATATAAGCAATCATCATTTGGTTAAAATTATTTGAAGTATCAGAAAGACTTAACCATAATCTATGTTTTTCAACTGTACTCGCTTTAAAAAATTGACCGTTGCTCGCATTTAAACGTTGCCCATTATTAAATTGAACTGAACTTGCAGCGTTAATCTCTGTTAAAAAGCCTTGTCCTACTTGAATAATCCCGTCAGGTTGAGCTCCACCAGCCGTTGCTGCTACTCCACCAGCCGTTGTGTAACTAGCATAGTTTGACTGAGCAACATAACTACCATTTTGAGCAACAGCATGTGTCCAAAAGTATAAAGTTCCAGTTGTTAATATTGTTGAATTATTATTAATAAAAGTAGTAGCATTAATAGGTGATGGATAGGGATTTCCCAATAAATTATACCCTACAGCAGTACTTACGTTATAATTACCATTATTAGGAACTCCAGTAAAAACACCATTATAAGCAGTATAAACTGTTGGAGACCAAGTGTCATCTACGCGAATTAAACAACCTTGACCTGATGAAAAATTATTAGTGACAGGGTCTACTGCTGTCCAAGAATTTCCAGTTGCATCATACGTATAAAATCTATTCGTATAGGTATTAGGAGAAAAAGCTAATAAATTTTGCCCACTAACAGGTGAACTCCAAGCCGTATAGTCCAGACGAATCATAGGAGCACTGTTTCTATTTACAGTAATATTACCTGAATTATTGATGTCATTTTGTTGAATTAAAGTACCATCAGATTCAACTGTAAAAGTTGATGAGTTATTAATATTTAATGCATTTACAATTTCGATATTGGTTGCTGCATCTATAACGAAATTTCCATTATTTGATTCTACTTGTTTTGCAATAAAGTTGCCATTAGTACCAGTGTTATAATTTCCTTCAATTATTGCGAACAAATTTGTTGTGGGACCAGAGACATTAGACCAAGAGGTTCCATCCCAAATTGTTGCACTTTCAATATATAAATTTCTCACTCTAGCTGAACCTGAACCTCCATTTGTAAGCTGTAATTTAAGTTTTCCAGTTGTACTACTAGACAGACTAACATCAGCGACCAATTTAAAATTTTGATAGGAAGCAGGAACAACAATTGTACCTACAGTGGTGTAAGTAATTCCATTATCTTCGGACATTGATAGAGTTAATTCTTGACCCGTAGCACCTCCGAAAGTTGTTGAACTAAATTGAACAAATAAATTTGAATGTTGTGAAAAATCAATTGTAGGTGTCTCATAATACTCATTTAAAGGAATTCTAATATAACCTCCAGCAGAAGTTACATAGACCACACCTGATGAGGCATTAAAACCTTGTGACAAAGCAGTATCATAATCAGTTTGTAAAGCATAAGCATTAAAATAAGGTATTATAAAAGGCTCTACAATGTTACCAGAAAGAGAAACAACGACATCAGTTGCGCCACCCCCAGTAACTGTAACAGTACCTGAATAAGCCCCTGAAGCCAAACCAGAAATCAATCTAACATATACAGCTTGTGAGCTAATTGTTCCAGCAGTATAAGGTAAATTAATTGAACTTGAAAAAGTTAGGTTATCTAAAGACACTTCAAAATTTGTTGTAGCTGTTATAGATAAATTAGCCGATGCTGGTGTTAAATTACTACCATCTATTGTAAATGATTGTGATGCAGATGGTCCTGAGCCTCCGATGTAATTAAATCCAGTTAAATTTGTTGTTGAACTTAATAAAACTGGTGATGAGGTACTCAAATCGCCAACTAACTTAATATCATCAATTCTAAATTGTGTAGTGGCAGAATTTTGTGTAAATCTAATTCTTAAATTTGCTGTTGAAGGGATACTACCAGTAGGTGAAATCAACACCCAATTTGCCGTACCCGTTCCAGTACTTCTTGAATATGATAAATTTGTATATGTTATTCCATCAGCACTTACTTCCACCAAAAGTTCATTATTACCTGCTGTGGTACTTTTATAATGACCAAGACTAAGTACCAAGTTTGTATAATTTGAAGTATCAATACCGGAAATTTCAAAATATCTTCCTACAGTATTTGTAAAAAAAACATTTCTCAATCCAGATGCTCCAATATAGCCTGTTGAAACAGTTGAACTTCTTGTATCTGCATCTCCTGTAAATGTTAATGTAGCAGAATTATCAAAAGTATTCCCTGCAATAGTTAAAGTACCAGATGCAGTACCTACCGTCTCATTAAAAATTGTTGTTTGTCCCCATCCTATAAAAGAAAGTAGTACAAAAAAAAATATAATTCTTTTCATTCAGTTATTAATTTTAGCCAAATTACAAATAATCAATTTTCTAAATATTATTAAAACATTATATCTGATAAATGGCAAAAAATAACGATAAAAAACAAAAAACCAATCAAAAGTGATTGGTTCTATATTATGATTATGCTTGACCAGTTGGACCAAAATTTAAAGGAATATTTGGAGCTTCACCTTCTTTAATTTCTCCATGCTGTGCTTCAAACCGTCTTATGTTTTCTGCCATAGCATTTAATAAACGTTTGGCATGTTGTGGAGTTAAAACAATTCTAGATTTCACTTTTGCTTTAGGAACACCTAGCATAATTGCGATAAAATCTAAAACGAACTCGCTATGTGAATGATTAATTATAGCTAAGTTGGAATAGATTCCTTCAGCTGTTTTTTCATCAAGTTCAATATTAAGTTGTCCTTGTTGGTTATTGTTGTTATTTTCCATAGTTTTTAGAGTTAAAAAAACCTAACAGATAACTGTTAGGTTTTTAGTATTATTAGACTTAAATTAGAAATTAAATTCTTCTTTTGCAGCCATTAATTCATTGTATTCTTCTTTCGATCCTACGATAGTGTTATCATAATCTCTCATACCTGTACCAGCAGGAATTCTGTGACCAACAATAACATTCTCTTTTAATCCTTCTAATGTATCAATTTTACCAGCAACAGCTGCTTCATTTAATACTTTAGTTGTTTCCTGGAACGATGCAGCAGAAATGAACGATTTTGTTTGTAACGAAGCTCTTGTAATACCTTGAAGAACTGGAGTTGCAGTTGCAGGAACTACGTCGCGTGCTACTACTAAGTTTTTATCTTCACGTTTTAACAATGAGTTTTCATCACGTAATTGACGAGGTGTGATAATTTGACCTGCTTTTAGGTTTTGAGAATCGCCAGCATCTTCAACTACTTTCATTCCGTATAACTTATCATTTTCAACAATAAAGTCAGATGTATGAGCCAATTGATCTTCTAAGAATAGAGTATCACCCGGATCTTCAATTTTAACTTTACGCATCATTTGACGAATTACAACTTCAAAGTGCTTATCATTAATTTTTACCCCTTGTAAACGGTAAACCTCTTGAATTTCGTTAACTAAATACTGTTGTACAGCAGATGGTCCCATAATTCTTAAGATATCTTCTGGAGTAATTGCTCCATCAGATAACGGCATACCAGCTTTAACGAAGTCGTTCTCTTGAACTAAAATTTGGTTCGAAAGTTTTACTAAATATTTCTTCACTTCACCAAATCTAGACTCAATTGAAATCTCTCGGTTACCTCTCTTGATTTTACCAAAAGTTACTACACCATCAATTTCAGAAACAACTGCAGGGTTAGATGGATTACGAGCTTCTAATAACTCTGTAATTCTTGGTAAACCTCCAGTAATATCTCCCGCTTTCGAAGAACGACGAGGAATCTTAACTAAAATTTTACCCGCTTTAATTTTTTCTCCATCATCAACCATTAAGTGAGAACCTACAGGTAAGTTGTAAGAACGAATTAATTCTCCATCTTTACCATAAATATGTAATGTAGGAATTAATTTTTTATTACGAGCTTCAGAGATAACTTTCTCTTGGAAACCTGTTTGCTCATCAATCTCAACTAAGAAAGATTCACCTTGCTTAATATCTTCATATTCTACTTTACCTGTAAATTCAGAAATGATTACACCATTATATGGATCCCATTTACAGATTGCAGTTCCTTTTTCAACAACATCTCCGTCTTTTACATAAATGTAAGAACCGTAAGGAATGTTATGAGTATTTAATAATATACCAGTTTTAGCATCAAATAATTTTAACTCAGTAGAACGAGAAATCACGATATCTACCTCATTTCCTTCATTATCTTCGCCTTTAACAGTTTTTAATTCTTCAATTTCTAAACGACCAGCAAATTTAGTAACAATGCTTGACTCTTCAGATAAACCACCAGCAACCCCTCCAACGTGGAACGTACGAAGTGTTAACTGTGTACCTGGCTCACCAATTGATTGTGCTGCAATAACTCCAACTGCTTCACCTTTTTGAGTCATTTTACCTGTTGCTAAGTTTCTACCGTAACATTTAGCACAAATACCTTTTGTAGCTTCACAAGTTAATGGAGAACGCACTTCTACCCTTTCGATAGGAGAATTCTCAATTTTCTTAACAATTGCTTCAGTAATTTCTGTACCAGCAGGAACTAAAACTTCTGTTGTTAACGGATCGATTACATCATGTAAAGCAACACGTCCTAAAATTCTTTCTCCTAACGATTCAACAACTTCTTCATTTTTCTTAAGAGCTGTTACTTCGATTCCTCTTAATGTACCACAATCAACTGAATTAACAATAACATCTTGAGATACATCATGTAACCTTCTTGTTAAGTAACCAGCATCGGCAGTTTTAAGAGCCGTATCGGCAAGACCTTTACGAGCACCGTGTGTAGAAATAAAGTATTCTAAAATTGATAATCCTTCTTTAAAGTTAGATAAGATCGGGTTTTCAATAATTTCTCCACCAGCTGCAGTTGATTTTTTAGGCTTAGCCATCAAACCACGCATACCTGTTAACTGACGAATCTGTTCTTTTGATCCCCTCGCTCCAGAATCTAACATCATGAATACTGAGTTAAATCCTTGTTGATCTTCTCTAATGTTCTTCATTGCTAATTCAGTCAATAAAGCATTTGTTGAAGTCCAAACGTCGATAACTTGGTTATAACGCTCATTATTTGTAATAAGCCCCATGTTATAGTTCATAGTAATACCTTCTACTTGCTCATTTGCATCAGCAATTAACTGACCTTTTTGATCAGGAATTTTAATATCACCTAATGAGAATGAAAGTCCACCTTGGAAAGCGAAACGGTATCCCATATTTTTAATATCATCTAAGAATGCAGCTGTCGTAGGAACATCAGTTACTCCTAAAATTTTACCAATAATATCACGTAAAGATTTTTTAGTCAATACTTCATTGATATAACCAGCTGCTTCAGGAACTACTTCATTAAATAATACTCTACCTGCAGTTGTTTGGATAATTTTATAAACTAACTCACCGTTTTCGTTAAAATCTTTAGCTCTTACTTTAACGCGAGCATTTAAGTCTAAACGACCTTCATTTATAGCGATATGAACCTCTTCAACTGAATAGAAAGTTTGTCCTTCTCCTTTAATTTTCATATCTGGAGTAGATAAACGTTCTTTTGTCATATAATATAAACCAAGAACCATGTCCTGAGAAGGTACTGTAATAGGAGCACCATTTGCAGGGTTCAAGATATTATGAGAGCCTAGCATTAATAACTGAGCTTCTAAAATAGCTTCAGGTCCTAATGGTAAGTGAACCGCCATCTGGTCACCATCGAAATCGGCGTTGAAAGCCGTACAAGTCAATGGGTGTAACTGGATTGCTTTTCCTTCAATTAATTTTGGCTGGAACGCTTGAATACCTAAACGGTGAAGCGTAGGAGCACGGTTTAGTAATACTGGATGTCCTTTAATTACATTTTCTAAGATATCCCATACTACTGGTTCTTTTTTATCGATAATTTTCTTAGCCGATTTAACTGTTTTTACAATACCTCTTTCAATTAATTTACGAATAACGAATGGTTTGTAAAGTTCAGCAGCCATATCTTTTGGTAAACCACACTCATACATTTTTAATTCTGGTCCTACAACAATTACAGAACGAGCAGAATAATCAACACGTTTACCTAATAAGTTTTGACGGAAACGACCTTGTTTACCTTTTAGTGAATCAGATAATGATTTTAATGGACGGTTTGATTCTGTTTTAACAGCAGAAGCTTTTCTAGTGTTATCAAACAATGAATCCACTGCCTCTTGTAACATACGTTTTTCATTACGTAAAATTACTTCAGGAGCTTTAATTTCCATTAATCTTTTTAAACGATTGTTACGAATGATAACTCTTCTATATAAATCATTTAAATCTGATGTTGCAAAACGACCACCATCTAGTGGCACTAATGGACGTAATTCTGGTGGAATAACCGGAACTACTTTTAAAATCATCCATTCAGGTCGGTTTTCTCTATTTTCATTAGCTTCACGGAAAGATTCAACAACTTGTAATCTTTTTAAAGCTTCTGTTTTACGTTGCTTAGATGTTTCATTATTTGCAGCGTGACGTAATTGATATGATAATTGATCAAGGTCAGTACGTGCTAATAAATCCATGATACATTCCGCACCCATCTTAGCGATGAATTTGTTTGGATCAGAATCATCTAAGTATTGGTTCTCCATAGGAAGCGTATCTAAAATATTTAAATATTCTTCTTCTGTTAAGAAATCCATTGCGTTTAATGTATCTCCTTCAGGGTTTTTAGCAATACCAGGTTGAATTACTACGTATCTCTCGTAGTAAATAATCATATCTAATTTTTTAGATGGTAATCCTAAAAGGTATCCAATTTTGTTTGGAAGTGAACGGAAATACCAAATGTGTGCGATAGGCACCACTAAATTAATATGTCCAACACGATCTCTACGAACTTTTTTCTCAGTTACTTCAACACCACATCGGTCACAAACAATTCCTTTATAACGAATTCTTTTGTACTTACCACAAGCACACTCATAATCTTTAACAGGACCGAAAATACGCTCACAGAAAAGACCATCACGCTCAGGTTTGTGAGTACGATAGTTAATCGTTTCAGGTTTTAAAACTTCACCTCTAGATTCTGCTAAAATAGACTCCGGAGATGCTAAACCTATCGTAATTCTATTGAATCTTTTAATGGTATTTTTATCTTTTAATCTTGTCATTTTCTTTTAGTTTAAAGTTTCAAGTTTAAGGTTTCAAGTTCAAGGTCTAAGCATTTTTCTTAAACCTTGACTTTCAACTAAAACTATTCTTCTAATCTGATGTCTAAACCTAGACCTTTTAATTCATGCATTAATACATTGAATGACTCAGGTAATCCTGGTTCTGGCATTGGTTCACCTTTTACGATTGATTCGTAAGTTTTAGCTCTACCAATTACATCATCAGATTTAACCGTTAAGATCTCTCTCAAAGTACTTGAAGCACCATAAGCTTCAAGAGCCCAAACCTCCATCTCTCCAAAACGCTGACCTCCGAATTGAGCTTTACCTCCTAATGGTTGTTGCGTAATTAGAGAGTAAGGTCCGATAGAACGTGCGTGCATCTTATCATCAACCATGTGACCTAATTTTAACATGTAAATTACACCCACAGTTGCCGGTTGATGGAAACGCTCTCCTGTTCCTCCGTCATATAAATAAGTATGACCAAATCTTGGAATACCAGCTTCATCAGTTAAAGCATTGATTTCATCTAATGTAGCACCATCAAAGATTGGAGTAGCAAACTTTTTACCAAGTTTTAATCCTGCCCAACCTAAAACAGTTTCATAAATCTGACCAATGTTCATACGAGAAGGTACCCCTAGTGGATTTAATACGATATCAACTGGTGTTCCGTCTTCTAAGAAAGGCATGTCTTCTTGACGAACAATTTTCGCAACAATACCTTTATTACCGTGACGACCCGCCATTTTATCACCTACTTTAAGTTTACGTTTTTTAGCAATATAAACTTTAGCAAGCTTTAATATTCCAGATGGTAACTCGTCTCCTACAGTGATGGTGAATTTTTCTCTTCTTAACCATCCTTGTAAGTCGTTTAACTTAATCTTGTAATTATGAACAAGTTCGTTAATTAATTTATTTGTATGTTCATCAGTTGTCCATTGACCTTTTGTTAAATGAGCAAAATCTTCAACAGCCTGTAACATTTTTTTAGTGAATTTTTTACCTTTTGGTAGTACTTCTTCACCTAAATCATTGATAACACCTTGAGAAGTTTTTCCGTCAACGATAATAAATAATTTTTCAATTAATTTATCTTTTAATTCGTTGTATTTAACATCAAACTCCATTTCTAATTTATCAACGTCTTCTTTATCTTTAGAACGTTTACGTTTATCTTTTACAGCTTTAGCAAATAATTTTTTGTCTAAAACTACACCACTTAATGATGGAGAAGCTTTTAATGAAGCATCTTTTACATCACCAGCCTTATCACCAAAGATTGCACGAAGTAATTTTTCTTCTGGAGTAGGATCTGATTCTCCTTTAGGAGTAATTTTACCAATTAAGATATCTCCAGGTTTTACTTCAGCACCGATACGAATCATTCCGTTTTCATCTAAGTCTTTTGTAGCCTCTTCAGAAACGTTAGGGATATCATTAGTTAATTCTTCGTTACCTAATTTTGTATCACGTACTTCTAATGAATAATCATCAATATGGATAGATGTAAAAATATCATCACGAACTACTTTTTCAGAAATTACAATTGCATCCTCGAAGTTATATCCTTTCCAAGGCATGAAGGCAACTTGTAAGTTTCTACCTAAAGCTAATTCTCCATTTTGAGTTGCATAACCTTCACAAAGAACTTGACCTCTTACTACTCTATCACCTTTTCTAACAATTGGCTTTAAGTTAATCGAAGTACTTTGGTTGGTTTTTCTGAATTTAATTAAGAAATAAGTTTTATCATCTTCGTCAAAACTTACCATTCTTTCTTCTTCAGTTCTATCGTATTTAATAGTTACTTTTTCAGCATCTACATAAGTTACAACTCCATCACCTTCAGCATTAATTAACACTCTTGAATCTGAAGCTACTTGTCTTTCTAATCCAGTACCAACAATTGGAGCTTGAGGACGTAATAAAGGAACCGCTTGACGCATCATGTTTGATCCCATCAATGCACGGTTCGCATCATCATGTTCTAAGAAAGGAATTAATGAAGCGGAAATTGAAGCAATTTGGTTTGGTGCAACGTCAGTATAATGAACCGTATTTGGTTCAACAACTGGGAAGTCACCTTCTTCACGAGCAATTACTCTTTCAGCAGTGATTTGACCATCAGCAGTCATTTCAATATTAGCCTGAGCAATTAATTTACCTTCTTCTTCCTCTGCACTTAAATAGATTGGTTCATTTTTAAGATCTACAACACCGTTTTCAACTTTACGATAAGGTGTTTCGATGAATCCCATTCCGTTTACTTTTGCATAAACACCTAAAGATGAAATCAAACCAATGTTTGGTCCCTCTGGAGTTTCAATTGGACATAAACGTCCGTAGTGCGTATAGTGAACGTCACGAACCTCGAAACCAGCTCTTTCTCTAGATAAACCTCCAGGTCCTAAAGCAGATAAACGACGCTTGTGAGTAATCTCTGCTAATGGATTTGTTTGATCCATGAACTGAGATAACTGGTTTGTACCAAAGAATGAATTGATTACCGATGATAATGTTTTTGCATTAATCAAATCGATTGGTGTAAACACCTCGTTATCACGAACGTTCATTCTTTCTCGAATAGTTCTTGCCATACGTGCTAAACCAACACCAAACTGAGCTGATAACTGCTCACCTACTGTTCTTACACGACGGTTTGATAAGTGGTCGATATCATCGATTTCAGCTTTTGAATTGATTAACTCAATCAAATACTTAACGATAGTAATAATATCTTCCTTAGTTAATACTTGTTTATCCATAGGGATATCTAAGCCTAACTTTTTATTCATTCTGTAACGTCCTACATCACCTAAGTTATAACGTTGATCAGAGAAGAATAATTTATCAATAATTCCTCTTGCTGTCTCTTCATCAGGTGGTTCAGCATTACGTAATTGTCTATATATATGCTCAACAGCTTCTTTTTCAGAGTTTGTTGGGTCTTTTTGTAATGTATTATGAATAATTGTATAATCAGCTGCATGGTTATCTTCTTTATGTAATAAGATAGCTTTTACATCTGCTTCAATAATTTCTTCTACATTGTCTTTGTCTAAAATTGTATCACGATCTAAGATAATCTCGTTACGCTCAATAGATACTACTTCTCCAGTATCTTCGTCAACGAAATCTTCGTGCCACGTATTTAAAACACGAGCAGCTAGCCTACGACCGATATATTTTTTAATACCTGATTTAGAAACTTTGATTTCTTCTGCAAGGTCGAAAATCTCTAAAATATCTTTATCACGTTCAAAACCAATTGCACGGAATAAAGTAGTTACAGGTAATTTTTTCTTTCTATCAATATAAGCGTACATTACACTATTGATATCTGTTGCGAATTCAATCCAAGAACCTTTAAAAGGAATAATTCTTGCAGAATACAGCTTAGTACCATTAGCATGGAAAGACTGACCAAAGAAAACACCTGGTGATCTGTGTAACTGAGAAACAACAACACGCTCAGCACCATTGATCACAAAAGTACCGCTTGGTGTCATATAAGGTATTGTTCCTAAGTATACATCTTGAACAATAGTTTCGAAATCTTCGTGTTCTGGATCAGTACAGTATAGTTTTAAACGCGCCTTTAATGGCACACTGTAAGTTAAACCTCTATCGATACACTCTTCAATAGTATAACGTGGTGGGTCGATAAAATAATCAAGAAATTCTAATACGAATTGATTTCTTGTGTCTGTGATTGGAAAATTTTCCATGAAGGTATTATAAAGACCTTCATTGCTTCTTTCATCCGATTTCGTTTCTAACTGGAAGAAGTCTCTAAACGATTTAATCTGAATATCAAGAAAATCCGGATAATTCGGAATGTTCTTTGTTGAAGCAAAATTGATTCTTTCAGTCTGATTAGCAATCATCAATGGACAATTTTTTAATTTAAAAAAAGTAATTTTGTGTTAAGTAACACTTATTTAATTCTACTTCCTTTTATACATAATCAATACATCTTTAAAAATAAACCAGGAAAGTTAGTTCATTTTCTTTCTTCGTATTAATTAATTTTTTGTATTTAAAATACCTTATTTTTATATATGCAAAATGGTTTAGGCCTTTGGGAATATTTCCCAAGGCCTAAACCTAGCTTTTTGCTTAAGTTTAGCTTATTTAAGCTCAACTACAGCTCCTGCCTCTTCTAAAGCTTTCTTAAGACCTTCAGCCTCATCTTTAGATACTCCTTCTTTAACGTTTGCTGGAGCAGCATCAACTAAATCTTTAGCTTCTTTAAGACCTAAACCTGTTAATTCTTTAACAGCTTTAACAACTCCTAATTTAGAAGCACCAGCATCTTTTAATACTACTGTAAACTCAGTTTGCTCAGCAGCACCAGCACCAGCATCACCACCAGCAGCTACTACTACAGCTGCAGCTGCAGGCTCGATACCATACTCGTCTTTTAATATTGTTGCTAATTCGTTAACTTCTTTAACTGTTAAGTTAACTAATTGTTCTGCGAATTGTTTTAAATCTGCCATTTTTTTCTATCTTTTAATGATTTTGTAAAATATAATAATTTATTTGTGCGTTCTTTTCTAAAAGAAAATTATTCTGCAGCGTCTTCTTTTCCTTCTTGGTTTTGAAGAGCAGCGATAACTCTTTGCGCTGGAGATTGAAGTAATCCGATAATTTCTGCAATAACTTCTTCTCTAGATTTAATAGCTACTAAGCTATCTAATAAGTTATCTCCAATATAAACTTCTTCGTTAATGAAAGCTCCTTTTAATAAAGGCTTATCACTTTTTTTACGGAATTCTTTAATAATTTTTGCAGGCCCATTAGCAGCTTCTGCAATCATAATTGAAGTATTTCCTTTTAAAACTGAAGGTAATTCACCATAGTTTGTTTCAGAAGCTTCCATTGCCTTTTCCAACAATGTGTTCTTAACAACCTCTAATTTAATACCCGCTTTAAAACAAGCTCTTCTTAAGTTTGAAGTAGTTTCTGCATCTAGTCCTGAAGTGTCTGCTAAATAAATAACGTTCACACCTGCTAACTTTGCAGTTAAATCTTCAATAGCAATTGCTTTTTCTTCTCTAGTCATGATACTAAAAATTTTTAACTACCAAATTATACCGCTTTAGGATCTAAAGCAATAGCAGGACTTTGAGTACTTGATAAGTGAATAGACTTAATATAAGTACCTTTAGCTGCAGTTGGTTTTAATTTTATTAATGTTTGAATAATTTCGTGAGCATTGTCATAGATTTTATCAGCCTCAAAAGAAACTTTACCTATTCCTGCGTGTACGATACCAGTTTTATCAACTTTGAAATCGATTTTACCTGCTTTTACTTCCTGAACAGCTTTAGCAACATCCATAGTTACCGTACCTGTTTTAGGGTTTGGCATTAATCCACGAGGACCTAATACACGTCCTAATGGTCCTAATTTACCCATAACTGCTGGCATAGTAATGATTACATCAACATCTGTCCAACCGTCTTTTATTTTTTGCAAATAATCATCTAAACCTACGTGATCTGCACCAGCAGCTTTAGCTTCAGCTTCTTTATCTGGAGTAACAAGCGCTAAAACACGAACATCTTTACCAGTTCCGTGAGGTAACGTTACAACACCTCTAACCATTTGATTCGCTTTTCTAGGATCTACACCTAATCTTACAGCGATATCTACAGACTCATCAAATTTTGCAGAAGCTACTTCTTTAATTAATGCAGATGCATCTTTTAAAGTATATAACTTATTTTTCTCAATTTTAGATGCAGCCTCTTTTTGTTTTTTTGTCAATTTTGCCATTTGTCTAATTCATTTAACGATTAAAAAGGAGCGTTTCCTGTAACTGTTATACCCATAGATCTAGCTGTACCAGCAACCATACTCATAGCTTTCTCAATTTCGAAAGCATTTAAGTCAGCCATTTTGTCTTCAGCAATAGCTCTAATTTGATCCCAAGTAACATTTGCTACTTTTTTACGATTTGGTTGACCTGAACCAGACTTGATTTTAGCTGCCTCTAATAATTGAATTGCAGCTGGTGGCGTTTTAACAACAAAGTCAAAAGACTTATCTTTGTACACAGTAATTTGTACTGGTAAAACTTTGCCAGGTTTATCTTGTGTTCTAGCATTAAATTGCTTACAAAACTCCATGATGTTAACCCCAGCAGCCCCCAAAGCAGGTCCAACCGGTGGCGACGGATTCGCAGCACCTCCCTTAACTTGTAGTTTAACTACTTTACTAACTTCTTTTGCCATTTTAAAAAAATTTAGCACATCTATCAATTGGAAGCGATTGATGTGATTTATAATGTAACTTATATTATACTTTTTCTACTTGCATAAAACTTAACTCTAATGGTGTTTTTCTTCCAAAAATTTTAACCATAACTTCAAGTTTACGCTTTTCCTCATTTACCTTTTCAATTGTTCCATTGAAACCATTGAAAGGACCATCAATTACCTTAACAGTTTCTCCAACAGCGTAAGGAATAGCAACGTTATCAACTTTAACAGATAATTCATCAACTTTCCCTAACATCCTATTAACTTCAGACTGTCTTAACGGCACTGCATCCCCACCTTTAGTTTCACCTAAGAAACCTATAACTCCAGGGATTGATTTGATAATATGTGGAATCTCTCCGGTTAAGTTAGCTTCAATCATAACGTAACCAGGAAAATATACTCTTTCTTTTGTGATTTTTTTACCTTCTCTTACTTGCACCACTTTTTCAGTTGGTACTAATACTTGAGAAACGTAATCTGACATGCCCAAACGTGCAGTTTCAGTCTCGATATAATTTTTTACCTTATTCTCTTGACCACTAACAGCTCTTACAACATACCACTTTTTAACATTATTGTCTGCCATAACAAGAGACTATTTTATTAAATTAAAAAAACCTGCTAATGCCTTAACAAACAATTGATCAACACCCCAAGTTAATAAAGCAAAGATTACTGAAAACACAGCAACGATAATAGTTAACTTTTGAACTTCCGACCATTCTGGCCAAGAAACATTATTTTTCAATTCTTGAAAAGCTTCCGTTATGTAAGAAACAAATTTTGTCATTTTTCTATCATTTGCACGGGCAGAGAGATTCGAACTCCCACCAGCGGTTTTGGAGACCGCGATTCTACCCTTAAACTATGCCCGTTTGTTTAAAAAATCAGTGTTGCGTGCAACAACACTGATTTTATTTATTTATAAACTAATTAGTCTAAAATTTCAGTTACCTGACCAGCACCTACTGTTCTACCACCTTCACGAACAGCAAAACGTAAACCTACTGATAAAGCGATTGGACTTAATAATTGAACTTCAATAGTTAAGTTATCACCTGGCATAACCATCTCTACACCAGCTGGTAAAGAAATAGTACCAGTTACGTCAGTTGTACGAACGTAGAACTGAGGACGGTAATTATTGTGGAATGGAGTATGACGTCCACCTTCTTCTTTTTTCAAGATATACACTTCAGCTTTGAAATGAGCATGTGGCTTAACTGAACCTGGCTTAACAATAACCATACCTCTTTTGATATCAGCTTTATCAATACCACGTAATAATAAACCTACGTTATCACCAGCTTCACCTCTGTCAAGGATTTTACGGAACATCTCAACTCCTGTAATTGTAGAAGTTAATTTATCTGCACCCATACCAATGATCTCAACAGCATCACCTGTATTAGCAACTCCAGTTTCGATACGACCTGTAGCAACAGTTCCACGACCTGTAATTGTAAATACATCCTCAACCGGCATTAAGAAAGGCTTATCAACATCACGAGCAGGTAATTCAATCCAGTTATCAACAGCATCCATTAAAGCTAAAACAGTGTCAACCCATTTTGGCTCACCATTTAAAGCTCCTAAAGCAGAACCTTGAACTACAGGACCATTATCACCATCATATTGATAGAAAGATAATAAATCTCTGATTTCCATTTCTACTAACTCTAATAACTCAGCATCATCAACCATATCCACTTTATTCATGAATACAACCATTCTAGGCACACCAACTTGACGACCTAATAAGATGTGCTCACGAGTTTGAGGCATAGGACCATCAGTAGCAGCAACCACTAAGATAGCACCATCCATTTGTGCAGCACCAGTAACCATGTTCTTAACGTAATCCGCGTGACCTGGACAGTCAACGTGAGCGTAGTGACGGTTAGCTGTAGAATATTCTACGTGAGATGTATTAATAGTAATACCTCTTTCTTTTTCTTCTGGAGCATTATCAATCTGATCGAATGATTTTGCTTCTGATAAACCAGCATCTGCTAATACTTTAGTAATCGCAGCAGTTAAAGTTGTTTTACCGTGGTCAACGTGTCCGATAGTACCAATATTTAAATGGGGCTTCGAACGATCAAAGGTTTCTTTTGCCATGACTTAATAATTTAATCTTAGTTATATATTAGTGTTCAAATTTAATACTTATTAAGAGCCAATGACGGGATTTGAACCCGTGACCCCTTCCTTACCAAGGAAGTACTCTACCCCTGAGCTACACCGGCTTAAACCTGCCATCGACAGGAAAATAATAGTGGGGAGAGCAGGATTCGAACCTGCGAAGGTGAAAACCAGCAGATTTACAGTCTGCCCTCGTTGGCCGCTTGAGTATCTCCCCAATCCATTAATTTTCAATATTTTACAGAACTTGAGCCGATGGAGGGACTCGAACCCACGACCTGCTGATTACAAATCAGCTGCTCTAGCCAGCTGAGCTACACCGGCGGCTTTCAATAAAAAAGTCCGCTATTTCTAACGGACTGCAAATGTATATAATTTATTTTTTATTCAAAACTTTTTTTGATTTTTTTTTCTATTAAACATGTGCTCTTATTTTTTCCTTATATTTAACAAGCATTCTTTCTAGCGATTGTTCTGCCGAATCCACTGCTTCTTCAAAAGTTTTACATGTTTTTTTGATTACCAATTCATCTCCTGGAACCTGAACTTTAATCTCTACTTCTTTATTTTCTTTGTCACTTGTATTTTCAACCCTCAAATAAACATCCGTCGATACAATTTTATCAAAATACTTTTCTAATTTACTTAATTTTTCTTCAACAAAAACGACTAATTTTTTGTCAACATTAAAGTTAACCGCCTGAACATTTACTTTCATAATAAAAAATGTTTTGTATTAAACAATAGAACTATTAACCTCTTGGGTGCGTCTCTTTGTATACTTTTTGCAATTCAGCCAAACTGCTGTGCGTGTAGATTTGAGTTGACGACAAACTTGCGTGACCTAATAGCTCTTTAACTGAATTTAAATCGGCTCCATTATTTAACAAATGTGTTGCAAATGTATGCCTAAGAACGTGTGGACTCTTTTTTACTTTTTGAGACACACCACTAAAGTAATAATTAATCAAACGATAAACAAACGATTGGCTTAATTTGTTTCCTTTTTTGGATAAAATTAACACCTTATGATCCTTGATTATCTCGAGTTGGTTTCTAAAATTTAAATATTCTAAAATTAACTTTTTAGTGGACATCAAAACAGGAATTACTCTCTCCTTATTTCTTTTACCTAATACTTTTATTTGATTTAATTCGAAATCTACATTATGTAATTGCAAATCAATTAATTCACTTTTTCTAATACCAGTGGTATAAAAAATTTCCACCACTAACCTATCCCTGATTCCTTCAAAATTATTTGGAAAATTATTAAAATCAAACAAATCATTCACCTCTTTTTCAGAGAAGGGAACTTGGACCTTTTTAGAAACTTTTAAAGATTTATGCTTTACCAAAGGATTAACCGAAATAATTTTAACTTTTAAAAGAAATTTAAAAAAGGATTTCAAAGAAGAAATTTTTCTATTTATTGATTTATTAGCAATTCCAGCATCAACTAAACTTACAATCCAATTTCTTATAAAAACATATTGTGTTTCTTCTAACTTAATTCCACATGAAGATTCGAGAAAATCATTAAATTCTATTACATCGTTAACATAAGCATTGATAGTATGAATAGAATAATTCTTTTCTTTACTTAAATATTCTTTAAACGGATCTAGATTTGACATATAGAAAAAATCAAGTTTAATCAAATATATAAAAAAAGCCGCTAACAAAAGTTAACGGCTTTCTTTAATATAAGTAACTAAGATATTAAGACTCAACAGAATCTTTTAATCTTTGAATATACTGTGCTTTTTGAATTTCTGCTCTTCTAGAAACAGAAGGTTTCGTAAACTGCTGACGTGATCTTAACTGACGTACAGTACCGGTTTTGTCGAATTTTCTTTTGTAGCGTTTTAATGCTTTATCGATATTTTCACCGTCTTTAATTGGAATAATTAACATAATTTAGGCACCCCCTTTCATTTAGGCTGCAAACTTATAAAATAATTTTGAATTACAAATAATGAACTAAAATATTTTAATAATTTATTTTTAGCACTGATGGAAGTGACATCCTTTTTTGTTTTCTACTAGGGTAGGAACAACAAAAAAGATACAACAAACAGCAGGTTTAAGCTTCTAAAACTACTTTACAGCAGGTTCATAATCTTTATTATCAATAATCATTTTAGATAAAATTTCTTTAAGAATTTCAGAAGTACCTCCACCAATTGGTCCCAAACGACTATCTCTAAACAAACGAGCTAATGGATATTCTTCCATATAGCCATAACCGCCAAACATTTGCAAACAATCATAAATAGCCTCATCTGCGACCTTGGTTGACTTTAATTTTGCCATTGTAGCCTCTTTAACCACATATTCTCCTTTATCTAATCTATAAAAAGCAGCATAA
>JAIXHM010000025.1 GCA_030145825.1 Flavobacterium sp.
TTATAAACTTGATTTAAATTGCTCCAAGAAACGTACATCATTTTCGTAGAACATACGAATATCGCCAATTTGGTATAACAACATGGCAATACGTTCGATTCCCATACCACATGCAAAACCAGTATATTCATCTGGATTGATGCCGCAGTTTTTCAAAACATTAGGGTCAACCATTCCGCAACCCATAATTTCTAACCAACCTGTTCCTTTTGTAATTCTGTAGTCAATTTCATTATTTAATCCCCAATAAATATCTACCTCAGCACTTGGCTCCGTAAATGGAAAATAAGATGGGCGTAAACGAATTTTCGATTTTCCGAACATCTCTTTAGTGAAATACAATAAAGTCTGCTTTAAATCGGCAAAGGAAACATCTTTATCAATATACAAACCTTCTACTTGGTGGAAAATACAGTGCGAACGCGACGATACAGCTTCATTACGAAATACACGACCTGGTGAAATAGTACGAATTGGAGGCTGATTTGCTTCCATATATCTTACTTGTACAGATGAAGTATGCGTACGCAATAAAATATCAGGATTTGTTTGAATAAAAAACGTATCCTGCATATCACGTGCTGGATGGTATTCCGGAAGATTCAATGCCGTAAAGTTGTGCCAGTCGTCTTCGATTTCTGGTCCTTCAGAAACATTAAACCCAACATTTGAAAAAATGTCAATGATTTGATTTTTTACAATAGAAATTGGATGACGAGAACCAAGATTAATGGGTTCACCTGGACGAGATAAATCGCCATAAATTCCTTTGGCTACTTCTTTGCTTTCTAATTGTTCTTGTAAAGCAGCAACTTTTTTCTCAGCAGTATCTTTTAACTGATTGATTACTTGTCCAAACTCTTTTTTCATTTCGTTTGGAACATTTTTTAAATCAGCAAAAAGGTCTTTTAATAATCCTTTACTTCCTAAATATTTAATACGGAATTCTTCTACTTTCTCCTTATTATCAGCATGAAAAGCTTTAACTTCTTCAATATGATTTTTAATCTTATCTATCATTTCAAATCTTAAATAGGCTGCAAATTTACAAATTAAATTTTTTTGTTACTATTTAATCTTCCTTATTACTAATATTAGTTGCAATAATACTAATAACAAATATTTGAAAAGAATGGAATAACATGATTGGAAGCAATATTAAACCTGAAGCTATTGAAGATGAAAACAATACTTTTGAAAAAACTGTTCCGTGAATCAATGATTTTTTTGTACCACAAAACTGAGCTGTAATTCTATCTTCTTTATTAAATCTGAATTTATTTGATAAAAAACCCGTTAAGAATAGCATAATAAAAAATAAAAGCATTACACCTAAAAATATCATCACCATATCTTTAAAACCTAGGGTTGAAAAAACATGTTCTATAAAAGATTCTGAAAAACTTTTAAAAATGATTAATAGTACCACAGCTTTATCAAAAAAAGTGATATAACTACTATATCGCTCTGCAAACTTTCCAAAAAAGCGTTGTAAAAGGATACCAGCAACAACGGGTAAAAAGATTTCGAAAATTAACTTCATATAGATAGCTGTCAAATCAAAATTATTATTCGTTGTGTGTAGAAATAAACCAACCCACAATGGCGTAATCATTATTCCAATTAAACCTGAAATACTCGCGTTGAAAATAGCTGCTGGGATATTTCCTCTTGCAATTGAAACCATAACTACTGATGATGACACCGAAGAAGGTAAAGCTGCTAAAAAAAGGAAAGCCAGCCAAATTGTTTTCCAATCGTTTGGAACAAAAGGAAAAAACAAAATTATTAATAAGGGAAACAAAATAAATGTTGAAAACTGTACTAAAATATGAAGTTTCCAATTTTTTAATCCTTCCTTTATTTTATTTGGATGAAGTTTTAACCCGTAAAAGAAAAAAATTAACGCAACACCAATGCTCCCAGCTTTATTCAACAAATCTACATTATTGTTGTTTCCAAAAAAAGGAAAAAAATAAGCCAAAATTATTGTTACAATTATTGATATAACGAACTTATCTATTTTAAATTTCATTTTACTTTAAGTTACTTAATTAATAAGTTCCTTTTCTATAAAATAATTCACAATAGCCTCTTTCATTAAAACTGTCTGCTCACCAGCTTTAAGTGTTGGTAATTGTTCTTTTACTTTGTAATGTGGCCAACCGTCGTTGTCGAAATATTCGAATTCGTAATACCCATAAGGCTCTAGCAAACGGCAAATGGCTATATGCATTAGGTTTACTTTTTCGTCCTTTTGAAAGGTTTGTTTAAATTTACCTAATTCTTGAATTCCTATTAAATAGATAATTCCATCTAAATCGAGTTCGTCGCCATCGGCAAATCTTTCTGAAAGTATTTTGACAACGCTTTCCCAGCGCTCTTTTAATTGTTCGTCTCGAGACATTTTTTTTAAGATGAAAGAAAAAAGAGAAAAGAAAAAAGATTCTTCTCATTTTTCTATATTTGTTTTGCAAAGATAAAAGATGGTTTCGGTTTTTAAACAATCTTACCTCTTTGTTCTTTATTCTTTCATCTATTTTCTAAAAAACATGAGTTTTATTGATATTATATTCGCCGTATTGTTAGGTTATGCTTTGTACAAAGGAATTAAAAACGGACTTTTTGTAGAATTAGCTTCATTAGTGGCTTTAGTAGTTGGGATTTTTGTAGCCATTAAATTTTCTTATTTGATTAAAGAAATTTTAAAAACCAAAGTAAGTTGGGAGCCTAAATACATTGAAATAACAGCTTTTGCACTAACTTTTATTCTTGTGATTGTTATTATACACCTTTCGGCAAAGCTGTTAACTAAAATAGCTGATTTTGCTTATTTAGGTTGGTTAAACAAATTAGCTGGTGCTGTTTTTAGTTGCTTAAAAACTATCTTAGCATTGAGCGTTGTGATTTTAGTTTTTGAAAAGATAAACCTCAACAATATGTTGGTGAAACAAGAAACATTAGACGAATCTATTTTTTACAATCCAACAAAAGAAATTTCTTCTTTTTTATATCCAAAGATTGAGGAATGGTATGAGAATAGTATTCAGTCATCAGTTGACAGTGAACGGTCGAAGTCTCAGTCTCAGTCTGAATAAGTAGAAAGTGAAAAAATCTTAAAAACTAATCCTTCAATTCCTTAATCGCTTCTTTTTTAATCCAACCTTCGGTTTTATCGGTTAATTGAATGCGTTTCCAGTTGTCGAGTTCTTCTTTTACATACACTTTTGTTCCTTCGTGTAATTCAAAAGCATTTTCGGCACTGTTTTTCGGTTCAGCTTTTACAAAAGTACTTTCAGCAAAAACAATGGCTGGACGAATATTCCTATCAAATCGCTTTTGTAAATACGCAGAAAGTATACTAACAACTAAAACTCCGAGCAAAACAAACATTCCAACAAAAAATGTACGCTTGATATTGGTATATGAAGAGAAATAATAGCCAATAAAAAACAATAAAAATGCAATAGCACAAGTAACACTTGTCCACGCCCAAGCTTCATAAGAAAGCATAGAAGTGAAATTGTAAACTAATTTAGAAAAGCCGACTTCTGGTACGACTTTTATATCGTCGATTGCCATTTTTTGAGCGAAGTGTAAGTTGGTTTGAATGGCTTCATCATTTGGGTTTAACAACAATGCTTTTTCCAAATTATAGATAGCCGGTGCTACTTTTCCTAGTTTGTAATAAGCGTTTCCAAGATTATAATACAATTCTGCCGAGGCTACTTTTTGAGTTTCTATAATCGATTCGTATTGCGAAGCTGCTAATTCATACTTCTCTTGACGATAATTTTCGTTTGCTTTCTCAAAAAGAATTTGTGAAGCATCTTGTGCCCAAATAATTTGGGTTATTATTAATGCTATGTAAGTAACTATTTTGTTCATAATAATTTTTTCCTTTATGTTCATTTTTGTCTTGACACAAAAACGAACTAAAAAAGTCAAGAAGGTTTTAAGGAAATTTTTTCGAATTAAAATTCTCAAAACCTAAGTTAAATCTGCTCTTTATGCTTCTTTTCGATTTTATCGAAACGCAATTTCGATTGATTTGCTTCTATTTCTGAAAAACCTTCGCTTTTCATTATTCTTACAACTGTTTTTCTAAATCAGATATTAAAGTAACGGCTCTATCGTAATCTTTTTGCATTGCAACATCTGATGAAGGTGTATATCGAGCAAATTCGCAATCATTCATTAGTGCAATAAATTCTGAAACAATTTCACTATTAGCATTTTTAGCCAACAATAATTCTTGAATGTTTTCTTTACTCATTTCAGAAGTTTCTAAATGCAATTTCGCTTTTAAGAAGTTATGCATCGCTTTTTCCATTGCCATGTAAAACGGCACTTTATTGCCCATTTGTTTTTTAGCTTCGGAAAGGAATTTTTTCGCCAATTTCGTATTTCTACGAATTTTGTTTCCAATCACATCAGCATCTATTGCTTCTTTTTTCTTCTTCGCTAAAATAATGATTGGAATTAACAGAAATGGAGCAAAAAGCAACATGTAAAATTTACTGCTACCAAAGAAATCTTCTTTTTCAATTGGTTCAAAACTAGAAGCTAATTTAATAAATTGGAATGTATTGTATTTTTCTAGTTTTTGCTTTGCAGTTGAAGGAGAATTTTCGTTTGAAGCAACTGCATCTTTTCCTTGAAGTACATTAACTTCAATAGGATCTGAAACTATTGTTTTATAACTATTTGTTCTTAAATCAAAATATGAAAATTCTATTGGTTTAATAGTATATTTTCCTTTAAACTGAGGTACGATTGTGTAAGTATCTGAAACTTTTCCCGTAATTCCTGTAAGCGGCGTTTGAACTTGCTCTTGGTGTTGAGGATCAAAAGCTTCAAACGCACTTGGAAATTCTGGTTTTGGTAAATTGAATAATTTTAAGTTACCATCACCCGTAACACTGATTTCTAAATCTAATGATTCTCCGGTTTTTAATTCTGTTTTTGATGGTTTTACTTTGAAATCAAATTTTCCTACAGCTCCTGTAAAACTTGCTGGTTTTCCGTTTTCTGGTAATGCTTTTACAGTTACACTTTTTGCTCCTGCAGAAACTGTTTTAGAAGTTGTTTCATAATCCATCATTTCGAAAAATCCGCCCATTCTCTTACGAACTGGCACATCAACATCTAATTCGATTTTTAATGGCTCTAATTGTTTTATTCCTGTTTCTTGAGGATATAACAATACTTTTCGCCAAATAACCATAGCATAATCTTTGCCATTGTAAGTACCAGGAACAGCTTCTAGTTTTTTAATATCGATATGTTGGCTCCAAAAACCATTATATTTTGGGTTTTCGACCTCACGTACATTTCTAACAGTAAATCTTGGATCAAAATATAATTTATATACAACAGTAATAGGTTCGTTTAAATAAGGATTGCCTTTAGAGACATCGGCTACCAAGATAATTCCTTCTCCAGCTTTATATTCTGGACTATTTGGATCTTTAGGTTGCGCAATAGCTTCTGTAACGGTTATTTTTATTGGCTTTGTAGCATATTCTTTACCATCATATTCAATTTGAGCCGATTTAATAGTAAAAGTTCCTTTTGCAGTAGGCTGCAACATATAGGAATAACTTCTATTAAATGATTTTACACCGTTTATCCAAGAAAAGTTGGTCGATTGAAAAGGTCCGCCTACAACTCGAAATCCTTCAAAATTTGGTGGCGAAAAATTGTCTCCATCTTGATTAATTGAGAAGGAAACTTGAAATCTTTCGTTTAAAGCAACAGACGTTTTTTGAGCTTTTGCTTCAAAATTTACTTCTTGAGCAAAAGCCAAACTAGAAATTAAAAGTAATATGTAAAAAAATATCTTTTTCATTTTTTAATGATGATTCACTTAATTATGAGATTCCAAAGGTTTTGGAATAACAAAAATGTGTTACCAATCTTTATCATTTGTTGCAGGTTGCACTCTTACTTTCTTAGCATTTAATTTATCTTGGATTTTCTTTTCGGCATTATTAACTGCTTCTAATAAATTTTCTATTTGTTGCTTATTTGCACCCGAAGGCTTTTGTTGTTGGTTTTGATCTTCTTTATCATCGCCTTGATCCTTTTGATTATTTCCTTTGTCATTAGGATCGTTTTTATCTTTTTGATCTCCTTTATCGTTATCTTTTTTGTCTTTGTTGTCGCCTTTATTATCTTTATCTTGATTGTTTCCTTTATCTTTATTTGACTGGTTTTGCTGATTTTGTTGATCTTGATTATTATTTCCTCCTTTTTTGTCTTTATTATCATTACCTTGAGGAGGATTTTCCTTTAATTTTTTCTTTGCTAAAGCAAAATTATATCTAGTTTCATCATCAAGTGGATTATTTCTAAGTGCATTTTTATAAGCTGCAACTGCACCTTGGTAATCTTTTTCTTGCATTAATGCATTTCCTAGATTGTGATACGCTTTATGTTTTTGTTCTTTAGTTTTAGCTGTTTCTACTGCATTAAAAAATTTATACTTTGCTTCGCCTGGATTATTTTGACGGTAAATACTATTTCCTAAATTATAATTTGCAGTAGACTTTGCTTCGGCATTATTAGATTGAGAAATTCTAAAATCAGCTTCAGCGTCTTTGTAATCTTTTTTCTCAAAAGAAACTGTACCATCATATAAATCTTTATCCTTGTTTTGGGCAAAAATCAATGATGAAATTAATAGAATTAAATATGTTATTATTTTGTTCATTTTCCAATCAAATTTTTCTTTATGAGATTTCTCGACTTCGCTCGAAATGACAAAAATTTATTTTTCGTTAAATAAATTTAGCTTTTGTAACCATTTTGTTTTTCTTTCTAAAAAGAAAATATCTAATAATAACAATACAAAAGCTATACCAATAAACCATTGATATTGGGTTTGATATTCTGCAATTTGTTGCGTTTCAAACTCCGTCTTTTCAATATTGTCTAATGCATTTTTTATTTGCTCAACCACTTGCTTTGTAGAAGCGCCATCGATATAACCACCATTAGCAGCTTCAGCAATTGCCACTAAAGTTTCTTTATTGAGTTTAGTGATAACAACTTCGCCTTCTTTGTCTTTTTTATACTCTGCAACTGAACCATTACTTCCTTTTATTGGAATTGGTCCACCATTTACTGTTCCAACACCAATAGTAATAATTTTTACACCTCTTTCTTCAGCAACAGCACTAGCTTCAGCATAACCTTCACCGTGATCTTCACCATCTGAAATTAAAATAATCAACTTGCTTGTATCTACAGCATCAAAATAATTTGTTGCCATATTAATAGCTTCCGATAATGCGGTACCTTGAGAAGAAACCATATCGGTATTCATACTTTGCAAATGCATTTTTGCTATGCTATAATCTGTCGTCATTGGTAAAACAGGGTAAGCGCTCCCTGCGTAACCAATAATTCCGATTCTGTCGGTTCCTAGGCTATTGATAATTTGGCTCACCAATTGTTTTGCTTTATCTAAACGATTTGGGGCAACATCTTCAGCCAGCATACTTTTAGAAATATCTACAGCAAAAACAATATCAATACCTTGTCGTTTTACTGTTTCCATTTTTGTTCCAATTTTTGGATTAACCATAGCAATAATTAAAGCAACTAATGCTAAAGCTACTGTAACAAATTTCAAAATTGGTTTAAAAACCGATTTGTTAGGTGCCAACTGCTTTAATAACGCATCTTGAGAAAATTCGCGTTGTTTTTTTCGCTTCCAAAATAACTGAAATAGAAAAAGTGCTATAAGTAAGGCTACTACAGCTAATAGATATAAATATTTTGGTTCTTCTAATTGATACATTTTTAATCTAAATGACAACTACAAATAAGCAATTGTCAATTTTTAATTTTATTAAATAAATCCTCTAAAAACAGTATTTTTCAACAATAATTCTAAAGCTAATAAGAACAATGCAAATCCGACTAATGGTTTAAATTTTTCATCGAAGTTGAAATATTTTTGTTCTTCAATTTCTGTTGTTTCTAACTTATTAATTTCGGTATAAATTTCTTCAAGTTTTTTGTTACTTGTTGCTCTAAAATACTTTCCATCAGTAGTTTTTGCAATTTCTTTCATTAAGTTTTCATCAATTTCCACAGGCATGTTTCTAAATAAAAACTGACCTGTTCTTGGATCTCTTGCATAAGGAAAAGGAGCTGTTCCATTGGTTCCGATTCCAATTGTGTAAACTTTTATTCCATATTCTTTAGCGATATCAGCAGCCATTCTTGGATCAATTGTCCCAGCATTATTTACACCATCAGTTAACAAAATAATGACTCTGCTTTTTGCTTTACTATCTTTTAAACGATTAATTGCTGTTGCCAAACCAACACCAATTCCTGTTCCATCTGCCAAAATTGAATCGTCATATTCAATCGTTTTTAACGATTGTAAAACCATTGGTTTATCTGATGTCACTGGTGTTCTTGTATAACTTTCTCCTGCATACACTACCAATCCAATTCTATCGTTTACCCTATCTTGCACAAAAGTAGAAGCTACTCTTTTTAGCGCTTCTAAACGATTTGGTTTTAAATCTTTTGCCAACATACTACCCGAAACGTCGATTGCCATTACAATATCAATTCCTTTTGTAACTCTAGACTTTGCAGAAACATCTACACTTCTTGGTCTAGCTAATGCCACAATGATACTGCTTAAGGCTAACAATCGTAAAACAAAAAGTAACGAATGAAGTTTTGATAAAATAGATTGATGTTGAAAAGCAACTGTTGAACTCATTGTTAAACTTGCAGCTTGTTGCTTTCTTTTCCAGAAATACCAACCTATTGCTAAAGGCAAAGCCAAAAACAACCAAAAAAACTGCGGATGTAAAAAAGTTACATTATTCATTTGGTATAGCTTTTTTTAATTCGATAGATTGAATAATTCTATCCATAATTTGACTGGCATATTCATCGTCTTTCTTGAAGGCTAACATAAGTTCTTGAGCTCCTCCATTTTGAGCAAAAATTAACAATTGATATTGCATCTCTACACTTTCTTTAGTTATCAAATTGACACCAGTAAAAGTACCAAATGCCTTTTTGCCAGTTAAACCTTTAGGATCTTCATAATCATCTACTTGAACTGTAATATTTTTAGCTCCTAACGACTCCATCCCTTTTAAACGCGCTTCTAATGCTATATCTAAATCTATTTTTATCGTATCGTTAAGTTTTACTGTTTCTAAAGTAATCGCAATATTATCGGTTAAACTTCCATATCTAAAATCAGAAACTGATTTAATGTTTGACGGTAGATTATTTTGAATTTTCTCGTCTACAAATCTCTTTAAAACTTTTGGTGTAGAAATAGAAATAGCTGGATCTCCATAATCTGAAGTTACCCATTCACTTTCTAAGAGTGACTTAGAACTATGGCCTATAATATTATCTCTCACAAATTCTGTTCCTTTGGTAACAATAAAAAATACCCCTACAATACCTAAAAGCATAACTACTGCAGTAAGCGGAATAAGAATTCGTTGTAATTTTTGTTTTCTGTCTTTTTTACGTTTTAATTCTTCTGCAAATAAATTTTGGGTTTCTTCTTCACTTCTTGGAATTGCTTTATCGAGTGAAATTAAGAACGTATCAATTACTTTTTTGTCATTTTCAATTTCAAAATCTAATGGTTTAGACTTTGCAAATTTTACTAAATCGGCATTAGACATTACTTTTTTAAATTGATCTAATGTTTCACGACTAAGTTTAATATTTTTATTTCTCACTGCGATAACAAGAGCTTCATACAATTCGGCTGAAGTACTTTCCATTGCTGGTACGTCTACAGCTTCTTCAATATAAGTTCTAGTAATATCTGTTAATTCAGAGTAATAAGCTTTAGTTTCTCCATGTTGCCAAAGCTCTCTTTTTTCTAATGATTGAAGTTTTGCTAAAGCTTTTTCTATAGGTGAGGCAAATAATATTGCTTCTTTTTCATTTTTAATAATTTGCCTTTTCTTAATAAAATAATACAATCCAAAACCAGTTGCAGCAATACCTAATAAAATTAGTATCGCCCACAACCACCAATAGCTAACAGGCTCTTCAACTTTTACAATATCTTTGATATCATACATTTGCTGTTTTGTTGTATCAACTACAACATTATTTACAACAATAGGAAAAGAATCGGTTTTTATGGTTTTATCATTGATTACTACAACTAATTGAGGAAGCACATAACGCCCTGAATCGAATTGTGTTAATCCGTATTTTTTTATTAATTCGTATTTATCCTTTATTTTAACTGTATCGACAGGATAAGATTCTAAAATTTCTAATGCTCCAAAAGTTTGTCCTTCTGGAAAAGAAACTTTATCCGTTGGTTTTACATTTGCTTTAATGGTTAAATTAAATTGAGAACCAATTTTTATCGCTGTAGAATCTACAGTTGAAGTTATCGATTGAGAAAATGAAAATGTGTTTATTAAGAAGAATAAAATTATGAGACATCTCGACTTCGCTCGATGTGATAAAGTCGTGTTAATTTGAATAATATTATTGAAATTTCTATTCAGTTTCATTGTCTTTATTCTTTTCTCTTTTTCTATTTTCTCTAAATTAATTTCTTGCTTTAAAATAGCCTAAAAGTTTTGTTACATAACTTTCATCTACTCTAGAACTTACAGCACCAGCACCACATTTAGAAAAAACATTTTTAAAGTAATTCAAATTGGTTTTGTAATGCTCTTCATAACTTTTTCTTACAGTTTTAGACGAAGTATCTACCATTATAGCTTTACCAGTTTCTGCATCGAGCATATTCACTAGACCTAAATTTGGCAAACTTTCTTCTCTAATATCATATACTCTAATTCCTGTTAAATCGTGTTTCTTTGAAGCGATTTTCAAAGTATGTTCATAATCTTTCGACATAAAGTCGGAAATCATAAACACAATTGCTTTTTTCTTCATAACACTCGATAAAAATTTCAACGCTTGCGCAATATCTGTTTTTTTACTTTTAGGTTGAAATTCAATAAGCTCACGAATGATTCTCAAAACATGTGATTTCCCTTTTTTAGGTGGAATGAACAATTCAATTTCATCGGAAAAAAGAATTAAACCCACTTTGTCATTATTTTGTGTAGAAGAAAAGGCTAATGTTGCCGCTATTTCAGTAATCACCTCACTTTTTAATTGATTTTGTGTGCCAAAACTCTCAGATCCACTACAATCAACCATTAACATCATGGTAAGTTCTCTTTCCTCTTCAAAAACTTTTATATAGGGTTCATTGTAACGCGCTGTTACATTCCAATCGATTGCACGAACATCGTCTCCATATTGATATTGGCGCACTTCAGAAAAGGTCATCCCGCGTCCTTTAAAAGACGTATGATATTCTCCCGAAAAGATATGATCGCTCAATCTTCGGGTTTTAATTTCAATCTTACGTACTTTTTTAAGAATTTCTTTAGTATCCATTTTTTTAAGTCTTAAAGTAAAAAGTCGAAAGTAAAAAGTCTATTGAATTTAATTTTTTAGACTTTAGACATTTGGCTTTAGACTTCTATTATGGCACTTCTACTTGATTCACAATTTTGTTAATAATTTCAACCGAAGTAATGTTTTCAGCTTCAGCTTCGTAAGTAATACCAATTCTATGACGCAATACATCATGAACAACTGCACGAACGTCTTCTGGAATTACATAACCTCTACGCTTAATGAAGGCATAACATTTAGCTGCTGTAGCTAAGTTAATACTTCCACGTGGCGAAGCTCCAAAACTAATTAATGGTTTTAGGCTTTCTAAATTATATTTCTCTGGATAACGAGTTGCGAAAATGATGTCTAAAATATATTTTTCAATTTTCTCGTCCATGTAAACTTCGCGAACTGCTTGTTGCGCCCTTAAAATTTGATCTAACGAAACAACTTGATTTACTTTCTCGAAACTTCCCGCTAAATTTTGACGAATTACTAATCGTTCGTCTTCCATTTTTGGATAATCGATAACTACTTTCAACATAAAACGATCCACTTGCGCTTCTGGTAAAGGATAAGTTCCTTCTTGCTCAACAGGGTTTTGAGTTGCCATTACTAAGAACGGTTTATCTAATTTGAAAGACTCATCGCCAATCGTTACTTGCTTTTCTTGCATTGCTTCTAGTAAAGCTGATTGCACTTTCGCAGGAGCACGGTTAATTTCATCGGCTAAAACGAAATTGGCAAAAATTGGTCCTTTCTTTATCGAGAAATCATTTGCTTTAATGTTGTAAATCATTGTTCCTACAACATCGGCAGGTAACAAATCGGGTGTAAACTGAATTCGGCTAAACGAACCGTGAACCGCTTGAGACAAAGTATTAATCGCTAATGTTTTTGCTAAACCAGGAACACCTTCTAACAAGATGTGACCTTGACCTAGTAAACCAATTAACAATCTTTCGATCATTTGTTTTTGTCCTACAATAACTTTATTCATTTCCATTGTAAGCAAATCCACAAATGCACTTTCTCTTTCTATTTTTTCATTTATTGCGCGGATGTCTAAAGTAGCAGTATTCTCTTCCATTTTTATAAAAAATTTTGAATGCCAAAAATTGAAAATATTTTTAACATTTCAAAATTGAAAATTTATTTAGGATAGCGGTGTTAATATAGCGTTAAAAATAATGGTACAATATTGACTAGCACTACATTTTATGATTTTCTTTTTATACTTTTAAGAAAATTTTTAGCATTACATTAAAAAAATGAAATTTTCTTCACTTATTGCTGGCGTTATGAACTGGGGTGTTTGGGATAAAAATCTAGACACAAATGCCATGGAAAAACTTATTCATACATTTATAAATCAAGATATTACTAGTTTTGACCATGCCGATATTTATGGTGGATATACAACCGAAGAAAGCTTTGGAAAGGCCTTTAAAAATTCTGGAATTCAAAGAGAGAATATTCAATTAATTTCTAAATGTGGTATTAAATATTTATCTGAAAAAAGAGATTACAGCATAAAACATTATGATTATTCTAAAGAATATATTTTGTGGAGTGTAGAAGAATCGCTAAAAAATCTTCAAACTGATTACTTAGATTTGCTTTTATTGCATAGACCAAGTCCGCTTTTACAAGCTGAAGAAGTGGCAGAAGCTGTTTCGAAATTAAAAGAATCTGGAAAAATAAAGCATTTTGGTTTGTCTAATTTTTTACCACATCAAACCGATTTAGTAAAACAATATGTTGATGTAGAGGTCAATCAAATTCAATTTTCTGTTACTCATCATTTTCCATTAACTGATGGGCAATTAGATTACATGAATTTACATAAGATAAAACCAATGGCATGGAATCCGTTGGGTAGTGTTTTTAAAGAAGATAATGAGCAAACTTTAAGATTGAAGATTTTACTTGCCGATTTGATAATTAAATATGAAGTTTCGGCAGATATTATTCTTTTACAGTGGATTTTACAACATCCTTCGCAAGTAATTCCAGTTGTTGGAACAGCAAATAGTGATCGAGTTGAAAACCTGAAAAAAATCAATTCATTTCGATTAGAAACAGAAGATTGGTTTAAAATTTGGACTACAAGCATGGGACATAAAGTACCCTAAATATTTCTAAAATAATATAACAAGTATGATTAATAAACGCTTGCTTATCAAAAATTTATTAGCTCATCATGATGAGAATTCTTTTTATGATAAAAAGCGTCAGTTAAATTTGCATACAAAAGAAGGAAAGGCAAAGTTTTTAAAACACATTTGTGCTTTATCAAATTCAAATCCGGTTAACAATTCTTACATTTTAGTAGGAGTTGAAGACGAAACAAATGAAATTGTAGGTGATGATTTTTTTGATGATAGTCGCATTCAAAATTTGGTAAATGCTTATTTAGAAAATCCTCCTAAAATTCAATATGAAAATATTCCTTTTCCTAATTTACCAAAATCTAAAGTTGTGGGTTTAGTAACAATTAAACCTAAAAGTAAAACTTCATTTTTTAGAAAGGGAATTTATACCATTCCGGCTTACTCTACTTTTGTGAGAAGAGGCAGTAATTCGATTCCTACCGAAGAAAAAATTCCTTTCTCTAAACTCAATACTGAAACGGTAATAAGTATTGAGAACAATTCTAGAAATAGCATAGAACACACACTAGACGGCGTTTTAGATTTTATTAATAACAAGCATGCTGATTTACATTCTAAATACAAAGTTTTTAAAGAATTATTTGTGGTTTGTTGGGCTGGAAATAAGAAAAAAGTACGCGATAAGACATTTTACTCGCGGGTTGATATTGAGTTAATAAATGAGCAAGTAAAATTATTTTATTCGGCTCAAGATGATGTTGTAATTGAATATGATGAGACTTCATTTACAACAACCGAATATATTCCACTTGGCATTAATGATAAAACGAGTTATTATCCGCTTGAAAGAGTAACCATTACCTTTTTTGATAATGGTTATTATAAAATGGAAAACGAAATGCTTTTTGAACCGCCTCAATACAATAGAAAATTACTGCATCATATTTATAATGCTAATCTGAGTTTGTTAAAAAAGCTTGAAAATGGATTAAATCTTACTCAAAGAGAAACTTCTGACTTACTAATTTTACCTTCGACTTTAATGATTTGTTATTTAAATGGATTTGAAGACGCTAAACAAAAACTGATTGAGGCGAAAACTATTTTAAAAAAATTAGAAAATCAAGATGCTTATATTGCTTTTAAAGAAGTTATGAGGGTATTAAGAAAAATGAAATATAACTAAAAATATTGATTATCTTTTCTTAAAATTATTAATGAAAGAAAGCCAATATTTAAAGCGATTCCAAGAAAATAAATAACTTTAAACTGTAAACCGATATCTTTTAAAATTATTTTAGATTCGCTAATATGATCAAAATAGAAAAACGTAACATTAATAATTAAACCTAACCAGACTAAAGTTAGCACGATTAAAAAAACGATTATTAAAGTAAATTTTTTCATAACTATAAAGTTGTCAGTTTTATAGTATAAAGTTACTGCCTTTGTAGGTTTACTCGTATACAGATTTTCTGTACATTTTGTTAAATTTTTTTGTTTTTTTTAAATTAATCCGTGTTTTTTAGATAATCTAACGATGTCTTCATCACTTCCACCTTTAATTAAAAAGTAATCTTTAATTTGAGCTTTTCTTTTGTCAATGGCGCTAATACCAAGATTAATGTACTGTGGCATGTTTTTAGTGAGAACGCCTTGAGCTAATAATCTTATGATTTCACGATTGGTTTCATCGAGAAGAATTTTGTCTTTTGATTGTAAAATTTCGTCTACGCTTTCCCTCACGGTTTTACTCTCAAAAATTTCTCCTTTCAAAATGGTTTCAAAAGCATTTAATAATTCTTCAGCTGAAAAATCGCTTTTAACCAAAATTCCCTCAGGATTTACTTTTTTCTTTAAATCGTAGAGCAAAAAAGCTTCCGCATGAGAAGTAAGAATGATAATTTTAGTATTTGGAAATTTATCACGAAGTAAATATGCTAAATCTTCTCCAGAATTAATATTTTTTTCCTCATATGCTGGTAAACTTAAATCTAAAAAAACAACATCAAACGCATTTTCATTTGTGGTAAAATTGATACGGTCATAAGCTTCTTTACAATTGTGCGCAGCAACAACGTCTACTTCAACATCTAACGAGTTGTATGATAAGATACTTTTATATCCTTCAATCATCATAGGATGATCATCAATCATGAAAATATTAATTTTACTCATTTTTTAAGATTTATAAGGTATTTCTAGTGTTATAGTTGTTCCTAGTCCAATTTTAGAATTAATACTAAGTTCTGCACCAATTTCATTTGTTCTATCGTACATATTTTGTATTCCAATTCCCTTACTGCTAGATTTTTTTAAATTAAATCCTTTTCCATCATCTTTTATTTCGGTTCTAATTTCGTTATTAATTAATGCAATTGATACCGAAATATTTTGAGCTTCAGCATATTTATTGCAATTATTAAGTGATTCTTGTAAAATTCTATATAAATGCATTTTTTGATTGGTCGAAAGATTTTCCCATTGAATACTTTCATCTATAAAACCATTAAAATTAGCATTAAATAATGTTTTTTGATCCTGAAACAGACTTTCTAAAACCGACCTGAAATTATTTTTTTGAGTAAATGTTTCTGTCGATAATTCATGTGCAATATTTCTAACTTCTTTTTCAATATTTTGTATATCCGTTATATGAGTCAAGCACTTAGTTATAGTTTCTGGATCAGTCTTCTTGTTTAAAATAAACAAATTTAAACGAGTACTTGCCAGTTTGTTCATAATACCGTCGTGCAATTCTCTAGCTATTCTTTTCTTCTCAGATCTCCGTGCTTCATCAAGCTTTGTTTGCTGTTCTAGCATTAACTGATAAATTCTTTCGTTTGCTAATTGTTGTTCGTTCGCAAACACTAATTGTTTTTGTTTACTTCTCAAATAGAAAATTATAAACAATAGAGTTCCAATAAAAAGTATTGTGATCGATGTGAGTAAAATTATTGATTTTTCTCCAGAAAGTACTTCTTTTTCCTGTAAAATTTCATCAGTTTCAAATTCGATTCGGGCTAATTTATTTCGAATTCCTCTTTCTTGCTCTTGCAAACTATCACTCAATTTTATGTATTCTTGAGCATATTTTAATCCGTTTTTAGGATCTAACTTTGTATAAAAATCCAAAGCAATTAAAACTTCCTTATTGTATTTCGCGCTTTTAGCTAAATCGTATGCTTGCTTGTTCAATAGAAGCGCGTCTATTGTGTCTTTTTTATCAAGATAAAATTCTGTTAAATGAATTCTACTTTTAATTCTTCCAGCAGTATCGTTAATACTGTCTCTAATTTTTAGTGCTTTTAAAAAGTCATTTTCTGCTTCATTTTTAAGCTTATAATTGGCATAAGCATAGTAGTCTAATAATGAAGAATAGAAAATAGGTTGAAGTTCTTTTAGTTTTGGGATTACTAAACCTTGGGCGAGGTATTCTTTAGCTTTTTTATAATTACCCATGCTTACATAAACATGACCAATATTGTTGTAAGATTGTGCTTTAAAAAGAGGGATATAATTTTCTAAAGTAACATTTTTAATTTCCTCTAAACTCTTAAAATGATATTTAAGCGCTTCGTCGTAATTTTTTAGACCTAATTGTGAATTGCCAAGATTGGCGTAACAATCATATAATAATTCTACATCATTTATTGCCTTTGCAACATTTAAGGCTTTTATAGTTTGTGCTTCACTACCTATAAAGTCTCTCTCATACAATAAGATATTTGCTTTATGTAAAAAAACACTGCCTTTATTAAAGTCGTTTTTTAGATTTTTATATTTTTTTTCAGCTTCATAATAATAATAATAAGCACTATCGTTTTTTGAAGTATAAAAATAGTAATCTCCTAAGTAGTATTGAGATTTTGCAATAATCGATGTATCCTTATTTCTATTACCTAAATCACTAATTCTTTGTACAACAGTTTTATATTTATCATATTCCAATAACTGAAAATATCTATTGGCAATTTTAAATAAATTTTTAGTTTTTAATGAATCACTATCTTTTTGATAATCAACTAAAATTTGAGCTGAATCAATATGTTGCAATTTCTGCTCTTTAGATAAATCGTTATTATACACTTCATTAAAATGAAAATCTAATTTATCATTCGAATACAAGTTCTCCTCACTCCTTTTACAAGAAGTAAAAATACTTAAAAGAAAAAGAAAATAATATATTTTCAAATTAAAATAGAATACTAAAAAACTATAAAGATATTTATTTAATCTCTTTTTACCATAATAATTGGAGATCTATCTGAAGATAAAATATCATTTGCTTTAAAGTTTATCGTTGTAGCATTTTCTTTTACTACTTTTTTATTTTCTATAGTATTTTTTTGAAATAATAAAAACACCAGGTATACCAATACCAAACCGAATAAAGTGGAAATATTTTTCATTATATTTTATTTTTAAATTAATCTTTTTTAGTCCCATTATTAGGATCTGTTTCTGTACTTGTTGTTGTAGACTGAGTTTCGGTTTGATCACCATCTCTTTGAAACATTTCGTCAGAATAACTCATTTCTTGTAGTTTTAAGTTAGTTTCATTTGTTTCTAATTCATCAACAGAACATGAACTCATAAGAAGTAATACTACCATTACTCCCACTACTAGGATTGCTTTTTTCATTTTTATTGTGTTAGGGGTTATTTTTTATATTTTTGCTTTACTTTAAAAAACACCAAGCATTTTACAAATGCTTGAATATCATTTATATAAATGTAAAAATAAAACGGTAATTTATAATTACCATCTAGTTTTTCTGTAAAAATTGTTAAAGTTTTGTATGCGAAATTTAGTTATTGGCGATATTCATGGTGGTTTAAAAGCACTCCAACAAGTAATTGAAAGAGCTAGAGTTACCAAAAATGATACATTAATTTTTCTAGGTGATTATGTAGACGGTTGGAGCGAATCTCCTCAAGTTATCGATTTTTTAATCGAACTGGAACGAAAACAAAATTGCATTTTTATTAAAGGCAATCATGATGATTTACTTTTAAATTATCTTAAAACCGATACTTACTCGAACGAATGGTTTAATCATGGTGGATCGTCTACACTCGAAGCTTATAAATTAGTTTCTACAGCTACTAAAAATTTACACATTGAATTTTTAGAAAGATTACAAAATTATTATTTAGATCCTAAAAATAGACTTTTTATTCACGCTGGTTTTACTAATTTAAAAGGCATTGATCATGAATTTTTTAAACCACTTTTTTATTGGGACAGAACACTTTGGGAAACAGCATTGTCATTGGATCCAAATCTAAGCAAAGAAAGTTTATATTATCCTAGAAGATTTAAACTTTATCATGAAATTTATATTGGACATACACCACTTACTCAAATTGAAGAAACAATTCCTATTAATAAAGCATGTGTTTGGAACGTAGATACAGGTGCAGCATTTAAAGGTAAGCTTACAATAATGGATATTGACTCAAAAGAATTTTGGCAAAGTGACACTTTACCTAGTTTATATCCTGATGAAAAAGGCAGAAACTAAGTATTTCATATATTTGTATCAAATTTTATAAGCATGAAGAAAATAATAATGTTCACATTGTTTTTATGTGGAATGGTAAATGCCCAAGTATTTACAGGAAAAGGTGACCAAAAATTTCAAGTAGGAACTATAATTCAAGATCATGGAACTGGAATCATGGCAACTTATGATCATGGTTTGGGTAAAAATTTCTCTGTTGGTTTAATAACTAGTTATTTATTAGGTGTAGAAGAAGTTTTAGGAGAAAAGCCTAATTTTGAAGATCGTTACGATTTAAAAGTAAGATTTAATGCAAATATTGCAGATGTTTTTAACATTGAAGAGAAAGTAGATATTTATCCTGGTTTAGATTTAGGATTGAAAAACTTTGGCGGTCATTTAGGAGCTAGATATTATTTTACCGAAGGCTTTGGTATATTTTCAGAAATGCAATTTCCTATAGCAAAATACGATAATAATGTTGAAGGTTTCGAAAAATATAATAATCAATTCAACTTCTCTATTGGAGCAAGTTTTAATTTATAGTTATGAGTGTAATTGAAAAAAAATTAAAAGATAGAAGTAATTCAAAATGCGAGGTAAGTGGTGCAGAACATGATTTAGTTGTTTACACACTTCCTCCTTATGAGCACGAAAGTCTAGAACATTCTGTTTTATTAGCAAAAAACTTAGCTGAACAAATTGAAAACGCTGAGGCTATGAATGAACAAGATTGGCGCGGTTTATCAGAAAGTATGTGGAGCGAGTTTTTACCAGTTCAAGTACTTTCTTGGCGAATGTTAGCTCGTTTAAAAAATCATGATTTATTAGATTTAATGTACCTTGATGAGGAAGCATTAGAATGGGCAAAAGCTACTGGTGAAGGCGAAGAAGAAGAAGGAAAAATTGTTCATAAAGATAGCAACGGAAATATTCTTTTTGATGGAGACTCTGTAGTTCTAATTAAAGATTTAGATGTTAAAGGAGCCAATTTTACAGCAAAAAGAGGCGCTCCTGTTCATAACATTAAATTAGTTTGGGATAACGCAGAACAAATTGAAGGTCGCGTTGAAGGACAACATATTGTAATTCTTACTCAATATGTTAAGAAAACCAAATAAAAAATAATTTGTAATTCATTTTAAAGCTGTCCTTAATAAGACAGCTTTATTTTTTTATCGTAATTTTGTAAGGTTAAAATAATTCTATGTTAGAAAAAGATAATCACGTATTTGAAAAAACAATTGTTGTAGGAATTGTTACGCAAAATCAAGATGAAGAAAAATTAAAAGAATATCTAGACGAATTAGAATTCTTAACTTATACAGCGGGTGGTAAAGTAGTAAAAAGGTTTTGGCAAAAGATGGACAAGCCTAATCCAAAAACTTTTGTGGGAACTGGTAAATTAGATGAAATAAAATATTATGTAAAAGACAACGATATTACAACTGTAATTTTCGATGATGAATTATCGCCTTCTCAACAAAAAAACATCAATAGAGAATTAGGAGACGATTGTAAAGTTTTAGACAGAACCAATCTTATTCTAGATATTTTTGCACAACGTGCCCAAACATCTTATGCCAGAACACAAGTAGAACTTGCTCAATATCAATATTTATTACCTCGATTAACCGGAATGTGGACACACTTAGAACGTCAACGAGGTGGTATTGGAATGCGCGGTCCTGGTGAAACAGAAATTGAAACCGACCGACGTATTGTTCGTGATAGAATTGCTTTGTTAAAGGAAAAAATAAAAACCATCGACAAACAGATGGCGATTCAAAGAAGCAATCGTGGTGCAATGGTTCGTGTCGCTTTAGTTGGTTATACCAATGTTGGAAAATCGACTTTAATGAACGCTATTGGAAAAAGTGAAGTTTTTGTCGAAAATAAATTATTTGCAACTCTAGATACTACAGTTCGTAAAGTAGTTATTAGAAATTTGCCATTTTTATTAAGCGATACCGTTGGTTTTATTAGAAAATTACCTACACAATTAGTAGAATCGTTTAAAAGTACCTTAGATGAAGTAAGAGAAGCTGATTTACTATTACATGTTGTAGATATTTCGCATCCTGAATTTGAAGATCATATAGCTTCGGTAAATGATATTTTAAAAGAAATCAAAAGTGATGATAAACCTACTATTATGGTTTTTAATAAGATTGATGCGTACAAACACCTTCCTTTTGATGAAGATGACTTAACAACCGAAAAAACTACCAAACATTTTACTTTAGAAGATTGGAAACAAACTTGGATGCACAAAATAGGAGAAAATAAAGCCTTATTTATTTCTGCCACTGATAAGTTAAATTTCGAGGAATTTAGAGCAAAGGTTTATGAAGCTGTAAGAGAAATACACATTACACGTTTCCCATATAACAACTTTTTGTATCCCGAATGGAAAGACACAGATGAAACAGAATAAAAAAGACCTCAATTGAGGTCTTTTTTTCTGTTATATAAGCACTTTCTTAAAAAGAAGCGTTGAAACCTACACCAATAACTTGACGTGTTTGAAAGCCTCTAAAAGCGTTATCGTCATAAATTGTTTGAAATGCAAAATTAGTTGACAAATATTTATTTATTTTCATCACAATATTTAATTGGTAATCTAAATCTACATTTTGAGCGTCTTCTAAATAATTAGAATATAAATTCAAGATATTTTCAACTGAAACATTTTCCATTACATTAAACTTATAATAACCGTTTAATGCAGCTCCTAATTCATATCTCGAAGTATCTCCTTGTTCAACACCAAAAGAAGGTCCTAATTCGGTAAAATGACTGTGTACTACAATTAATTTAGATGTTGCTGGAGCAATGTTTACTTTTAAATTATCGTTCTTTTTCCACAACATACCAGGTCCAAATTGAAAATACGCTGGAGAGAAAAAGTGTGAAATTTTATAGGTTCTTGTTTCAGGATCTAAACCTGTATCCATTTGAGTTTTAAAATTTAAAAAAGCAGAATAATACCAATTACCACCAGCTTTTCTACCTGCAAGTGAATTAAATTCTAAACGATCGTCTGTTTTTTGAGTATCAGCTCCTTTAATTTTTGTTAAACCATAAGATGCTAAAATTTTATTATCCCATGTCCAATTTTCGCTTTTATAATTAAAATCGTAATTGATGTTTACATTCCCTGCAAAATTATTTTGTCCACCAGCTAACCAATTACTGAATGAAGATTGATTTGCTAATAAAGTAAAAACTCCTTTTTTCTTCCAACCTTTTATGGTATCTGCAGATTTAGCTAAAGCTTCTTCGTTCTTTTTTAAATTTTCTTTTTCAGTTTCTTGAGCAAACATTCCTAATGATGCAAAACATAATACAAGTATTAATTTTTTCATTCTTATTATTTTAAAAATAGAGGTGCAAAGTTACATCTTAAATAAGAAAATCAAACAGTTAACAGATAAAGTGTAACTATTTTTGTTTAAACAACGGAACAGCAGAGCAAGCTTCGCCAAACATTATGCTTCTAGCGTGTAACATTAATTTTTGAATTGCTAATGTATAAACCGATTGTGGCACTTGCTTTTTAGAACATCCTTTTAAAATAACTGGCTTGTCTTTATAACTGGAATAATCAACCTTGGAAAGAATATCTTCATACCAAACTATGGTAATAGCTTCTAAATTTCCATTGATTACTTTTAAAGCAATAGGATTAAGATACACAGCCACTAAGGCAAATGTCCAGGCTGGCAATATCGCATCTGTAGAACAAATTATTCCTACATATTTATCTTGATATACAGACCAATCAAAATTTTTTAATTCTTCTCGAAAATCTTTTTCTTTTAATAGAAAACCTTCAAATAACCACTGTGAAATATCAAGTTCCACAACATGATCATCTGGAAAATAATCTTCTAAGTCAAATACTTCTAGAGAACTTTGAGCTACTTTATTTATTATTTCATCCATGCGTTGATATTTATAGTTTTTGGTAAATGGTTTATAGTTTTATTTTAATAATAGACTACAAACAATAAACACTATAACATACCTAACTCTAATTTTGCTTCTTCACTCATTAAATCTTTACTCCAAGGCGGATCGAATGTAATTTCTACTTCGCAAGATTTAACAGCATCTATCGATTTAATTTTTTCTTCTACTTCTTGCGGCAAAGTTTCAGCAACAGGGCAATTTGGTGATGTTAATGTCATTAAAATTTTTACATCATTATCTTCATTAATCATCACGTCATAAATTAAACCTAATTCGTAAATATCTACTGGAATTTCGGGGTCAAAGATGGTTTTTAAAACCATTACTACATTTTCACCTAAGTTTATCGTATCGTTAAATTCTTCCATTTTCTTTCTTTTTCAATTTAGTTTTTGCTTTGGAAAGCCAAGGCATACAATTTTATTTGTTTTATCATAGAAACCAATCCGTTTGCGCGTGTAGGCGATAAATGTTCTTTTAGACCAATTTCATCTATAAAATCAGTATCTGCTTCTAGTATTTCATTTGGTTTTTTATCGGAAAAAACACGAATTAAAATGGCAATTATACCTTTGGTTAAAATTGCATCACTATCGGCAGTAAAAACAACATTACCTTCTTTCTCTTCTGCATGAACCCAAACTTTTGACTGACAACCTTTTATAATGTTTTCATCGGTTTTGTATTCTTCATCAATTAATGGTAAAGATTTTCCTAACTCTATTATGTATTCGTAGCGTTGCATCCAATCGTCAAACATTGAAAACTCGTCTACTATTTCTTCTTGAATTTCTTTTATGCTCATTTTACTTTTTCTCTGAAACTTCAATTATTTTATCTACAATTTCTTTAATTTCTGCTGGTGGAAAACCACCATCAAAAGCACACGACTCATAAGTTTTATCTCCTTCTATAACTCTAAAATGAGCTATTGCGGCACCATCATAAAATCTTTTTTCTGTAGGCGCTTTTAAATTTTGTAATCCTTCTTTATCTACTTTTGA
>JAIXHM010000026.1 GCA_030145825.1 Flavobacterium sp.
CTGCATTATCGAATGCTTCTTTAAAAGTTTCCCACGTTGCATCATCGTTTATATTCTTTGAAATTTTGGCAACAACAGTCTTAATATTTTTATTAGAAGTTTCTTCGGAATTGCTTTTTAAATCTTATTTTATAATGGATAATAATTCTTTCTTCTTCATTAAACTCATTGTTGAGGCAGCTAATTCTTTACTTTTTGCAGAAACATCTTTAGATAACTTTTCGTTTTGTAGTTTAATAAGTTTCTGCTCATTCTCAAGTTCTTTAATTTCGAGGAGCAAATTATTTTCATCAATTAATTTTTGTTCTTTTTTTCGATAATAAATTTTATAACCTTTATGTATATAAAAGGCTATTATTAAAGCTAAAATTAAATATACAAGCTTTGCTAAGTTTGTTAAATACCAAGGTTTAGCAATGTAAAATGAATAAGAAGCAACTTTGTTTACAAGTTTATTTGCAATTTTGGTTCTTACTTTAAAAGTATAATCTCCTGGAGGTAAGTTTTTAAAATTTGCATTTGTATTAGTGTTCCATTCACTCCACTTATCTTGAAATCCTTCTAATATATATTGGAATTCAGCTCTTACATATTTATTATATTCGGGAACTGTAAAATGAAAAATAATATTATTAACATCACTTTTAAAATTACCATTTTTATCAATTTCAACAATTTTAGAAGCTTCATTTAATTTATTAACTTGAATCTTCGTTATTTCGATATTATATTTTTCAGTCTTAAAATCATTTAAACTTAATGTGTAATATCCATCAACTGTTCCAACTAAAAACTCATTTGGAGAAACTTGAGTAATGTTTTCATAACTCGGCATCGAATTAGTAATAGATGCTGAAATAGGAATGAGTTTTTCTTTTAACTGATTATTGATTTTATTTGGCGTAAAATAATGTATGTAGTTTTTAGTAAACATCCATAAATTGTCTGATTGATCAACTACTAGTTTTCCAGAAATATATTCATCTCTTAGTAAGGCTTTTGTTAAAATAGAATCGATTTTGAATTCTTTAGTTAAACGATCTAGTTTATACACTCCATTTTTATTGGTATACAAAAGATTGTTTCTAAATTTAACTAAACTTGAATTTTTACCTTTTGAAGGTGAAGTAAATGTTTTAATATCTACAACTTTAGATAGGTCTTGATTTAATTTTATTTTAAAAATACCTTTGTATTCATGACTAACATAAATGTCAAAATCAGATGTTATTTCAAAAAAACGACTCGAATATTCAAAACCTTTAATTTTTTCTTTAAATGTCCAAGAATCTTTATTTTTTTCTAAAACTGAAATCCCCGTATAATTTCCTTGTAAAATTAAATTTTCATTTTTTGGAGAAACTTGAAATTTCCATGTTCCAGATTGATTAAATATTTTTTTTGCTTGATTTTCATTTACAATAAAAGTTCCTGAATCATGACCGCAAAATAACGTGTTTTTATATTTGAATAATGACCATACTTGACCTTTTGTGCCACTTATGAATTGAAAATCGTCACTCTGATTTAAATTTTTATAGAATAATCCTTGATTTGTACCTATGTAAACCTTGTTGTTAAATATTTCCGAACAATAAACGGTTCCAAGTATTCCTGTTTGATCAGAAAAAGTTTTAATAAATGAATTTAAATTAAGACAGTTGATACCATTATCTAAACCCAACCATAAGTTTTGCTCTTTATCTTCAAAAAGCGAAAGAATCGTATTATTTGTTAAACCTTTTTTTTGATTGATATGAAATTTAAGTTTACCTTCTATACTTATTACATAAATTCCATTTGAAATTGTACCAATTGCTATGTCTCCGTTTAATAATTGTTCGCAACTATAAATACTACTCGATTTAAGTAAATCATCAATTTCAGTATAAAACTTGTTTAAAACATTGTCTTTAAAAAAGTAAATTCCTTCGTTTTGAGTTTGAATTAATAAACCATTATTATGGTTGAAAATATTTACTATTTTATTGTCTATTAATCGATTATCTTTACAAACTAATTTTGAATTTCCATCAATAATTTCATATAAACCTTCATTAGGTACTTGAAAATAAACAGTTTCATTTGCTAAAAATGATTTAATAATTCCATTTTTAGATTTAATAATTTTAAAATTATCCTTTTCAGTATTATAGATGAATATTTGGTTTAAAGATTGAAAAATTATCCAATTCTCATAATTTAAAATATTCCAAAATTGCTCATCATCAATAATCTTCTTTTTTATTTTTTGACTTAAAGAGTAATATTTTAAAGTATTATCAGCTTTTCTTTTCCAATAACCAAATTCCATATAGCATCCTGTATATATTTTATCATCTACAGCCTTAACAGAACGTATAATCGTTTCATTTGGAGAAGTATATGTCGCCCATTCAGATCCGTTAAATTCTAATAGACCGTTATTGTTGGCAAAAAACATAAAGTTTTTACTATCTTGTGTAACCATCCAATTTTGATTTCCCGCATTATATTGAGATGGGCTAAATTTAACAATAGGAGGTAGTTCGTTTGAAAATAAAACGATTGTATGTAAAATAAAATATATACAGAAGTAATTAATTTTTTTCAAAATAGTATTTTTTAAGAGTAAATATACAAAAAAGGCATACTAAATTCATAGTACGCCATTTTGTAAAATATGTGAGTTGAATTCAAAAATTAATATTTACCACTCAACAATTCGCCTCCAATAGCTGATTTAGCCTCGATTCCCAATTTTTTCATCATTTCATAAGTGGTACAAACGGCTGCAGAAGTTACTGGAATACCACATTCTGCCTGAATCAAATCAATCGCTTCTAATGAAGGCATTTGCACACAAGCTGAAGCTACTAAAACATCCACATCGGTTAAATCCAATTGTTTATAGATTTCTAATAGATTCATCGGATTTTGAGCCGCCACTTCCAAGTTATCTGGAATTTCTAAAGCAATACTTTCTTTTACTTTAATCCCTTGATGTTCAATATAATCAACCACTTTATCAGTTAATGGACGCATATAAGGTGTAATAATCGAAATTTGTTTCGCACCTAAAACTTTCAATCCATTAATTAATGCTCCAGCAGAAGTAACAATTGGAGTAGGGAAGTCATTCGCCACCGTTTCTTGGTGTAAATTTACTTCCGAAACGCAATGATAACCGCGACCCATACTCATAATCGCTACCAAACAGGCATATCCCATAACATCAACATGTGCGTCTGATAATTCTTGTGCACATTTTAAACTCATGGCATCCATGGCTTCTAATTCTTCTTTGGTGACTTTTTTCATGCGCATTCTACTGCTGTGAAACGTAAAACGTTCTGGTAAAATGGTTTCACGCGAGCGGAAGATTGCTGGTATTTCGGTTTCCATCGTTACGTTTGAGGATGGAACTATTTGGCCTATTCTGTATTTCATTTTCATTAGTTTACAGTCTCAGTCGCAGTCAACAGTCTAAAACTGAATACTGCGACTGAATACTTTTATTATATTTCTTTAATTGTATTTACTATTGTTCCGATACCTTCTACAGTAGCTTCAACTACATCGCCATCGTACATCCATTCTTGTGGATCGCGACCCGCGCCAACGCCTGCTGGAGTTCCTGTTGCGATGATGTCACCTGCTTCTAAAGTGAAAACGGTGCTTAAATCTTCAATCAAATCGTTGATGTTGAAAAGCATGAACTTGGTATTTGAATTTTGTTTTTCAACACCATTTACTTTCAATGATAAATTCAAGTTGTGTGGATTTTCGATTTCGTCTTTTGTTACAATTATTGGTCCCATTGGTGCAAAAGTATCTTGTCCTTTAGAAACAATCCATTGTCCTTCACGACGACAATCACGTGCTGAAATATCGTTAATTACCGTGTAACCAAAAACATAATCTAATGCTTCAGATTTCGGAACATATTTTCCTTTCTTTGAGATAATTACTGCTAATTCACATTCCCAATCTAATTGCGAAGTTAGCTTCGTATTTTTGATGATTTCGGTATTAGTAGCCGTAACGGTTGTGGGTGGTTTTGAGAAGATAATCGGTTTGGTTGGAAGTTTTCCCGTAGTATCCAACGTACGAGCACTTTCTGCAACATGTTCTGTATAATTCAATCCAATTCCAATGATATTTTTTCTTGGTTTTTCGATAGGAGCCAAAATAGTTACTTCGTTCATTTCATAAGCGATTTCTTCAAAGAAATTTTCAGGTGTTTCCGCAATCATTTCTGTGATTTCTGGAATAATTTCAAATCCCATATCGATTAATTCCAACATGTCATTAGGTAATGGGAAATTGGAAACATCTCCAAAATCCTGCATGTCGATGACTTGGTTGTTATGAATAAAGCCTAAACGTGGCTCGGTGTCTTGTGTTTTGTAGGTAAGTAGTTTCATTATATTTTGTTTCAAGTTTCAGGTTAACCCTGATTTTTATTATTGAATTTGTTGATGTCCGTTGTTTTCTGCTAATTCCCTTCCTTGATATAATCCTAAACTTTCAATCACTGGTAAATCATTGAAATTGAAAAGGCAAGCATCTTCGGTTTCAGAAAGATTATGATGTTCGTGCCATGCCCAACTCGGAACACAGAAAATATCTCTTTCTTTCCAATCGAAACGTTTTCCATTGATGATGGTGTAGCCTTTTCCTTTGGCGCATTGGTAAACGAATGAACCTGTATGTTTGTGTGCTTTTCCTTTGAAACCTGCAGGTAATAATTGCATTGCAGCACCCATAGTTTGCATTACGTGTCCGCCTGTTAATGGATTGGAATATTGCATAAAAATTCCATCAAACGGATTGATTTCTGTTACTTTTTGTGCTTCCAATAATGCTGGATACACCTTTTTCCAAGAAAATTTAAATAAAGGGGAATACGGTTTGTCCCAAACTTTATCGGCAGGAATTAAACCTGCGCAACCGTAAGCAATTGGAGAATAATTTAAAGGAGCAATTAATTCTTGTTTCCCTTCTAAAACGGCATAATCATTGGCTTCTAAAGCATTTACTAACGGAATATCCAAACCGTCTTGCCAAATGCAGGTTTTTCCACCTTCTTCTACACCGTGTTCGTGCCAAGTGGAATTTGGTGTAATCACAAAATCATTTACTTCCAGCATGATTTTATTCCCATCTACTACGGTATATCCTTTTTCGCCTTCCATAATAAAACGTAGGGCAGAAGCTTTATGACGATGCGCTGAAGTGAATTCTCCTGGACGAGTGACTTGAATTCCGGTATACAACCAACCTACAGCTGCCGAAACATCTTTTCGGTTATCGTTAACCAAATACACTACGCGTCTTCCCGCTTGTTCAGGTGTTACTAGTTCGGATGATTTTAACACTAAATCACGTAAATCATCATATTTCCATAACATTGGAACAGATGTAGAACGAGGCTCCCAAGGTTCAATGTCATTGGCAACTGTCCATAATGCACCAGCTCCTAAAGATTCTAATTCTTTATAATAAGCTTTCAGTTCATCAGAATCCTGAACTCTAGCTCTTCCGTAAATGTCGTCAGAATAATTATTATCTTCCATCATTATCTTTTGTTAAATTCGTCGTGATCGTTTATAAAAGTAATTTTTCGAGTTGGAGCAGTGTTTACTCGTAAATCGAAAATATCAAATCGATTGTAATGCCCTAAAATATCGTGCATTTGTTTTGGTTGAATGCATTTAGCCAAATCTATTTCAGCATAAACCATTCCTTCTTCGTCAATTAATGGTTGTCCAATTACTGCGCCATTTGGACCAATAAATCCAGAAAAAGCAGAACTTTTTCTGTCCAACAATTCATCTACATTTGGAACATCATTTCGTAAAGCATCTTTTATTTCTTGCGAAATGGTCGAACAAGAAACAATTGTAAATAGCTTTCCTTCGAAAGAATGTGCAGCAGCACGAATTTTAATTGCTTCCGCCATATCGTAATCTGGTGGTGCTACTGGAAGCGAAATATAATTAGCAATGTGAATCAATTCGCCTTGAGAAAGTAGTGTAAAACGTGCTAATGTATTTGTATTTTCTCCACAAGCAAGTGTTCCAATTGGTCCAATTTCTGTATTGTAGACTTTTAAAGAAGAACCATCACCAGAAGTCCAAGTTAATTTTTCAGCCCATGTTGGAACTAATTTTCTATGTTTTCCAACAATAACACCTTTATTATCAATAATTAAATTGGTATTGTAAATTTCGCCATAGCTTTTGCCTCGCTCGTTGATTCCCATTACAATATGGATATCATTATCTTTAGCAGCTAAACATAGTTTTTTAATTTCTGGACCTGCAACATCAACCGAATTTTTATATAATTCTTCGTACCATTTACTACCTTGAACTGGTGTCATAATCCAATTCCAATACGGATATCCAGCGATAAAAACCTCTGGAAAAGCGATTAATTTCGCACCGTTATTACTAGCCTCTTTAATGAAAGAAATAGCTTTATCCACTGTTTTTTCTACATTTAGAAATACAGGTGACGTTTGAACGGTAGCTGCTTTGAATTTTTTGAATTCCATACTAGTATAATTACGAATTTAAAATTACAAATTATGAATTGAAAACGAGTCTAAATCGTAATTCATAATTGGTAATTCCTAATTTTTGATTTCATTTCTTCACTAAAAGGTTCGGCTTTGATACTGTTTCTTTCCGGGTTGAAAGCAACGTTAACTAAAGTAACTTCGCCTACTAAAACTGTGCTTTCTGATTCATTCATAAACTGAAATCCGCAAAGAATAGAAGAGTTTTTCAATTCTTTTACCCACAATTTTTTGGTTAAGATTTCACCTAAACGAGCAGCATTTTTGAATTGAATTTTTAAATCAACCGTTGGAATCCCATTGGTTTCGTGCATTTTTGAAAAAGGACGATTTAAGGCTTCTTCAAACCAATCCTCAACCAAACAATTTAGCATTTCTAAAAATCTTGGATAGAAGACAATTCCAGCATAATCAACATGTTGGAAACGTACTTTTTCTTGTTTTATGAATTCACTCATTATATATGTCTTGATACTTATTAGTAAAATCTAAATACTTATTTCAACTTAAATCGTTGTATTTTCCCTGTCTCCGTTTTTGGTAAACATTCCACGAAATTAATTACTCTTGGATATTTATACGGAGCAGCTACTTCTTTGAACCAGTGTTGAATACGATTCTTCATTACATCTGTTGCTTTAGCATTATCGTGTAATACAATATGCGCACAAACTAACATTCCTCGTTCTTCATCTGGCAATCCTACAACTGCACATTCTAAAATATCTTCATGAGTTAAAAGTACGGATTCTACTTCAATTGCCGCAATATTATAGCCTGAAGAAATAATCATATCATCGCCACGTGCTACAAAATGGAAATAGCCTTCTTCGTCTTGACGGAAAATATCGCCAGTAATGTTCCAACCATTTTCAACATATTCACGTTGCTTTTCTTCACGGTTTAAGTATTTACAACCTGTAATTCCTCGAACCGCTAACCTTCCAGTTTCATTTCTTGGCAATTCGTTGCCTTGTTTGTCAATGATTTTAGCTTCGTAACCAGTAATTGCTTTTCCTGTAGCACCGGGTTTCATATTTTCCTCATTAGATGAAATAAAAATGTGTAACATTTCGGTAGCGCCAATTCCGTCAATGATTTTTAAACCTGTAACATCGTACCAATCTTGCCAGACTTTCAACGGCAAAGTTTCTCCAGCAGAAACACATTTTCTTAAACTGGATATATCGTAATCCTGAACTTTTGTTGTGATAATGCGCCAAGCAGTAGGAGCAGTAAAACAAATTGTAATTTTAAAATCTTGAATCGCTTTTAATAATAAATCTGGACTCGGTTTTTCGATTAAAAATGAAGAAGCTCCAAAATACATGGGAAACAACACCAATCCACCTAAACCAAAGGTAAAGCCTAATGGTGGACTTCCTGTAAAAATATCGTTTTGTGTTGGTTGTAGTGAATACTGTGGAAACGCTTCGCAAATATTCAAAATATCTCTATGATAATGTGCCGTCATTTTGGGTAAACCCGTAGTTCCAGAAGTGAAACCAATCAAAGCCACCGAATCCGATTTCGAATGATAATTATCGAAAGTTTTAGGTTTAGAAGCTATTAATTCTTCCAGTTGCGAATTCCCATAAAAACAAATTTGTTTTAAGAAATTAGATTTAACCAAATGCATTTCATCTTCTAATTCTTTATCACACAATACATGTGAAATTTCTGCACAATCAATAATAGTTGTTAATTCTTTGGAACGAAGCAATGGCATTGTAGCCACGACAATTCCTCCAGCTTTTAGAATAGCAAACCAACACGCGACCATCATCGGATTATTAGCCGAACGAATTAAAACACGATTGCCTGATTTTAATCCTAAATCATCTACTAAAACAAGTGCAATTTGATTTGCTTTTTCAAATAAATCTTGATAGGTCCATGTTTCCTCAAACGTACGAATACAACTATTATTTCCACGTCCTTCACGAATATGGCTATCTAGCAATCTATCAACACAATTCAGCATTTCAGGTTGTTGGAATTGAGGAAAATCCAATAAGGTATATTCTGGCTGTAATTCCAGATTTGGTAAGCTATTATGAGCGAAATTATCTTCGTAATGTTTCATAATTCCAATTATAGTTTATTGCTTTTTGGTTTCAACGCTTTTTTCATTCCATCTATTTGCTTTCTTTCAGCAGCTTTAAGCGGATACAAATGCGAAACGCCCATTTTGTATTGATTTGGAATATCATTTGATTGAAATTGTTCGTAAGCTTGAGCATTCCTAACAAAATTTGCATCTAATAATAATGGTCTTCCCAAAGCGACTAAATCGGCTCTTCCATTTAAAAGAATTGTATTGATTTGGTCGATATCTTGAATATAGCCTGCGGTTATTGTTGGAATATGAACCGTATTTCGAACCGCATCAGAAAAAGGCGTTTGCCACATTCTTCCCGTTAATTGTTTTTGACCTGCGACAGTATTGCCTGTAGAAACATTGATGATGTCAGCTCCAGCAGATTTAAAAGCTGTAGCAATAGTAATCACTTCATTTTCCGAAATTCCATTTTCTGTCCAATCTGTTGCTGAAATTCGCACTGAAATAGGTTTTTCAATTGGGAATACTTCGCGAATTGCATTAAATACTTCTAAAGGATATTTCAAACGATTTTCAATGCTTCCACCAAATTCATCTTTACGAATATTCGTTAATGGCGATAGGAATGAAGCCAATAAAAATCCGTGATGTGCTTGTAATTCGATCATATCAAATCCTGCTTCGTCTGCATTTTTTGTTGCTTGTACGAATTGTGTTTTGATTTTAGCCATGTCTTCCAATGTCATTTCCTTTGGAGTTGCAAAATTGTCATTGAACGGAATAGGAGAAGCGGAGATTAAATCCCAAGGGGTTTCAATCGGTCCGTTACCTTCCCAAGGTTTTTTCGTTGCGCCTTTTCTTCCTGAATGTCCTAATTGAATTCCGATTTTTGTTTCCGTATTGTTATGTATGAAATCGGTAATTTTTTTCCATTGGTTTACTTGTTCTGTATTGTAAATTCCAGCACAACCTTCGGTAATTCTTCCGGTTTCAGAAATGGCGGTCATTTCGGTAATGATTAATCCTACACCACCAGTAGCTCGACTTCCGTAATGGACTAAATGCCAATCAGAAACTAATCCATTTACAGCAGAATATTGTCCCATTGGTGCCATAACGATGCGATTTGGGAGTTCTAATTCTCGTAATTTAAAAGGAGTGAAGGCTGCAGAGTTGGAAGTTGGGAGTTGGGAGTTGGAATTTTCCAAAAATTCGTTCAATACTTTATCGGTAAACGAACTATCTCTCAAACGCAAATTCTCAAACGTTACTTTTTTAGAGCGTGTCATACATCCAAACGCAAATTGTTGGAAAGGATGTTGCATATGACGATCCATATTTTCGAACCAATCTAAAGAAACTACTGCGGCATATTGAATCATTTCTACCGTATTTCTTCTGGTTTTATCATATTGTTCAAAGGCAGCTTTTACATTGTTTGGATTCGCAATTACAGCATCAGATAATCCAATGGCGCAATCCATAGCTAATTTAGTTCCAGAACCAATAGAGTAGTGAGCGGTTGCTTTGGCATCGCCTAATAAAACAATATTGTTATGATACCAATTTTGATTCGTTACATGCGGAAATTGACGCCAATGCGATTTGTTGGAAATCAGCGGATGTCCGTCTAATTCTTCTTTAAAGATTTCTGCGATTTTAGTCATCGTATCGGCTTCATTTGTTACTTCAAAACCATGTTTTTGCCATGTTTCATCGCTACACTCAAAAATCCACGTACTCATGCCTTCTTCGTATTGATAGGAGTGAGCAACTATAGTTCCGTGGGGAGTACTTCTGAAAAAATAAGTAAACGCATCAAGAGGTTTTGTGGAACCTAACCAAACAAATCGGTTTTTCTTTAATTCGATTTTGGTTCCAAATTCCTTTTGGTATTGTGTTCTAACAGCACTTGCAATACCATCAGAAGCTAAAATTATATCCGAATCTGCGAATTGCGATAAATCATCTACATTTTGTTCGAAATGCAGATTTACGCCTTCTTCAATGCAGCGTTGTTGCAATAATTGTAAAAGAGTTTTACGGGAACAACCGCAAAATCCATTTCCTGCAATACTAACTTCTTCACCATCACGAGCGACGATAATATCATCCCAATACGCAAATTTGCTACGAATAAGTTCATACGATTGCATATCGCGTTTAAGGAATTCGCCCAAGGTTTCATCTGAAAAAACAACTCCAAAACCAAAACTATCATCTGGTTTGTTACGTTCATAAATATCAATTTGGCAATGAGGCATTGCTTTTTTGGTTAATATTGAGAAGTATAATCCGCCTGGACCACCACCTATAACTGTTATTTTCATATTTTTAATTGATAATTAACAATTGAGAATTGATAATTAATTTTTTGAGTGAATTTTATTTTTTCATGAAATCAAAAGCGCCTTTACGCAAATTGATTCCGTATTCTAAATAGGCTTTTAAACAAGCCAAAAAGTTAGACCAACCAAATGAGTTTCCCGAAAGCCATTTTAAACCGGTTTCGTTATTTTCCATACTTTTCTCTGTAATAGAAACCAAAGTAGAATTGTTTTCTTTTTCGGAAAGAGTAATCTCAACTAACAAGTAGATTCCGGAATTTTTCCAATAGAATGAAACGTATCTGTTGTTTTCTATTTTTCCTACTTTAACAGGACATTCAAAATCAAATTCGGGGAATTTCCAAATGAGGTTTTTTCCTTCTTCCATTTTACCTGTGCTAGTTGCTATGAAATAATTGGCCATTTTTTCAGGATTTACAATTGCTTCAAAAACTTCATAAATTGGTTTCTGAATTTGCATAGCACAATTTATTTCTAATTTATCAGGACTCATAATTAACCTCTTTTGATGGAGAATATTTCTCCTAATTTACTGTAATTTGAACCTGCTAAACGGGCAACAGGTTTGTAGGTTTCTAAATTGATTCTGTGGTTTTCCATTAAGATGGAATCATCAATATGTATCGTGATAATCTTACCAATGATGATACATGCACCTCCATTTTGATGATTTTCGATAAAATAATGATGTACCATTTCACATTCAAAATGTACTAAACTTTCTTTAACACGTTTTGGTTTGACAAAAACAGCATCAATAGGAGTAACCCCAGCTAATACGAATTCATCCACATCAGGAGCTACACTTTGAGAAGTGGTATTCATTTGTTCTACAACTTCTTCGGTAACTAGGTTAACAACGAATTGCTTATTGTCTAAAATATTATTTAGTGTGTCTTTGTTTTTGTTTCCTGTTCTTACCGTTGAAAACATCACATGAGGTGGGTCTTCACTCACTACATTAAAGAATGAAAAAGGAGCGAGGTTGTTAATTCCGTTTGAATCTACCGAGGAAATCCATCCAATAGGTCTTGGAATTACTGTTCCAGTTAATAATTTGTATAAGATAGAATTATCTGTTTTTTTGACTTCAAATTGCATTTTTTTATTACTTTCTCACAAATTAAGTAAAAAAAATATGGCACTTAAAATTTTATATTCAATTATTTAAAAATATAACAAAAATGAATACTTATGTAATTATGTATATCTAATAACATTACATAAAATCAGTCATTTAATGTTTAAAATTAATTTTATTTAAAAATATTTTAGTTTTTTTATAGATATTGTTTTTTTTGAATAAAATTTTTAACAAAATTGATAATTGTATTTGCAAAATTAGTATATTTATGCAAAAATTATATATATGGATGAAATTTCATGCCCTAAATGCCAAAACATTAACATAGTAAAAAGTGGTGTAATCAAAGATAGACAGAGGTATTTATGTAAATCTTGCAATTATTATTTTACAGTTAATAAACTAGGAAAAAAGATAGATGATTACTATGTAATTAAGGCTTTACAGCTTTATTTGGAAGGACTAAGTTATAGAGAAATTGAGCGCATTATTGGTGTTTCTCATGTTTCAGTAAGTAACTGGGTAAAAGAATTTAAAATTAAGCGTCCACCTCATCCAAGTTATCATCCAACGTATAAAATTTTCAAGCATAATGAGTTAGTAGAATATTTAAAAAATAAAGATCAATTATCTGGAGCAGGTATGATTATTACTGAGCTCGGCGACAAGTTTATGCTTATAAAATGGGAGCGCTTTAAAGATTAACTATATTTAGTTTACAGATATATATATCATTTTTTTTTTCTTCATCATAAATATAGAATTTGGCTATGACTAAATAACGAAATAGTCAAAAATTTAACCAAACTATATATTATGAGAAAACTTTTATTATTAACTGGACTATTTGCTTCTGCTATAGCATTAGGACAAGGTTCACCAGATTATGCAGGTGGGCTTAAAGTAAACATTAATGAAGATGGTTCAAAGTATTTTAGAATCATTTCTTGGGCTCAAGTTTGGGCACAATACAATGGTGATAAACCTTTAGATGCGAATGGTAATGAGCAATCTGAAATAGATTTTAGTGTTCGTAGAGCAAGGGTTTTACTATACTCTCAAATTAGTCCTAAATTTTTAATCGTTACCCATTTTGGATTAAACAGTTTAAATGCAGACGGTCTAAGTCCAACAGGTACTGGTGAAAAGTCACAACTTTTTATGCATGATGCTTACGTACAATATAACTTAGGCAAAACAAATAAGCATTCAATTGGTGGAGGTTTACATTATTGGAACGGGATTTCACGTCTAAATAATAGCAGTACTTTAAATATTTTAACCTTAGATAATTTCCGTCAAGGTTGGGCAACTTTAGGTTTAGCAGATCAATTTGCGCGTCCGGTGGGTGTTTTTGCAAAAGGTTCTTTTGGAAAATTTCAATATAGAGTTTCAATCAATGATGCTCTAACAAATAATTTATCTGCAACTGCTGTACCAACAGCTGATGGACCAGCAACTTACACAGGAAGACGATTATTAGGAAGTAAAAAAGCTGGAAAAACTTTTGCAGGATATTTTGAATACAATTTCTTAGATCAAGAAAGTATGTTTTTACCTTATAAAGTAGGAACTTATTTAGGTGATAAAAAAGTATTCAACATTGGAGCAGGATTTTTTGCACATCCAAACGGATCTGTAGTTGCTGATGCTACAGGAAATTTAAGTGGGGAAAATGTTTCAATATTTGCAGTAGATGCATTTTATGATGCTCCACTTGGAGGAGGAAGTGCAATTACTGCTTATGCTATGTACCAAAATTCTAACTATGGTAAAGATTTTGTTTTAGGAACAACTTACGAAACAGGTTCAATTCTATATGGTCATGTAGGATATGTGATTCCTTCGGCTAAACCAACTAAATTTCAGCCATATGTTTCATTCGCAAACAGACAAATTGATGCTATAGATGATAACGCTACTCAATTTGGTATTGGTGGAAATGTTTTCTTAAAAGGACATCATTCAAAATTATCATTAGAATATCAAAACTTAAAATATGCTGAGGCAGATGCAGTTGGAACTGTTACGCTTCAAGCTATGATCTATCTATAACAAACTAACTAATTATATAAATTATGAGTAACAATCAAGAAAAAGCAACTGCTTATTGGAAGGAAAATCTAAGATACCTTCTAATTTTATTGAGTATTTGGTTTGCAGTGTCTTATGGCGCTGGAATCCTTTTTAAAGATGCCTTAAATGCCATTAAAATTGGTGGTTTTCCATTAGGTTTCTGGTTTGCACAACAAGGTTCCATTTATGTATTTGTTATCCTGATTTTTGTTTACGTTCGATTGATGAACAAATTGGATAAAAAATATGGTTACGACGAGTAAAAATCAATCAAAAACTTAAATTTTAAAAATCATGGATGTACAAATTTGGACATATTTAATCGTAGGAATTACATTCGCTCTTTACATTGGTATTGCAATTTGGTCTAGAGCTGGTTCTACAAAAGAATTTTATGTTGCTGGTGGTGGAGTTTCTCCATTAGCAAACGGTATGGCAACTGCTGCCGATTGGATGAGTGCTGCTTCGTTTATCTCAATGGCTGGTATTATTTCTTTTGCTGGTTATGATGGAGCTGTTTATTTAATGGGGTGGACAGGGGGTTATGTGTTATTAGCATTATTATTAGCACCTTATTTAAGAAAATTTGGGAAATTTACTGTGCCAGATTTTATTGGGGAAAGATATTACTCAAAAACAGCTAGAACTGTTGCCGTTATTTGTGCATTAGTTGTTTCATTTACATATGTTGCAGGACAAATGCGTGGAGTAGGAGTAGTTTTTTCAAGATTCTTAGAAGTGGATATTAATACAGGTGTTATTATTGGTATGGTTATCGTTTTATTCTATGCGGTTTTAGGTGGAATGAAAGGAATTACTTACACACAGGTTGCACAATATTGTGTATTAATCTTTGCTTTCATGGTTCCTGCAATTTTCATTTCAATTCAAATGACTGGAAATCCAATTCCTCAATTAGGTATGGGTGGAACAGTTTCTGGAGGAGATGTTTATTTACTTGATAAATTAAACGGATTACAAACTGAATTAGGCTTTGCAGAATATACAGATGGTTCTAAAAAAATTATAGATGTATTTGCTATTACTTTAGCGTTAATGGTGGGTACTGCAGGTTTACCTCACGTAATTGTTCGTTTCTTTACGGTTAAAAAAGTAAAAGATGCTCGTAAATCGGCAGGTTGGGCTTTATTATTAATTGCAATTTTATATACTACTGCACCAGCTGTTGCTGTTTTCGCAAAAGCAAATTTAATTGATACCGTTAATGATAAAAACTATGCAGATATGCCAGCTTGGTTTACAAACTGGGAAAAAACTGGATTGTTAACTTATGAAGACAAAAATGGTGATGGAAAAATTCAATATTATAATGATAAATCTAAAGACGAAGCGTTTTTAGCAGCTACTGAAGCGAAAGGTCTTAAGGGAAGTGAGTTAAAAATTGATAATGATATCATGGTTTTAGCAAATCCAGAGATTGCTAAATTGCCAAACTGGGTTATCGCTTTAGTTGCTGCAGGAGCATTAGCGGCTGCTTTGTCTACTGCTGCAGGTTTATTATTAGTAATTTCTGCATCGGTATCTCACGATTTAATTAAGAAAATGATTAATCCTAATATTTCTGAAAAAGGAGAATTATGGGCTGCACGTGGAGCTGCTGCTGTAGCTGTAGTTATTGCAGGATACTTCGGTATTAATCCTCCAGGGTTCGTAGCTGCAGTAGTTGCATTAGCTTTTGGTTTAGCTGCTGCATCATTCTTCCCAGCAATTATTTTAGGTATTTTCTCTAAACGTATGAATAAAGAAGGTGCTGTTTCTGGGATGGTTGTAGGATTGTTATTAATGTTATTCTACATGTTAAAATTCAAATTCGGTATGTTTGATGGTGGTAAAGACGCAGTAGATGGCTTAAAAGAAAGCTGGTGGTTTGGAATTTCTCCAGAAGGATTTGGAAGTATTGCAATGGTTGTAAACTTTGTAGTAGCTTTTACTGTAAGCAAATTTACTCCTGCACCTCCTCAAGAAGTTCAAGATATTGTGGAGCACATCAGAATTCCATCTGGAGCTGGTGAAGCAGTTGCACATTAATTTGTTTAATTGGTTTAGTTTAATTAATCCCTACATTTTTTGTAGGGATTTTTCTAATTTTAAATAAAATAAGTACTTTTAAAAAGTAATATTAATAAAATGAAAAAGCGTCATCAACAAAAACTTGTAGTATTATCAGTTTTCTTACTATTAGCTTTTAATCTTCCTATTTTGTTGTTGTTTGATAATCAATCAAGCTTGTTTGGTTTGCCTGTTATTTATGTTTATTTATTTGGCATTTGGACAATTTCTGTAATTCTTTCATTTATTATTGTAAAGCGTTATTATGAGTAGTATTGGTGTAATTGTAATTTTATTAATTTATTTAGCAATTCTCTTTTTTATTGCGCATTGGGCTGAAAAAAAGGATAATATTAGATGGACAAACAATTCTTATGTTTATTCCTTATCATTAGCTGTTTATTGTACTGCTTGGACCTATTATGGAAGTATTGGTGTTGCTGCGAAATCAGGATTAAATTATCTTCATATTTATGTTGGACCAATTATTATTATTCCTGCTTGGATAATCATTTTAAGAAAAATCATTAGAATTTCAAGATTAAATAATATTTCAAGTATAGCCGATTTTATTTCATTACGTTACGGAAATAGTAGGTTTTTAGGTGCTGTTGTTACACTGGTTTCATTAGCTGCTATTTTACCTTATATTGCTTTACAGTTAAAAGCAATTTCTGAAACATTTCATATTGTAACCAAAACACATCAAAATTCTTTAATTATATACGATACAACAACTTATGTTTCTGTAGCGTTGGCATTATTTGCTTCATACTACGGAACAAGATATGTTGATGCTTCCGAAAAAAGAAAAGGTGTAATTACCGCAGTAGCTTTAGAAAGTATATTGAAATTATTGTTCTTTGTTGTTATAGGAATTTATGTAACTTATTTTGTATTTGATGGTTTTGAAGATATTTACAATCAAGCCTCAAAATTTGAATATTTCGAACAAAGAAATAGTATAGGAAGTACAGAAAACGCTATGAATTGGTTCTTTTTATGTATGACTTCTTTGTTTGCAATTTTCTTATTACCAAGACAATTTCATACATCAATTATCGAAAATAATAGAGAAAGACATTTAAAAACGGCTCTGTGGTTGTTTCCGTTATATTTATTAGTTTTTAATTTATTCGTATTTCCAATTGCTTGGGGAGGAAATGTTTTATTTGAAAATCAAGACGTAAATCCAGATACTTATTCGCTTTTAATTCCACAATATTTCAATAATGAATTAATTACAATAATTGTTTTCTTGGGTGGATTTTCTGCCGCAATTTCTATGATTGTAATTTCAAGTATTAGTTTATCAACTATGTTGAGTAACAATGTTTTAATTCCGTATACTTTTTTAGGAAAATTAAAAGAAGTAGATCAATCAGTAAATAGTAAACGAATTGTAAACATTAGAAAAGTTGGAATCTTCGTATTAATTATTTTAGCTTATTTCATTTACAGGTTTTTTGCTCTTGATTATAATCTAGTATCTATAGGATTGGTTTCATTCGTAATCATTTCACAATTAGCGCCTTCTTTTTTTGGAGCTTTATTTTGGAGACGAGGATCTAAACTGGGAGCTACAGGCGGAATTATAATCGGATTTTTAGTTTGTGTTTACACTTTATTAATTCCATATGCTTTAGGTTTAACAAATAACATGAACGAATTTATATCTAAAGGATTATTTGGAATTGAGTTATTAAAACCTTTTCAATTATTTGGATTAGATTATTTACAACCTATACCACAAGCGTTCTTTTGGAGTTTATTATTTAATACACTGACTTATATTTCTTTGTCGGTAAGTTTTAAAGGAAATTATAGAGAAAGAAATTATGCCGAAATGTATATTGATGTTGATAAATACAGTAATAATCACGAAAATGCTTTTGTATGGAGAGGAACTGCTTATAGAAGTGATATCGAGAAAGTTTTAGTTAAATTCTTAGGTGAAGAACGAACTAAAAGAGCCATGGCTATTTTTAATACAAAATATAATGTAGATGTAAGCGAAGAAATGGCCGATGCACGTTTGGTAAAATTTGCTGAAAATTTGTTAACAGGACATATTGGAACGGCTTCTGCTAAAATTTTGATTTCTAGTGTTGTAAAAGAAGAAAAAATTACTTTACCAGAAGTTTTAAAAATTTTAGAAGAATCGAATGAAAATATTGTTTTAAATAAAAAATTAACAGATACGTCAAACGAGCTTAAGAAAATTACTTCCGAACTTCAAATAGCAAATGTTAGTTTGGTTAAAAAAGACAAACAAAAAGACGATTTCTTAGATACTGTAACGCACGAATTAAGAACTCCAATTACAGCAATTAGAGCTGCTAGTGAAATTTTATATGATGATGATGAAATTCCTGAAGAATTAAAAAAACAGTTTTTACAAAATATAATTTCTGAATCAGATAGATTAAATAGATTGATTGATAAAATTTTAGATTTAGAAAAATTAGAAACTGGTAAACAAAAAATTAATCCTGAAATACACAATTTAGTTGCTGTAATAGAAGATACAATTGAACCTTTGGAACAGCTCATAAAAAAGAAAAATATTACAGTTCATTTCAATTCTAATAAAATAGTGAATGCTTATTTTGATTTAGATAGAATTGTACAAGTTGTAACAAATTTAATTTCAAATGCTATTAAGTTTTGTCCAGAAAACGAAGGAATTATTGCCATAAATCTAACTGATAAAGAAGATTTTATTCATGTGAGTATTTTAGATAATGGAAAAGGTATTAATCCAAATGATTTTGATAATATTTTCGATAAATTTTATCAATCTGATAATCAAAATATTAAAAAACCAATTGGAAGTGGTCTAGGATTAGCAATTTGCAAACAAATTATAGATATACATGGAGGTAAAATTTGGGCTGAAAACAATATAAATTTAGGAGCTTGTTTTACCTTTACTTTACCAAAAAATAAATTATAAAAGCCAATAAAAAGACAAATGAAAAAGATTTTAATTGTAGATGATGAACCAAATATTATAATGTCGCTTGAATATACTTTTAGAAAAAATAATTTCGAAGTATTCATAGCTAGAGATGGTCAAGAAGCATTAGATATTTTAGAAACGGAAGTGCCTGATATTATTATATTAGACGTAATGATGCCTTATGTTGATGGATATGCAACAATTGAAACAATTAAAAAAGATCCAAAATTAGAAAATTGTAAGGTTATTTTCTTATCAGCAAAAAACAAAGAATCAGACATTCAAAAAGGTCTTGATTTAGGTGCAAGTGCTTATTTAACAAAGCCCTTTTCGATTAAGAAGTTAGTAGAAAAAGTTAACGAATTACTATAAAAAAAATGAATTATAAAGATTTTTACCAAGAAAGTATTTCTAATCCAGCTAAGTTTTGGGAAACCGAAGCTAATAAATTAGAATGGTTTTCAAAACCTTCAACTATTTTATCCAAAGACGATAACGATTATCCTGTTTGGTTTAAAGATGGAGAATTAAATTTATGCTATTTAGCTTTAGATAAACATATTCAAGATGGATATGGAGATGAAATTGCCATTATATATGATTCTCCAGTTACGCAAACGATTAAGAAGTACACTTTTAACCAAGTTAAAGAAGAAGTTGCCAAATTAGCAGGTGGTTTATTATCACTAGGACTAAAAAAAGGAGATACTTCTGTAATTTACATGCCAATGATTCCTGAAGCTACGTTTGCCATGTTAGCTTGTGCAAGAATTGGAGTGACACATTCAGTTGTTTTTGGTGGATTTGCGCCGCACGAATTAGCAATAAGAATCGACGATTGTAAACCAAGAGTTATTTTAACAGCATCATCTGGAATTGAAATAGACCGATTAATTGCGTATAAACCATTAGTAGATGAAGCTTTAGAACTAGCTGAACATAAACCTAAGAAAGTTGTTGTTTTAAACAGAAAATTAGGAGCTAGAGTTCCTTTTAAAAAATATGATGTGGATTATCATGCTTTGGTTTATGGTTCGGAAGAAGCTGCTTGTGTTCCATTAAAATCAACTCATCCTAGTTATATTTTATATACTTCTGGAACTACTGGAAAACCAAAAGGTATTGTGCGCGATACTGGCGGATATGCTACTGCGTTAAAATTTTCAATGGAATATATTTATAATGCTAAACCAGGCGAAGTTTTTTGGGCAGCTTCAGATGTAGGTTGGGTTGTTGGTCACAGTTATATTGCTTACGGACCGCTAATTAATAGAAATACAACTTTAGTATTTGAAGGTAAACCTATAAGAACTCCAGATGCTTCAACTTTTTGGAGAGTTATAGCAGAACATAAAGTGGCTACTATGTTTACTGCGCCAACAGCCATTAGAGCTATTAAAAAAGAAGATCCAAATGGTGATTTTATTAAACAATATGATTTAAGCTGCTTAAGAACTCAATTCTTAGCAGGAGAACGTTGTGATGTGGCAACTTTAGACTGGTATACAAAGCACATTCCTGTTCCTGCAATTGACCATTGGTGGCAAACGGAATCGGGTTGGCCAATGATTGCAAACATGATGGGAGTAGAGCAACTACCTGTAAAACCAGGTTCTGCTGGAAAAAGTGTTTGTGGTTATGATATTCAAATATTTAGTGAGAATGGAGAAGAATTACCAGCAGGAGAAGAAGGTTATGTAGTGATAAAATTACCTTTACCTCCAGGAACTTTAATGGATCTTTGGAAAGATAATGAACGTTTTAAAGCAGGATATTTGAATAAGTTTCCAGGATATTATTTTTCAGGGGATGGAGGATATAAAGATGAGGATGGTTACATTTATATTACTGGTCGTGTAGATGATGTTATTAACGTTGCCGGACATCGTTTATCTACTGCTGAAATGGAGGAAATAGTTTCTTCACATCATTCTGTTGCAGAATGTGCAGTGGTTGGAATTAACGATGAATTAAAAGGACAAATTCCATTAGCTTTAGTTGTTGTTAAGTCTGGAGAATCTATCGAAAGTTTTCAATTAGAATATGAAATTGTTCATTTAGTAAGAGAACAAATTGGTGCTGTTGCAAGTTTAAAAAATGTTGTTTTGGTACAAAGATTACCAAAAACTCGTTCGGGAAAAATTTTAAGAAAACTTATACGTCAAATTATTGATGGAGTAGAATATCAAATTCCTTCAACAATAGATGATGTTACCATTATTGATGAAATTGTAGAAGTCGTTAAGGAACATAAAATAGGTTCGTTTAAATAACTATATTAATTTAGCGATAAAATCTCAAAATTTTATTTTAAAAATCCTAGAATACGTATATTTACATTTACAAACTAACAGAAAAATTATGAGTTATTATAAAATAAAAGATTTAGAAAATTATTTTAAAATGTATAAAAAGTCGGTAAGAGAACCTAGAAAATTCTGGGATCGTATTGCCGATGAAAATTTTACTTGGTATCAAAAATGGGATAAGGTTTTTGAATTTGATTTTGAACAAGCAGAATTTAAGTGGTTTTTAAATGCAAAAGTTAATATTACTAAAAACTGCATTGACAGACATTTAAATAAAAGAGGTGATAAAACAGCTATTATTTTTGAACCCAATAATCCGGATGAGCCTGCACAACATATAACGTATAATCAGTTATATAAAGAGGTTTCTAAAATGGCTAATGTTTTACAGGAACAAGGTATTAAAAAAGGAGATAGAGTATGTATTTATTTGCCAATGGTGCCAGAACTAGCTTACGCAGTTTTAGCTTGTGCTAGAATTGGTGCTGTTCACTCGGTTGTTTTTGCTGGTTTCTCTGCATCTGCGGTTGCTGCTAGAGTTAATGATTGTGAAGCTAAAATGGTGATTACTTCTGATGGAAGTTATAGAGGTAATAAAACAATCGATTTAAAAGGAATTGTTGATGAAGCACTAGAAAAATGTCCTTGTGTTGATAAAGTTTTAGTAGCTAAAAGAACTAACTCGGCAGTGGAAATGAAAGAAGGTCGTGATTTATGGTTACAACCTCTTTTAGATAAAGCACTTGATAATCATGTGGCTGTTGTAATGGATGCTGAAGATCCATTATTTATCTTATATACTTCAGGATCAACAGGTAAACCAAAAGGTATGTTGCATACAACTGCTGGATATATGGTTTATACTGCTTACACATTTAAAAATGTTTTCAATTATGAAGAGGAAGATGTGTATTGGTGTACTGCAGATATTGGTTGGATTACTGGACATTCTTATATTTTATACGGACCGCTTTTAAACGGTGCAACAACTGTTATTTTTGAAGGTGTTCCTTCTTATCCGGATTTTAGTCGTTTCTGGGAAGTTATTGAAAAACATAAAGTGAACCAATTCTATACTGCACCAACAGCAATTAGAGCTTTAGCAAAAGAAAGCTTAGATTATGTTCAAAAATTCCCATTAAGTTCATTAAAAGTTATTGGGTCTGTAGGGGAACCAATTAATGAAGAAGCTTGGCACTGGTACAACGACCATGTAGGTGGAAAACGTTGTCCGTTAGTTGATACTTGGTGGCAAACTGAAACTGGAGGAATAATGATATCACCAATTCCTTTTGTTACTCCAACTAAACCGACTTATGCTTCTTTACCTTTACCAGGAATTCAGCCTGTTTTAATGGATGAATTACGTAATGAAATTGAAGGAAATCAAGTAACAGGTAGTTTATGTATAAAATTTCCTTGGCCATCAATGGCTAGAACAATTTGGGGAGATCATCAACGTTATAAAGAAACTTATTTCTCAGCTTTCCCAGGAAAATATTTTACGGGTGATGGTGCTTTACGTGACGAAGTTGGTTATTACAGAATTACAGGTAGAGTAGATGACGTTATTATTGTTTCTGGACATAATTTAGGTACTGCTCCAATTGAAGATGCAATTAATGAACACCAAGCAGTTGCAGAAAGTGCAATTGTAGGTTTCCCTCACGATGTTAAAGGAAATGCATTATATGGTTATGTAATCTTGAAAGAAACTGGAGAATCTCGTAACCAAGACAATTTAAGAAAAGAGATTAATCAATTAATTTCTGATCAAATTGGTCCAATTGCTAAATTAGATAAGATTCAGTTTGTAAATGGATTACCAAAAACGCGTTCTGGAAAAATTATGCGTAGAATTTTAAGAAAAATTGCCGAAGGTGACTTTAGTAATTTTGGAGATATTTCTACCTTACTAAATCCGGAAATTGTTGATGAAATTAAAGACGGAAAATTATAATCATAAAAAAGGCTTTCAAATTTGAAAGCCTTTTTTATTTTAGTTTAAATGTATTTCGAAAATAATAATTGGCAATAAATAAAAAAGGAAGCGTAGATAAAATAATCTTATAACGAATTGATAATAATCCGATTAATAAGAAAAATAAAACTAATAAAGTTAAAAAAATTACAGTTATTTTTTCTAGTTTAATATTAATGTTTGCAAATAAACTAGTTAGAATTATAAGAATTGAAATAAAACTTATGAAAATGATTGGATGAAAAAAATTACCTACTGATAACTTTTCTACAAAAAGAGTATAAATGATTTCAAATATAAAAGCCGACTTATTGTTTCCCCATTCTAGAAAACAAAATAAGAAAGAAATTAATAATAAAATTTTGATTTTCATTTAAATAGATAGTTTTTTCTTAAGTTTTAAAAAAATTAAAGCTGTAATAAATGCATCTCCTGTAGCTGTATGACGATCAGATTTTCTAACTTTAAATTCATCACATAATTCATCTAAAGTAGTATGTTGTTCGTTAGGAAAGTGTTTGTATTTTTGATACATAATATCGGTATC
>JAIXHM010000027.1 GCA_030145825.1 Flavobacterium sp.
AAAGTTGGTCCTAATTATCAGGTATGTAATATATATATATATATATATATATACATATATTTGTTAACAATATTATTATGTGTATTAATTTTTTATAAACATGTGATCACAATACTAAAATATATACTGATATAAATTAAAATATCATATAATACGTATAAGGAATAAATTACTAGTGTTGCAAAAGAATATAAAATAGAACTTTATGTTAATATTTCACTTCTAAGTGAAATAAATATATATATTTGTACCCTCAATGAGATATGGAATGTGAATTAGTAAAGCTGAGTAACTTAAGTAATGATGAAACATCTATATATTCATTATTTATAGAAGATGAGAATAAAACATTATTCGATATGTTTATTGAGGAGAATGTTACAAATCACAAAGCAGAAGTTGAAGATATTATCAAAAGATTACATAACATAGGTAAAGTTGGTGCAAGAATTGATTTTTTTAAAGTTAATGAAGGTGCTCCAGGTGATGGTGTTTGTGCATTATATGATAATCCAAATTCATATTTAAGACTATATTGTATAAGATATGGTACACAAATTGTTATATTAGGTAATGGTGGCTATAAACCTAAAAGTGTGCAAAAATTTCAGGAAGTTGATAAACTTAAAGATGAAAACTATTTTTTAAGGAAAATTTCAAAAGAAATTACTCAAAGATTGTCTGATAAGGACATTATTATTACTAATGATTTTAAAGATTTTGAAGGTGATTTAACCTTTAATTTTGACGATTATGAAAACTAACAAAAAAGCAAGAGTTTACAATAGTCCAATTGTAGATAGTATTTTATCAAATATTTCAAAAGAAGAACTTGAAATTACAGAAGGTAAAATGAGATTGGCTATGAAAATTGCAGATGCAATTAAAGCAAAAGGATTTGACAAGAAATCTGATTTTGCCAAAAAACTAAAAAAGCAAAATTCAGAGATTAGTAAGTGGTTAAGTGGAACACATAATTTTACTACTGAAACTCTTATATTGCTACAAAATGAACTAGATATAAATTTAATAAATTCTGAGATTGAACCAAAAGTAGAATTAAAAGATTTGCATTTAGAAACAATCGCTCAGAATAAAAGTAATTCTTTTAATTTATCTAGTTTATTTAATTTTCAAAAACCTGATTTTGTTCAAAAATATTCATTTTGTCCAATTTAAGTATGGAAACACAAAACATCAGCTTCAAATTAAAAAACATTGAATTAATACAGTCTAATATTACACCAATAGATTATGTTTTAAGTCCAGATGTAATTTTCAAATTCACCATTAATATTGAGCATTTAATTAATATTAAGGATAACCTAATTGCTATAAAACCAAACATTATAATTTTCACTGAAGATAATGATACAATATTAGGTACACTTACTGCAAGTTTGGTTTTTGAATTTGATAATTTATCTGCTTTTGTAATAGAAAATGAAATAAAATTACCTTTAGACATAATTATTACTATAAATTCATTGTCAATATCTACTGTAAGAGGAATAATGTTTTCAACTTTCAAAGGAACATATTTACATAATGCCTTTTTACCCGTTATCGATCCAAAAGCATTCAATATTCAGTAATTTAAAAATTAAAATATTTATCCCTGTTTGTGTTTTATCATCAGGGATTTTTTATTACCTCATTCAGCTGCACAAAATTTTCATTTAGTCCAAGTTTTCCTAACCTCAAATCTTTGTTTGCTTCATTTCGTTAATATTCAAATAAAATAGGTACGCTATCGCTGTCGTATTTGCATCCCACCCGTCCAACGCTCCCCAAAGCATTAGTGGTTTTCTCCCATCGCAATAAGCACTTGTTTTCCCATAAGTAAGTCAATAATAAAAGGTTTTCTGTTTTCCACTAATAAGCATATTTCAGCTAAGTGTCATTCTGAGCCTGTCGAAGGAACCACGCGCACAGTAAACCTTTTTTTATCCACTTACACCCAAGCTAAAAAACAAGAGCTTTCCAACGCTAAAAACCACTCCCAAGCTATTTTACATAATGATGGCAACATTATAGTTCAAAAAAAAGAGTAAATATTTTTAGTGGTAAATTTTTAGAACTATAATTTCATTATGTAAAATATCCGCACAGTCAACGCACCCACCCAAATAGGAACAGTATTTTCATTGTTTTTTGAAGATGCTTCACATTTTCATTAGACTTTAGCTGTAAACTGTGACTGACTACTATCCATTGACTTTTCAAGCATCCTCAAAAATCAAAATTGCCCGCAAGAGTATAGTTTTTCATTTACCACACCGATAGAATTAAAATCAAAAACACAGTAAGCAAATAAAAATCTATACCCTTGCTTCGCTACTGCCAACGCACTCGGTAAGCTCAGTAGGGGCAATCTTCCATTTCCCCAAACCCCTATGGATGCAATTTTTTTTAAAATAATGCCAGACGTTTTTCACTCCGATTGAAAATTAATCAATAAGCATTCTTTCAAAAAAAACAGCTAAAATTTTAACCATACCGGAAACATTATTACCAAACGGAAAAGCAAGTACATACTTGCTATTGTGGAATGGATAAAAAAATAATGTTCTGCTTTTTAATAATGAATTCTAACAATTTATGATAATTAATAACAAATTTTGACAATACAATTTAGAATTAAAAAAATAATGTAAAGAAGTAATAATTTTGAGTAAGTAAAAATCAATACCAAAGCCGTACCAAGTCCACGAAATTGAATTTTTAATTTTTAAATTATATAGACATGGGTAAAATAGGTAGAGGTATTCTTGGAGGAGTATCAGGAAAAGTAGCCAATATTGTTGGTTCAAGATGGAAAGGAATTGATTACATTAGAGCTAAACCTCAAAGTGTAGCTAATCCAAGAACATTATTGCAAGTGAATCAAAGAACAAAATTTGCTTTAGTGTTGAGGTTTTTACAACCTAACTTAAATTTCATTAAGGTTGGTTATAAAAATTATGCGGTTAAGAAATCACAGTTTAATAGTGCGATGTCTTATATTCTGAATAATGCAATTACAGGAGTTTCTCCCGATTTTGAAATTGATTATTCAATGGCGTTATTGTCAAGGGGTAATTTAGCAGGAGCTTTAAACCCTGTTTTCGATTTAACTACACCTGGACAAGTGCAGTTTAGTTGGGATGATAACTCAACTGAAGGTAATGCTTTAGCAACTGATAAAGTTATGGTAGTTGCTTACAATCCATTAAAAGGAGAAAGTGTTTACTTAACTGAAGGAGCTACAAGGGCAGATTTATCACAAACGGTAATTATACCTAATAGCTATGCTGGGGATGAATTACATATGTTTATTTCGTTCATGAATGCAGAAGAAACACAATTATCAAATAGTATCTATATTGGCTCTGGTACGGCTTCATAATAATAGTAGATACTTATTTTAAGAACCACCTGTAAAAGGGTGGTTTTTTTATTGTATTACCGATATGGTGATTTATTGTAAATTATTTTCTTGATTTCACTTTCGCTTAAATCATATATTTCCATTATCCCTATTTCTCTTAACTCTAAGGCTCTATCTTTCATAAAATGAAAGTAAGGACTATAACTGCCAACTTTTAGTGTTATAAGAACGATTTGGCAATCATTTTCTAATTCATGAGTTATATTTTCAACATAAAAATGATTTATAGGAATTAAAGCACTAACAAAAGGTAAATTTATTGTTTCGCCAACTCTTGGAACATGTGTTAGCTTATCAATAGTAAATTGACATCTGTAATTAAAATAAGAAATATAAAAGTGATAAATAACCTTGTTGAAGCTTAAATTTAATTTGCGTTCATATGTAAAAATTTTTGAATGCATTTTCAATAAAAGCTTTCTTAATATATGTGATTTTAAATTTGTAGCTGCTTCAATATCTTTCATTTTTGGAAAAGGAATATCTAACTCTTCATCAAGATAGTCTTTTGCTAAAACAAAATCGATTATTGGTTTGTATTCTAAATCATCTTTAAAAAGATCTTTCAATTGATTACCAATATAAATAAAGTCTTTAATTATTTGTTTTACTGATACTTGTGTTTCCATGATTTACATTTTTATATAAAAATAATAAATTAAGAAACTAAATGATTGTGGGGATAATGTGGGGATATATCGCAAATAAAAAACCCTAACTAATTGATATTCAATCGTTAGGGTTTTAATTCCGCGGAGAAAGAGGGATTCGAACCCCCGGACCTGTTACAGTCAACAGTTTTCAAGACTGCCGCAATCGACCACTCTGCCATTTCTCCAATAAGTTGCTATCATTTCCTGATTGCGAGTGCAAATATATAAACCTTTTTTTAGCTACAAAAAGTTTTTTGAAAAAAAATTTCAATTAATTCTCAATTAACTGAATTTCAAGCACATCAAATATGCAATGAAAATTAGTTTTTTTTAGTATTCATTTATTTCAATACTTTTACAACGAAATTTTATAGATAAAATGGATGTTTCTTTCGAAATGCTATGGTTAATTCCTATAGGATTCCTAGCTGGATTTTTAAATACTATTGCTGGCGGCGGAACCTTAATTACTTTACCTACACTTTTATTTATGGGTTTACCAGCACCAATTGCAAATGGAACCAATAGAATTGCAATTTTATTTCAAACTTTAACAGCTGTAAGAGGATTTAAAAGCAAAGGCGTTTCTACTTACCCATTTAGTCTTTATTTGGGCATTTCAGCCTTTTTAGGCTCTTTCATTGGAGCCAAATTAGCAGTTAACATATCTAACGAAACCTTTAATAAAGTTCTTGCTGTTATTATGTTATTGGTATTGGTAACATTAATAATAAATCCTGCAAAAAAAATTAAATTAAACGAAGAAAAATTAACGGGAAAACATCTTTATATAACTATTATAATATTTTTCTTTTTAGGAATATACGGTGGATTTATAAATGCTGGGATTGGATTTTTAATGTTGGTAATCCTTCCTTATATTAACGGTTTATCGTTACTTAAATCTAATGTTACGAAGGTATTTGTTGTGGCATTTTATACAGTAGGAGCGGTAATCATATTTGCTTTGGAAAATAAAATTAATTATCCCGTTGCTTTTATACTAACCATTGGAAACACCTCTGGAGCTTGGGTTGCAAGTAGATGGAGCGTAAAAAAGGATGATACTGTTATTAAAGGATTTTTAATAGTTACTGTAAGTATTCTAGCTATAAAACTTTGGTTCTTTAATTAAAAAGAAAGGCTCTCAAATGAGAGCCCTTCTTTTTAATAGTTTACATATTCTACTATTTCTAATCCGTAACCAATCATACCTACTCTTTTGGTTTGACTTTCACTATTAGAAAGTAATTGTAATTTATTAATATCTAAATCATGTAAAATTTGTGCACCGATTCCAAAATCTTTAGCATCCATTTTAATAGATGGCGCTTTAACTTCGCCTTTATCTTGTAAATCTTTTAGTTGTTTTAATCTGTCTAATAATTCTAATGACTGAACTTCTTGATTAATAAAAATGATAGCTCCTTTTCCTTCTTCATTAATTTTACGGAACATATCATCTAACTTTTTATCGTTGTTATTTGTTAACGTTCCTAAAATATCGTTACTAATTTGGGTAGAGTTGATTCTTGTTAAAACATGCTCACCAGCACTCCAAGTTCCTTTTGTTAAAGCAATATGAACTTGTTTATTTGTAGTTTGAAGGTAGGCGCGTAATCTAAATGAGCCAAAACGTGTTAAAACTTCAAAATCTTCTTTCTTTTGAATTAAACTGTCGTGCTGCATTCTGTAAGCCACTAAATCTTCAATAGAAACCAATTTCAAATCAAAACGTCTTGCTACTTCAACTAATTGAGGAAGACGAGCCATTGTTCCATCTTCGTTCATAATTTCACAAATAACACCTGCTGGTTTAAATCCCGCTAAACGTGCAAAATCAATTGCTGCTTCAGTATGGCCTGTTCTTCTTAAAACACCTCCTTGCTTAGCAATTAATGGAAAAATATGTCCTGGGCGCGCTAAATCGTATGGTTTTGTATCGGGATCGATTAAAGCTTCAATTGTTCTAGATCTATCGCCTGCAGAAATTCCAGTTGTAACTCCGTGTCCTTTTAAATCAACAGAAACTGTAAAAGCTGTTTCCATATGATCTGTATTATTACGAACCATTGTATGTAAATCTAATTCCTTACATCTAGATTCAGTTAATGGCGTACATATAAGACCTCTTCCGTGCGTAGCCATAAAGTTTATCATTTCTGGTGTTACTTTTTCAGCAGCAGCTAAAAAATCCCCTTCGTTTTCACGATCTTCATCGTCTACTACAATGATTACTTTTCCTTGGCGAATATCTTCAATCGCCTCTTCAATAGTATTAAGTTGTATGTTGTGTGGTGTCATTTTGTTTGTTTGTAGTTCCAAATTTTGAAAATATTTTTTTGAATGGATCTGTAAGCCAGTCGAAACTAATCATTAATCCAATATCATTTGTCGCTCTGTAAGTTAATAAAATAGCAAGTGGTGTTAAAAATAAAGACGACATCCATGTTCCTAAAAATGGTGAAACAACATCTTCTTGAGCCAATTTTCTACCAAATAAATTTAAAAAGTGATATGCAATAAAAATGATTACTGCAAAAACTATTGGTAAACCTATTCCTCCTTTTCTAATAATTGCACCAAGCGGCGCACCAATAAAGAACATTAATAAACACGAATAAGCAATCATGAACTTTTCATGAAAAACGATCCAGTGTGCATTAATGTTTTTCTTTTTCGATTCTAAATCCGATTTACTATTTTGAATACTAAACTCGGTACTTGAAGTATTATTTTTTGCCTGATCTAAAATTTTAGCTTTGTCTTCTTTGGTAAAAAGGGATAATAAATCATCAACATTTTTCTCGGGCTTATCATTTTGTTTTACTTTCTTTTGCATTACATAATCAACTCTTTGAACTATGTTATCAGAAAACGAAACAACATCTTTATTATAATTTGCTTGTAAAGAATCTACAGCATATTTAATTTCATTAATGTTCAGCATTTTTTCCGAAGTAATATCTCCTTCGTCTTGCCCCATTTTATTCAACTTTGTTAAATCGACATTAATGATGTATTTTTTAAAGCTACTTTTTGCAAAAGGTTCTTTTTTTCTTTCGTTATAATCTTTAGGCACAACATTTTCATAGTAATTCCCATCAAAAAGTTCTAGTTGTAACAAATTAGACGAGTCTTCACTTTTTAACAATCCTTTTTTTGCTTTAATAACAGTGTTTGCAGCCATTCCGGTTTGATTATTCTTTAAGTGAATAATTACTCCCTCCAGTTCATTTCCGTTTTCACCTAACTTCTTATCAACTTTAATAGACATTGTACCAATGTTATTAAATTGGCCTTCGGCAATCGCCATAGCTGGTTTCGATTGAACTATATCTTTTCTTAAATTTAAAAAACGATATTGAGATTCTGGAATAACATTATTTGCAAAAACAAAAGAGACTAAACTCAATAAAACTATAGTAATATTTAACATCTTCATTGCTCTATTCAAAGAAATACCTGAAGATTTCATAGCTGCGAACTCATAATTTTCGGCAAAACTACCAAAAGTCATAATCGCTGCAAGTAACACTGATAATGGTAAAACTAAAGGAACTATTGTTGGCGCATAAAAAGATAAGAACTTAAAAATGGTAAATGCGTTTAAATCTTTACCTGCAAGTTCTGAAATGAAAAGCCAAATTCCTTGTAAAACGAATATAAAAAACAAGATTACAAATACCGAAGCAAATGTAATCATGAATGATTTAATAATGTATTTATCTAATATTTTCACTCCGAAAATTAATCTAACCTATTGATGTAATAATTAGGATATTTTGATTCGGTAAAGGTAAAATGATTTTTTGATAATGGCTGATTTGTTTTAAAAGAATTAACAGTTAATGTTGTTCTTGTACCATTTTTACCCGTTTCAATTAAATTATAAATGTGTTTTGTTTGCACGTCTACACCCACTAAGATTTCTTTTCTTTGATCTTTTGAACTAATTGGAACCAATTTTACATATTGAATTTTTCTCCCTTTAATATTTTGCAAAATATCCCAACTGTATTTATATCCAGAATCGAAAAATGTCAACATTTTGTTCGGCGTTACAGCATCTTTATCGCTTTCATCATATTTAGAAATCGTAATTTCTTCATCTTCAGGAACAATCGTATAAATCTTTTTACCATCAAATATTTTAGTAATGCCCATGAAATTTAAATTGTATAAATTTCCTTTAAGGGTAACATTTCCTTTACTTTCTTGATTTATGTTTTCCTTTGGATTGTTTAATGAATATTTAAAATCGATTACAATATTCTCATATGTTTTCACCTTTGCAGAAACTTCATCTAATAGTGCTTTTGCTTTTTGAGCATTTTGGGCTTGTAAAGTTGAAATTCCGAAAATAAAAAGTACTGCTACTTTTAAAAACTTGTTCATTTTATTTATTGTTTTGTTCGTTGTTTAAAAAATGTTCTAATGCTACTAAATCTGGAATTAAAACTGAACGTGCTTTACTTCCTTCAAAAGGTCCTACAATACCTGCGGCTTCTAATTGATCTATAATTCTTCCAGCTCTATTGTAACCCAACTTCAATTTTCTTTGAATTAAAGAAGCACTTCCTTGTTGTGCTGTGACAATCACTTCTGCTGCTTCTCTAAATAAAGAATCTCGGTCGTTTATATCGATATCAAGAGTCGTGCCACTTTCTTCCCCTACATACTCTGGAAGTAAGTAAGCATCTGGATAGGCTTTTTGAGAACCAATGAATTCACAAATCTTCTCAACTTCTGGCGTATCTACAAAGGCACATTGTACCCTTACCATATCATTACCATTAGTATAAAGTAAATCTCCACGTCCAATTAGCTGATCTGCTCCACCTGCATCTAATATTGTTCTTGAATCAATTTTAGACATTACTCTAAAGGCAATACGTGCTGGGAAATTGGCTTTAATCATCCCTGTAATTACGTTTACAGACGGACGTTGCGTAGCAATAATTAAGTGAATCCCAATAGCACGGGCTAACTGAGCTAAACGAGCAATTGGCGTTTCTACTTCTTTTCCTGCTGTCATAATTAAATCGGCGAACTCGTCTACTACCAATACTATATAAGGTAAAAATCGGTGTCCATTTTCGGGGTTTAATTTGCGTTGTTTGAACTTTTCGTTGTATTCTTTAATGTTACGAACCATTGCATCTTTTAATAAAGAGTAACGGTTATCCATTTCAATACATAACGAGTTTAAAGTATTAATTACTTTAGTATTATCTGTAATAATAGCTTCTTCTGTATCAGGAAGTTTTGCTAAATAATGTCGTTCAATTTTATTAAAAAGCGTTAATTCTACTTTTTTAGGATCGACAAGAACAAACTTAACCTCAGCGGGATGTTTTTTATATAATAACGAAGTTAAAATAGCATTTAATCCAACTGATTTACCTTGTCCTGTTGCACCTGCCATTAACAAGTGTGGCATTTTTGCTAAATCGACTACAAAAGTTTCATTTGAAATTGTTTTTCCTAAAGCTACTGGTAATTCCATTTCGGCTTGTTGGAATTTTGGCGAAGCGATAACACTTTTCATCGCTACCATAGTAGGTTTATTATTTGGAACTTCAATACCAATTGTTCCTTTACCAGGTATTGGTGCAATAATACGAATTCCAAGAGCCGCCAATGATAATGCAATATCATCTTCTAAATTTTTAATTTTAGAAATACGAATACCAGCATCAGGTACAATTTCATATAATGTAACCGTTGGTCCAACAGTTGCTTTAATTTGTGAAATACCAATATTGTAGTTTTTTAAAGTATCTACAATTCGGTTTTTATTTTCTTCTAATTCATTTTGATCAATTGTAATACCACCAGTAGTATATTCTTTTAATAACTCAATTGGCGGCAATTGATAATTTGACAATTCTAAAGTAGGATCAAACTCTCCAAAGTCTTGCACTAACTTCGCTGCTAGGTTTTCGACTACAATTTCTTCTTCTTCAATCTTTTCAATAACAAAATCACTGTTTTCAGCTTCTATAGGTTCCGCAACCTTTGCGACTTCTGCCATATTATTTATTGGCTCAGGAATTGGTTTAGGATCCAACGATAATTCTGAAGCTGTAGCGATAGTTGGCTTTAAAGATTCTTTATCAATTTCAAATGGAGACTTTGTCTTTAATTCAATTTTAGAAATTGCTTCATCGTCTTCTCTTATGATAAAATCTTCGTCTATATTTTGGTTTACCAAATCAGTAATTCCATCAAACTCATCGTTTTCTAATGTTTCAGCTACAATATTATTTACTGAAGCATTATCTTCTGTTGAAGTAACTTGTGCTTTTTGGATTGCTTCATCGAGTTCTTTTGAAGGTTTTTCAAATAGGTTTTTAACAGTATCTGGCGAAACTTTTATTTTAAAAACTAAAAAGATTATTACTCCGAAAATTAAAACTAATAATGTTCCAATTTTCCCAATGTAATCTTGAGTAAACAAATTCATTTCGTAGCCAATAGTTCCACTTAACTGTGGTAACATATCCCAGAAAAAACCAAATAAAACTGAAACTACAATGATTAAATATAAATCCCAGAAAAGCGATTTTTTTAATTTTCCAAGTGCTAAATCGAGAATTAAATAAGCACCTGCTAAAAACAAGATTCTAACAAAAATAAAAGAAGCTACTCCAAAACCTTTGTATAAAAAGAAATCTGCTAAATAGGCTCCAAACTTTCCTAACCAATTTTCTACTCTCGATTTTCTACTAAAAACTTCTGCAACCTCACTTTGATCCACATTTCCAGTAACAAAGTAAGATACAAAAGACAACAACAATGCAACAGACAATAAAACCAATAGAATACCTATCGCAAATTTTTGTTGTCGATTGAATTGAAAGTTAAATTTTTCTTTTATCGATGTAGAAGATGAATTTTCTTGTTTTGTTTTTTTGGCCATTAAGCTTTATCTGTTTTACAAAAATAGAGATTTTATATAAATTTTGGAACATAAATTATAGCTCCAATTGCTAAAGCTGTCATTGCAGCAAAAAATACAGCACCAGCCGCGATATCTTTTATAAAACCAATTTTTTCATGATAATCAGGATGAACAAAATCGGCAATTTTTTCTACAGCAGTATTTAATCCTTCAATTCCTAAAACCATACCAATTGCTAATGTTTGTACTAGCCATTCTGTTTTAGAAATGTGAAAATAGAAACCTGCAATTGTCATGATTACACCAATTGACGATTGCACCATTACACTATGCTCGGTAGTAATCAATTTAAAGGCCCCCTTAGCTGCAAACACCATACTTTTTAATCGTCCGGTGAATAAAGTTTCGTCTTTTTGAAATTTCATTTAATAGGATTCGTTTTGACTTAAAAAAAGAAAAATCGCCACATCCCAATTTGATATGACGATTTTTCATAATATTATAATACTGCTAAAGCAGCTTCGTAATTAGGTTCGTTTGCAATTTCTGCAACTTGTTCTGCATGTAATACTTTACCATTTTCATCAGCTACAATTACCACACGTGAATGTAAACCTGCTAACGGTCCGTCTACAATTTCTAATCCGTAGTTTTTACCGAAACTTCCGTCTTTAAAATCTGATAACGTTTCTACATTTTCTATTCCTTCTGCTCCACAAAATCTTTTTTGAGCAAATGGTAAATCTCTAGAAATACATAACACTTTAGTATTAGTCAATTCGCTTGCTTTTGCATTAAATTGACGAACAGAAGTTGCACAAGTACCTGTATCGATACTTGGAAAAATATTTAAAACTAATTTACTTCCTTTGTAGCTTTCTAAACTTGCCACTGATAAATCAGGCTTTACTAATTGAAAATCTTTAATAGAATCTCCTACTTTTGGTAATTCTCCACTTGTATGAATAGGATTTCCTCCTAATGTTACTGTTGCCATAGTTTTATTTTTTTAGTTTTCAAAAATACTAATATTAAAAGACTTTAACTCGTAACTTTTGATTAAAAGTTCTTTTTTTAGAATCTGAAACTAGTTCAGATTGACAAAATCTAGTTATTTATATTATAATGTTTCTTGTAACCAATTCTTAAAATCAAAGAAATTTTGTGGTGCTACTCCATGTCCTACAGGATATTCCTTATACAAGATAGGTAAACCTAAATCTTCAATAACTGGTTTCGTTTTTCTAGCCCAATCAACTGGAATCACTTGATCAACAGTTCCGTGAGAAACAAAAAACTGTAAATGTTTATTCTCCTTTTCTTTGTAATCTTCAATCAAGATTTTATCGTTAAAATAGCCACTTAACATAACCACTCTACTTATTTTTTCAGGATATGACAATGCTACAGCACAGCTTAAAATTGCGCCTTGACTAAATCCTATTAAAGTTACTTTTGAAGCATCAATTGGATATTTTTCGCATATTTCATCTACAAAATTTACAATATTATCTCGTGATTGTTTTGCTTGTTCATCATCAGAAAATTTATTTTCATCTGCATCGAAATAGATAGCATACCAAGCATGTCCGTAAGGTTGCAAATCGTAAGGTGCACGAACAGAAATTACAAAATATTCTTCAGGTAATTCGCTAGCGAAAGAAAATAAATCTTCTTCATTACTTCCGTATCCGTGTAATAAAATTAAAACAGGATTTTTTTCTTTTAATTCTTTTGGTTCGCGTATAAGGTAATGTAGGTTCATTTTTATTTACAAAAATTATAAGTTTTTAAATAGTTTTTGGTAAAATTCTCCAACTAGTGGAACCGTTCTTTTATCGTCACTTAAACAACCTACAAAACCATAAATCCAAAGAATAAAAATAAACAACCAAAAAGCAGAAGAAACCATCCAACTATCAAAATATCCAATAAAATAACCTAATAAAAAATAAGTTAATGATATTCCTAAAGCTTGACGAATGTGAAAACTAGCAAACTCGCTTTTATTTTCTTCTTGATTCATAAAAATGGCAACTATACTTCCTATTATCGTAATATAAGCCACAATTGCTGTTGTTTTTCCTTTTTCTATATCGTTCATTTTTTTATTAATTGTTAATTATTAATTGTCCATTATTCATTATCCCGATTGCTTTACCTTTCATACTTTGACCTAAGAATGCTGAATTTTTAGACTTACTTAAAATATTTTCTTTAGTAAACGTCCAATCCTCATTTGTAGTAAATAAACTTAAATCGGCTTGGTTTCCAATTTCAATATTTGGATTATTAACCTTAAAAATTGATTTAGCTGCTGTTAATTTTTCTACAATAACTTCGGTTGGTAAAATAGTTTGCAATGCACCGAAAGCACTTTCTAAACCAATAGTTCCGTCTTTAGCTAAATCGAACTCTAACTTTTTATGCTCAATATCTATTGGATTATGATCGGAAGTGATACAATCGATTACTCCGTTTTTAACAGCTTCAATTAAAGCTAAACGAGTAGCTTCATCGCGTAATGGAGGTAAAACTTTGTAATGCGAATCGAAACCAGTTAAAACTTCATCATTTAAAACAAGATTATGAACCGCCACACTACAAGTTACTTGTAAACCTTTTGCTTTAGCTTCTTTAATTAACTCAATTGATTTTTGAGTTGAAATCGTTGGAATATGTAATTTTCCGCCCGTGTATTCTAATAGAAATAAATTTCTAGCAATTTGTAATTCTTCCGCAAGTGTAGGAATTCCTTTTAAACCTAATTTGGTAGAAACAATTCCTTCGTTAACAATTCCTTTTCCTTTAATATTTGAATCTTGACTGAAGCCAATTACTAATCCGTCAAAATCTTGTACATATTGAAGTGCAATTTTAAATAAGTTGGCATTACTCATCGATTTCTGATAATCGCCAAAAGCAATTGCACCAGCGTTTTTCATATCAAAAAGTTCTGCTAAATCTGTACCTTCACTTTCTTTTGTTAATGCTCCAATTGGATATAAATTTACAGCATTATTTGATGCTTTATTTAAAACAAACTTTACTAAAGCTTGGTTATCAATAATTGGTGCAGCATTTGGTTGAAGTGCAACCGTAGTAAATCCGCTTTTTGCTGCAACATCTAATCCGTTTGCGATGGTTTCTCTATCTTCATAACCAGGTTCACCAAAACTAACTGAACTATCCATCCAACCTTGAGATACATGAAGTCCGTTTATTTCAACAACCTCGTCTGTGTCTTTAGTTTCTATTTTAGAACTTATAGCTACGATTGTGCCGTTTTCGATTTTAATATCTACTTTTTGATTATGAAAAGAACTTGATTTATCTAGTATTGTTGCTTGTTTAAGTACGACTGTTGTCATTTTACGAATTTTTGGATTAGTAGTTCAATAATTAAAAATAGTAGTGTTGCTGTTAAAAACCATTTCCAAAGCATTGTATCTAAACGTTTTGAAAACATTTCGTCTATCGCTTGAGAAACTGAATTTATAGATGTAAAGTTATCAAAATTTAGAGTATTATTTTGAACACAATTACTTTCGTTTTTAGGATAATTAAAACTTATTTTCGCTATTTCCTTGTCCTGTTGAATAATATTATAATTTCCTGCATTTTCAGGATAATCTTGAAAAGTTAGCTTTACTTTATCGGTTATAATTTGCTGAATAGGAATAAAACTATACTTGTCATTTTTTATAGTTACTACTTCATCTTTAGACAAAATTGCATTTAAAATTAAGTTGCCATTTTGACCAATTTCGAATGTTGATGAAGTTGTATTTAATTTTGAAAATGCCATTTTATAAAATGTTGGCACAATAAGTGGTGAATTTTGAAAATTACTATTCTCTTTATTTAGAGCACTTGAAAACAAAAATAAATTACCTACTTTGTTTGAAAGTGATGCTAAAAATGGTTGTCCGTCTGAAAAAGTTAACACATTAAAAAAGTTTCCTGAGAATTGAAATCCGGAATTCACTTTTGGATATTGAAAATTAGATACCGATTTCTCAAAAACATTCTCATACAATGGATGTGTAAAATTGATTTTGGTAATTTCTTTTTCGGTATTAAAAGAACTAACAATTTTTCCGTTACCAAACTTTTGCAATAACGCATTATAATCTTCTAGATTACTTTCGCGATTTGGCACCACAACAATATTACCTCCATTTTGATAAAAAACTTGCAACGTATTTAGTAATGACTGAGGAAGATTTTTTAATTCATTTAAAACAATACAATCTTGATTTTCAATTTTACTAAAGTCTAAAGTTTTTAAAGTCGAAAGTTCTAAATTGAATTCTTTATTTGTGTAAATCTTACTTAAAAAAGTAGCATTTGATTCACTTGAAACCACCAAAACATTGCTTTTTTCTGGTTTCACTAATGTAAAATAATATGTATTATCAAAAGTTAAACTTTTATCATCAATTATGACAGTTCCTTGCATTTCTTTTTTAGGAACCGACACTAAAATTTCGGCTTTATTTTTAGCAAATTCAACTTGCGTTTTAGCAATTACCTGATTGTCTTCAAAAATGGAAAGTTGCACTTTATCTTCAAATTCTCCATAAGATTTTAAATCGATTTTAATGTCATACAAGTTGTCGCTTTCATTTACAATCGACATGTTTTCGATACTACAATTGTATTGCTTTTCCGATTTTGGTAACCAAAAATAAACGTTGCTTTTTAGTTCGTTCAATAAACTCGAAGGTTTTACTTGAACTCCGTCTGTAATCACAATATAATCTACAGGAATATTTGGTTTCGATAACGTAACTTGGTTTACCAAATTATCAATTTCAAAAGGCAAATAAGTATATGTAAGTTTTTGCAAATCAGATTGAATGGTTTGTTTGTCTACATCCCAAAAAGCGACTGAAGGAGTAACTATTGAAAATATTTGATTTTCGTCTACATTTTCTAAAATATCTTGAACAGCTTTTTTTAATAATTCACCATTTTCTCCTTTTGCTTGCATAGAAAACGAATTATCTAAAAGGATAACTAATTCGTTCTGTTTTTGTTCGCTCTCTTTAGCTTCAAAAAAAGGTTGCGCAAAAGCAAAAATTAAAAAAGTAAGCAACAATAACCGAGTAGCTAATAACAGCCATTTTTTAATGGTGCTAGTCTTATGAGTTTGTTGTTGAAGTTCTTTAAGTAATTTAACGTTTGTAAAATAGGTTTTCTTAAAACGTCTTAATTGAAACAAATGCACCAAAATTGGTATAACCAAAAGAAATAAAAAGTAAAGAATTTCCGGATGTTTAAAGTGCATTTACATTATGTTGCTATTCAGCTTTCAAAAGTACAAATAAGATTATAAAATTGAAAAATACTGAGGCACAAAAAAATCCCTTTCGGGATTTTTTATGAATTATCTGATTTATTTGTATTAATACCAAAAATAGTATAAAGTGGACAAAAACTTATTAAAGTTGAACCTGCTAGAACAATTCCTAACAAGGTTAATATCCAAGCATAAGGACTATCGACAACTCTAAAAAAATCTAATGAAACCAAAACGATTGCCAAAATAATGCGAATCATCTTGTCTGTTTTTCCAATATTTTTTTTCATTTTTTTGAATTTTATAGTTGTACTAATTTACTGAGAATTTATGAACTTCACAATATTATTAGTCGTTTTTCTTTTTTCCGTTTTTGAACTTAACCTTCTGAACAACTGGCTTTTTCTTTTCTACAAAAACTTTCTTAGTTGCTTTTGGTTTTTCGGCAACTTTAGGCTTTTCAGTTTTAACTTCTTGTTTTTTGTGAGTAGCTAAGACTTCCATTGGCACTTTCGGACTTTCTTTGGTTCCTCTTAAATAAACAACCAAACCGTTTAAAAAATTTCTCAGTACTTGGTCGCCACATTCCATATATTTTGGATGTTTTTCATCTCTGAAAAAATTACCTAATTCACCTTTCGACATTCTGAAATCTACTAATTGTAAAATTTCAACAATTTGGTCATCACGTAACTGTAAAGCAACTCTAAGTTTTTTGAATATATCGTTATTTGTCATTTTGTGTTTTATTGATATTTTGTCATTATGAAAGAAACATAGTCTATTCAAGTATCTTTTTTAAGATGCTTCGGCAAGCTCAGCATGACAGAAAATAATTTATTAAAATAATTTTTCAAAGATATTCATTTAAACCGAAGAATGTGTACTTTTACTATAACAAACTATTTAAAAACATGGAAGATTATCAAGAACGTATCAGTTTATTGCAAGAAATGATTGGTTTTGCATTGGTTGATGGAGAACTTCATGATCGAGAATACGATTTTATTCAAATGGTTGCTCAAGAACTAGAAATTGACAACGAAACCCTTCATAAACTTTTCGACAAAAAGCACGAAAAAGTAGTTATTAAAGATGAATTTAACCGTGTTTTACAGTTTTATCGCTTAGCTCTTTTAATGCATTGTGATGGCGTTTTACATGAACGTGAGCAGATGAAAATCAACGAAATTGGGATAAATATGGGATTAAATCCTTATGCTATGAAAAGAGTTTTGAAATTAATGAAAAATTCAGCTTCTGGTTTAATTGATCCTCAAACTTTACTAACTGTTTTTAGCGAACAGCATAATTAGATTTTTATTGTTTGTTTAGTCGTTTATTTGATAATTCTTTGTGAATCTTAGTGACTTCTTAGTGTAGTTTTGTGAAAAAAGAGATTCCCGAGGTTTACTCGTACTCGAGGTTTACCGAACAGAGCGTAGCTAATGACAACTCAGCGTATAACGACTTAACGACTAAACAAATCAACGCATTAACATCAAAAAGACGCCATTAAAGTTAAGTAACCAATTATTAAGACCAATAAAATTCCGACTAAAGGCATTACAAATTTCAACCATTTGTCGTAAGTAACGTTTACAATCGCTAAAGTGGCTAATATGAGTCCGGTTGGATTTATAAATGCAAATAATCCTTGTCCCAATTGATAAGCATCTACAATTATTTCTCTACCCAAACCAACTGTATCAGCTAAAGGAGCAAAAATAGGCATGGTTAAAACAGCCATTCCTGAAGAAGATGGAATAAAAAAAGATAATCCAGAATAAATTAGCATCATCATATTAGCAAATAAACCTTTATTCATACCGCTTGTTACATTACTTGCATGAAATAAAACGGTATCGATAATCATTCCTTCTTCCATAATTACCGAAACACCGCGCGCTATTCCAATAATTAACGCTACACCTAACAAATCTGATGAACCCTTTATAAATTCAGACACAAATTGTTGTTCTTTAATTCTTAAAATTAAACCTATAATGATTGCTCCTGTTAAAAAAACAGCTGTCATTTCTTCGAACCACCATTCTAATTGTGAAACTCCATAAATCATTACTACAAAACATAGCAAGAAAATAATTAAGGCAAATCTTTGAGGTAAATTTAAAGTTTCACTTATAGTTTTATTTGCAAAATAATGCTTTTCAATAGCTTCTTTCTGAGTATAAATAATTGATTTAGATGGATCTTGTTGTACTTTTTTTCCGTACCAAATTATATAAGCAATACAAACTAGAGTTCCAATAATTAGAAAAATAATTCTTGCTGTTAACCCTGTTGTCCAATTTATTCCTGCCACATTAGATGCAATAATTGTAGAGAAAGGATTTACAGTTGAAATCATGGTTCCAATACTAGAACCAATATAAACTGAAGCTAATGCTACCATAGCATCATATCTTGCTCTTAAAAAAACTGGAATTAAAATAGGATAAAAAGCAATCGTTTCTTCTGCCAAACCAAATGTAGTTCCTCCTAAAGCAATTAAAACCGTAATAATAATAATGAGTAAAAACTCTTTCCCTTTTAGTATTTTAGCTAAACTAGAAATTCCTGCATCAAATGCACCAGAAAAATTCATAATTCCAATTGCACCACCTAAAACTAAAACGAAGAAAATAATATCGGCTGCTTGAATAATTCCTTTTACGGGCGCTTTTAAAAATGACACAATTCCTTGTGGTTCACTTTCTAAATAATAAAATGTATTGGGAATATTTATGGGTTTCCAAATTTCACCTTTGGTAAACTTTTCTAAAGGAATTTTTATAGCTAATGAATCTAATGTATGTTGTGTAGCTTTTAAATTAATTGAAGTTTCCTTTCCTTTTAAAATAAACTGATTACTATCGCTAGTATAAGCTAATGTTTCATATTTACCTGAAGGTATTATCCAAGTTAACAAAACAGTAATCGCTGTAATAATAAGTAAAATGGTTTGAGCTGTAGGAAACTTAATTTTCATTTTTTGATATGTATTTAACCGCTAAGTTCGCAAAGTTTTTGCAAAGAATTATAACATTTAATTGCCAATGTAAAAGTAGCTTTTTACTTTATTAAGCTTACTCTTTAATTGTTAAGTTATATTTTTCCAATAATCCTTTTATATTATTAACCGAGAAAATTGCTTTTTTCATTTTGTTTTGCTCAGGATCAATTGTAAAATTAAAGCTTGTAGAAAAATCAGTCTTTTGAAGATTTGTTTTGTAAAAAACTGTTCGTCTTAAATCGCAATGATCGAATACTGCTTCAGATAAATCGGTTTCCATAAAATCGGCTGCTACTAAACTACAAGCTGTAAATCTTATCTTTTTTAATTTTAAACTGTAAAATTTTGTATAATCTAATTGACAATTGGTAAAATTAAAATAATAAATTACTTGATCGGTCATTGCAAAATTCACATTAGTAAAATCGCAACCTTCAAATTCAACTCCACGTAATGAGACATAATTTATTTTTGTATCGTGAAAGTTACAATTTTTAAAAACACAATCTATAAACGTAACACTTAAAAAAATACACGCTGTAAAGTCGCAAGTATCAAAAATACAATTTTCGAATTCTTTAAACTTTATATCATTTTCGTTAAAAATCTTATTTGAGTAGTTTGTTTCTCTGATGAAATCGCTCATGTTTTAGAATTGTTCTCGACTCCGCTCGAACTGACAAACAAAAAATGTGTCACATCTTGCGCAATAAAATGTTATTTCTTTTTACGTTTAGCTGCTCTCTTAGCATCTACTGCTCTATTTCTTGGAGCGGTTTTGCGAGGCGTTCTTTTTCCTGGTCCACCTAGGTTAACCTTTTTATTTTTATCTTTTTTCTCGTGAAAAGCTTCCCCTTTTTCTTCTCTTTTAATTGGTTTCCCAACAGTTTTGAATTTTCTTCTATCTTTTTCAAATTCCAATTTCTTTTCAGCAACTTCAATTGAATCTGGTGTTTCTAATACTTCAATTTCTTTATTCATTAAAAGTTCCACAGCAATTAATTGTTCTTCTTCATAAGGAGCAACAAAACTTACAGCGATACCTTCTTTATCGGCACGACCTGTTCTACCTATTCTATGAATATATTGTTCGGGAACATCTGAGAATTGAATATTAAAAACATGTGTAATATCTGAAATATCTAAACCACGTGCCATAACATCGGTGGTAATAATTCCTCTTAATTCAGAATTTTGAAAAGCGCTCATTGTATTCAAACGATAATTTTGAGATTTATTTGAATGAATTACTCCAAATTGACCAGGAAAAGCTTCATCTAATACTTCAAAAACCACATCGACCAATCTTTTATTATTCACAAACAATAAAACACGCTCAGTAGTAGTATCGTTTTCTAATATGTTTTTAAGTATGTTTAACTTGGTTAAGAAATTTGGCGCATTATATAGATACTGACTAATTTTTTCTAATGGAGTTCCACTTGGAGCCAATGAAACTTCTTCAGGAAATTCAAAAAACTCATCTAAAACGTCGTCTACTTCTTCGGTCATAGTTGCTGAAAAAAGTATATTTTGACGTTTTGTTTTCATCATTGATAAAATTGAGGTTAATTGGTGTCTAAAACCTAAATTTAAGATCTCATCAAACTCATCAATTACTAATTTTTGTAAGGTATCAAAACGCAAAACACCGTCAAGTGCTAAATCCATCGTACGACCTGGCGTACCTACTACAACATCTACTCCATCAGCAACATTTTTACGATGTGTATTAATGTTTGTTCCACCAAAAATACCCGTTACCCTAACCGACATATACTGCGTTAATTTCTCAACTTCTTCAACAACTTGCACTACAAGTTCCCTTGTTGGAACTAAAATTAAAACTCTCGGGGAATCAGTAGCTTGAAATTTCCATTGCTTTAAAATGGGTAATAAATAAGCAAAAGTTTTACCCGTACCCGTTTGGGCTATTCCCATCATATCTCTACCTGAAAGTATAACTGGAAATGCTTTTTCTTGAATAGGTGTAGGCGCTGCAAAACCTAATTCATCTATAGCCTTTTGAAGTGATTTTGGTAAATCTAATTCGGTAAAAGTTTTCATTTTTTGCTTATTTATCCTGCAAAAATAGTGTTTTTAATTTTTACAAATAAAAGCTCTACAAGAAAAGGCCATTATTGACCTCTAAAGAAAAGTACGGTACTAAGTGTTTTTACAAAAATATTTACATCTAAAAATAACGAACGGTGCTTTATGTAAAACAAATCGTAACGCAATTTCATTAAACTATCTTCAAGGTTTTCTCCGTAAGGATAATTAACTTGAGCCCAACCTGTAAGTCCAGGTTTTACAACATGACGTGTTTTATACAAGGGAATATTTTCTGCAATTTGTTCCACAAAAACTAAACGTTCTGGTCTTGGACCAATTACTGCCATATCACCTTTTAAAACATTAATAAATTGAGGAACTTCATCTAAACGAGATTTCCTTAAAAACTTACCAAATTTTGTAATTCTAGTATCGTTCACTTTGGCAAAAACAGCACCTTCTTTTTCTGCATCAACAACCATTGTGCGCAATTTTACAATATTGAAAATTTCGCCATTTTTACCTACTCTTTCTTGTTTGTAAAATAATGGACCTCTATTTCCAAAAGCATTGCATAAAAGTATAAATGGAAGTAAAATTAATAAACCCATTAAACCCATTAATGAGAAAACAATATCAAATAAACGCGTGTAAAATAAATACAGTTTGTTTTGATTACTTCTACTAAATGGGAAAAACTTAAACATTTCTTTATCGTAGAAATGAATAGGTAATCGGTTTGTTCCTGTTTCGTACACCTCAGAATATTCACTAATAGAAATACCACTTTCTAAAGCTTGAAGCATTACTTCATATATTTCGGGCGCCATTGTTTTATTACTATCTACCGTAACTACAACCTCGGAAATAAAGTTTTTTCGTAAATATTCTAGAAAATTATCTTTGTCTATAATTTCGATATTGGTTGGGAAATTTTTATCATCAGTAGCTAAATATCCACTCACTAAATAATGTGGATTTCCTTTAATTAATTCATTAGCAAACTCATCGATTCGTTTAGAACTTCCAATAAAAACAACTCTTTTAATAAACCTATTAGAACCCAAAAAAATAATATATAAATTTCTCCAAACACTAAGCGATAAAAATATTCCTAAAAAGAAAAATATAATTTGTAGTCGGTTTGAGGGTAAAATTGGAGTATAAAAAGGTGTTAATAAGTAAATTAAAACCGTAACTGAAGTGGTTAATAAAACACTTTTTGTAGTTTGAAATCTATTGTTTGCAACATGCAAATTATACATTTCGAAAATAGTTCCAAAAAGATTTATGTAAATCGCTAAAAAAATGGTCCAATAAAAATTTGAAGCTGTAATTTTAAAATAATCGAATTCAAAAAAATGACTTAAAATTTGTAGTGTTGTTAATACAAAAACTACATCCATAATTCTTAAAAGAATTTTTCTTTCAGAAACTTCAAAATGTATTTTTTGTTTTGAGGCCATTGTTAAATAATATATTTACTGCAAAGTAACAATTTTAACTTTTAGCTACTAAATAAATCATGTTTTTTTTATGTCAATTTAAAATTTTAATCCATTCTTTTTGTACAACGCTCCAATCCCATTTTTCCGATTCTAATCTTGCGTTTTTAGTAATTGAATTAACCAATTGACAATCATTTAAATACTTTTTAATTAATGTTGTCATTCCATCTACATCGTTAGGATTACAAAGTAAAGCTGTTTCGCCATCGTGTAGTAAATAAGGTAATCCACCCACATTAGTTGATACAATTGGTAAACCTAAAGCCATAGCTTCCATAACACTTACAGGAGTATTATCGAAATTTGTGGTATTTATAAAAATATCAGACTCTTTAGACAACTTAATCCAATCGGTTTTTGATAATTTACCCGTAAAATTAACTTTAATTCCGAGTCTTTGCGCCTCATCTTTTAATTCTTGAAGACAATCTTCTTTGTCGGGCCCAATCATGGTTAATGTAGCCGTTGGATAATCTTCTTTTAATAATGCCAAAACTTTTAGTGCCATTTTAGGATTATATAAATCTGCTAAAGCCCTAACCCACAAAAGATTTGGCTGGATATTTTCTCTATGCTTAAACTCATAATTTTGAACCTCGAAAGTATTTGGAATAAAAATAACATTACTATAGCCATTTTCTTGAAATTGAGATTTCAAATAGTTAGAAGGTGCAACGTTTATATGGGCATTCTTAAAAATTAACTTAGTTAAAAACGGTGCACTTTTTAATCTGTTTGGCAAATCCCCACCATGTAAAAAAGGAATGTATTTTATTCCTCTAAGTCTTGCAATTTGACTGCAAAAAAAGGCATACCAAAAAGCTTTGGTACTATAGGTATCGATTATAATGTAGCTTATGTTTTTTTCTAACAGACAGGTTTGCATCATCTCAAACATTCTAACAAAAAAATTCAATTTATTAGAAACAGAAACTACTTGGTAACCGCTTTCTGAGAATTTTTCTGAAAGTGTTTCAACGGTTGTTGCATTAATTCCGTGAATACTTAATTTATTCCCTATGTAC
>JAIXHM010000028.1 GCA_030145825.1 Flavobacterium sp.
ATCCTGTCCAACCACAAAATGAATGCCTATCTAAAAGAAATAGCCGGTGTTTGTGAAATCGAAAAAGAACTAACCTTTCACAGTGCCCGACATACATGTGCAACTACAGTAACGCTTACAAATGGTGTTCCTATTGAAAGCGTAAGTAAAATGCTGGGGCATAAAAATTTGAGAACTACTCAACATTACGCTAAAGTATTGGATAGAAAAGTAAGTGAGGATATGAAAATTTTGAAAGATAAATTTAGTTCTAGTTTTAAGTTGAATAGTAAAGAAGCATAAAAAAAAGTAAAAATTAAAAATTAATTTTACTACTTTTACAGCTGTGAAATTTTTAAACTACATATTATCTCTGTATTTAGTAGTACTTTCATGTTTGCCATGTGCAGATGTGGAAGCAACTAGTTTTACGCACACTTCTAGTAAAATAGACACAAACCACGAAAATCATTCACACGATAAGGAAAATGACGCTTGTTCTCCTTTTTGTGTTTGTAATTGTTGCAGACAAAGTGTTTTATCTTATGTTCCTACAATAGTTTTTAATTTTCATACTCCAACAGTAGAAATTCAAACGCTAAACTCCATTTACAAATCTAATTTGTATTCCAATTTCTTTGGGAGTATTTGGCAACCACCTCAAATAGTATAATGATGCCCGAGTAATTTCGGGTTAGATAATTGTGTCTTTACACAACAGTAGCAAAAATCTATTTGCTAATTTCTAATTCATTATAATATTTTCAATGTTAGACAAAATTATACAATTCAGTATAAAGAACAAGTTCATTATACTACTTTTTACACTTGTGTTAATAGCTTGGGGAAGCTATTCAATAAAACAATTACCATTAGATGCATTACCAGATGTAACTAATAACCAAGTACAAATCATTACAAATGCACCTACTTTAGCAAGTCAAGAAATTGAGCAACTTATCACATACCCTTTAGAACAATCTTTAAAAACAATTCCAAAAATTATAGAATTGAGAAGTATTTCTCGTTTTGGACTTTCTGTAGTTACAGTAGTTTTTAAAGATGATGTAGATATTTATTGGGCAAGGAATCAAATTTTTCAACGAATAAGTCAAGCCAAAGAAAACATTCCAGATTATGCAGGTTCTCCAGAAATGGCTCCAATAACTACTGGTTTAGGAGAAATATATCAATATGATGTATATGCGAAAAAAGGATATGAAGATAAATACGACGCTACCAAATTAAGAACTATTCAAGATTGGATTATAGTTCCACAATTACAAGGAGTTGAAGGCGTTGCAGAAGTTGCTACTTGGGGTGGTAAATTAAAACAGTTTGAAATAGCGGTTAAACCAAATACTTTAAAGAGTTTGGATGTAACGATCACTGAAATTTTTGAAGCTTTAGAAAAAAATAACCAAAATACAGGAGGAGCATATATAGAAAAGGATCAAATGACCTACTTTATTCGCGGGGTAGGTATGGCAACTGGTAGTAATGATTTGGAAAATGTTGTTGTAAAAAATAGAAACGGTACACCTGTTCTAATTCGTGATGTAGCTTCGGTTAAAGAGGGATATGCTATGAGATATGGTGCAGCTACAAAAGATGGTAAAGGAGAAATTGTTTGTGGAATGGCATTAATGTTAAAAGGTGAAAACTCAAAAGCAGTTGTAGATAGAGTTAAAGAAAGAATGGTTCAGATTAATAAAACACTTCCAGAAGGAGTTGTTGCAGAAGCTTTTATTGACAGAGGTAAATTAGTAGAGAATGCCATTGGTACAATTAGTAAGAACTTATTAGAAGGAGCATTAATTGTAATTTTTGTATTGATTTTATTTTTAGGAAATCTTCGTGCAGGACTAATCGTAGCTTCGGTAATTCCGTTGTCAATGCTATTTGCAGTTATATTGATGAATCAATTTGGAGTAAGTGGAAATTTAATGAGTTTAGGGGCTATCGATTTTGGGATTATTGTCGATGGTGCAGTAATTATTGTGGAAGCCACAATGCATCATTTACAGAAACTTAAAAGGAAAAAGAATTTGACTCAATTAGAAATGGATGTTGAAGTGTACCAATCTGCTTCTAAAATTCGTAACAGTGCTGCTTTTGGAGAAATAATTATTTTAATCGTATATCTACCAATATTAGCATTAGTGGGAACAGAAGGTAAAATGTTTAAACCTATGGCTATGACTGTTGGCTTTGCTGTAATTGGTGCTTTCATCCTTTCTTTAACTTATGTGCCCATGATGAGTGCAATGTTCTTGTCTAAAAAGACAGAACATACTGAAAATTTCAGTGATAAATTGATAGCATGGTTAGAAAAAATATATACTCCGTTTTTAGACAAAGCATTACAAATAAAAAAAGCAGTATTGGGTATTGCAATCGGATTATTTGTAATGGCATTACTAGTTTTCCAAAATATGGGTGGTGAATTTATTCCAACAATTGAAGAGGGAGATTTAGCAATAAATGTTACAATTATGACAGGAAGTTCGCTTACTCAAACTATTGAAACTTCAACTAAATGTCAAAAAATTTTAAAAGCAAAATTTCCTGAAATTAAAACTATTGTAACAAAAATTGGTAGTGGAGAAATTCCTACAGATCCTATGCCTATTGAAAGTGGTGATTTTATTATTGTTTTGAAAGATAAATCAGAATGGAGTTCGGCTGAAAACTGGGAAGATCTAGCTAACTTGATGAAAGAAGAAATAGAGGTTATTCCTGGAGCAAATATTGAAGTTTCTCAACCTATTCAAATGCGTTTTAACGAATTAATGACTGGTAGTAGAAGTGATATTGCTATAAAAATTTTTGGTGATGATTTAGAAGTATTAGATGAAAAAGCAAAAGAATTAATTTCAAAAATAAATAATATTCAAGGAGTGGGTGATTTAAAACCCGATAAAGTAACAGGGTTACCACAAATCACTATTAAATATGATTACGATAAAATTGCCTTGTATGGACTAAATATTACAGATGTAAATAAAATCATCAGATCCTCTTTTGCGGGTGAAAGTGCAGGTAAAATTTATGAAGAAAGTAAACGTTTTGATGTAGTAGTTAGAATGAATGCCGAAAATCGTAGTGATATTTCAGATGTATCTAATCTTTTTATACCATTACCAAGCGGCCAACAAGTACCACTTTATCAAGTAGCTTCTGTAGAATACGAGCAAGGACCAGTTCAGGTTTCTCGTGAAAATGGAAAGCGAAGAATAACCATAGGATTAAATGTACGTGGTCGTGATGTAAAAAGTGTTGTTGAAGAAATTCAACAAAAATTAGAAACAAATTTTGAACTTCCAGCAGGATATTATATAACTTATGGAGGTCAATTTGAAAATTTAGTAGAAGCCAATAAAAGACTTTCTGTAGCTTTACCTATTGCATTGGGATTAATTATGGTTTTGTTGTTCTTTACATTCAATAGCATGAAACAAGCCTTGTTAATTTTTACAGCTATACCATTGTCAGCAATAGGAGGTGTTTTTGCTTTATGGATGAGAGGAATGCCTTTTAGTATTTCAGCAGGTATTGGTTTCATTGCTTTATTCGGTATTGCAGTACTAAATGGAATTGTACTAATCTCCTTTTTCAACCAACTAAAATCAGAAGGAATTACAGATCCATTACAACGCGTTTTAATTGGCACAAAAACAAGATTACGTCCGGTTTTAATGACAGCTGCGGTTGCTTCATTAGGATTTTTACCAATGGCATTGTCAACTAGTGGCGGTGCTGAAGTGCAAAAACCATTAGCAACGGTTGTTATTGGCGGCTTATTTTCAGCAACCTTACTAACCTTAATTGTATTACCAATTTTATATTTACTTTTTGAGAAAGGTATTAAAAAAAGAAAAAAAATGTCAAATTCAATTATAACAATAATCATACTATTTATTAGTACGTTTTCATTTGCTCAAAACAGCAAACCCATAACTTTAGAACAAGCTATTACAATGGCTAAAGAGAATAATATGGATTTAAAAATTGCCGATAAGGAAATTGAAAAACAAACAGTTCTTAAGAAAACAGCTTTTCAAGCAGATCCTTTGCAAATTGAATACATGGGTGGACAATACAATAGCGTAGATTATGACAATAATGTTAGTATTCAACAATATTTCCCCATTGGTGGAAGTACAAAAGCAAATAGACAGCTTCAGGAAGAATTAGCAAAATTGGCTGAAAAACAAAAAGCATTATCGGAATATGAAATCGAAAAAGCGGTAACTATTGCCTATTATCAATATTTATATGGTATTTCAATCCAAAAGTTAAACGATGAATTGTTTGATGTGTATTCAAAATTTCTAAAAAATGCAGAACTTCGTTTTAAAACAGGTGAAAGCGGAAACATAGAAGTAATTAGTGCAAAAGCTAAAGTAAAGGAAATAGAAACCTTAAAAGAACAAATGCTTCTTGATTTAGTAATCTACCAAAAACAGTTACAGTATTTTATACAGACAAATGAAGATATACTTCCAGAAGCTTCAACTTCTTTAAAATATGCTAGTTCATCGGTTTTAGACGAATCCAAAGTAGAAACATTAGTAAGTGATTATTATAGCCAACAAGCTATGGTTTATGAAAAAGAAGCAAATACTTTCAAAAAAATGCGAGCACCAAAATTAGGCTTGGGTTACTTTGGTCAAACGTTAAACAAAGAATCTTATTTTCAAGGATTTACAGTTGGTTTACAAATTCCTTTGTTTAGTGGTGCAAATACAGCTCGTGCTAAAGCTTCTGAAATAAGTAAGTCACAATCGCAATTAGAATTCGATAAAACAAAATTGACTCTAAAATTGCAAAAAGAAGAATTAGTAAACCAATTTGCAAAACAACAAAAAGCAATACAATATTTTGAAAACGAAGGTTTAAAATATGCAGAACAGATAATCTCTACAGCACAAAAAAGTTATGCCAATGGCGATATGAGTTACTGGTCTTACATCAGTTTCTTAAATCAAGCGATTGATATTAAAAAGCAAAATATCGAAGCAGTAAACGCTTACAATCAAAGTGCTATTCAAATGCAATTTCCATCTTTCAATAACAATTAATACTCACGATAATGATCAATATATCTTTAAAAACAAATTATAAAATAGGTTCATTTTTTAAAATATTTCTTCTTTCTTCTTTCCTTTTGATTCTAAACTCATGTGGAGAAAAGAAAACAGAAGAAGAACATGAAGAAGAAAAATCGGAAACAGAAGTTGCATTAACAACAGCTCAATTCGAAACCGTGGGCATTGAAATGGGTAGTATTGAAATGAAAAACCTCAATACAATCATCAAAGCCAATGGTTACACAACTGTTCCACCTCAAAACCGAGCAGATGTTTCAACCTTAATTGGTGGAGTGGTAAAAGACATCTTTGTATTAGAAGGTACTTATGTAGCAAAAGGAAAAACTTTGGCTACACTTCAAAACCTTCAAGTGGCAGAAATGCAAGAAGATTACAATGCTGCTGTAGCAAATATTGAATATTTACAATTAGAATACAATCGTCAAAAAACTTTGAGTGAAGAAGATGTAAATCCTCGCAAAGTATTCCAAGAAGTAAAAGCTAAATTGGCAACTGAAAGAGCAAGAGCACAAGCAGTCAAAAACAAATTACAAGCATTAAATGTAAGTCTATCAGGGAACTCTTCTATCATTCCTATCATTGCTCCTATAAGTGGTTATGTGGGTAAAATAGGCATTACAAAAGGAGCTTTTGCAGACACAGGAATTACTCTTTTTGAAGTAATTGACAACACACAAATGCACCTCGATTTGAACGTTTTTGAAAAAGACATGAGTAAAATTTCTATTGGTCAAGAAGTTGATTTCGTACTAACCAATCAATCGAATAAAGTCATTAAAGGAAAAATATTTGGTATTAACAAATCCTTTTCAAACGAAAGTAAATCGGTTGCAGTACATGCCAAGATTAATGAAAATGACACAAAAGATTTAATTTCTGGAATGTATGTGGCAGCTAATATTAACATTACAAATCAAACGGTTCAAGCATTACCTAAAGACGCAATTGTAAGAAACGGAGATAAATATTATATTTATATGCAAGAAGAACATGCAGAAGAAACTCCAAAAGCAAAAAAAGAAGCACACGTTCATAAAGAAGGAGAAGCACATAATCATGACAAGGAAGCTACTGGAAAAGAACACAACGAAGTACACTTTAAAGCAATTGAGGTAGTGCCAGGAACAACCGATTTAGGATATACTGAAGTTAAATTAGTAGAAGAAATTCCAGCCAATGCGAAAATTGTAGTCAAAGGAGCATTCTATTTATTAGCAGCTTCAAAAGGTGGTGGAGAACACGTTCATTAATAATTTATAACAAAAAATAGAGATGAATGTAAATATCAATATGCCTACAAAATTGAAACCTTTTTATAATGCTGAACTAGAATTAGCAAAAAATAATTTTAAGGAAAATAATTTACAAAAGTCTTGGTTTCATTTAGAAAGAGCACACATAATCGGACAAAAATATCCGTATGAACATACATTTGTCCATTGGAAAATGTTACAGTTTGGATTTAAAATTAAAAATGCCAAAGAAATTTTTGGTCAAATACCAAGATTACTAGTAGGTGGTGTAAAATCATTTGTGGGTCACATTCCTGTCGGAAATACAGGTGGTGCAAATGTTCCACCATTAAGAGCAATGGAAATTCCTGAAGACATTCAAAAAATATTAAACGTAAACACTTAGATTACTATGACAGATAAAAAATCACACCAAATAGAAGACGATGCAGAATGCTGTAGAATAGAAGAAAAAATTAATAAAGCAGAAGAGCAACATGCAGAAGATGATGGACATGATCATGACCATACTTCTAAAGAAAAATCTACCTTCCAATTATTTTTACCAGCAATAATAAGTTTCGGCTTATTATTGTTGGCCATTGGTTTTGATAATTATTTTACCCAATCTTGGTTTGTGGGTTGGGTTAGAATAGTTTGGTATGTTGCAGCCTATATACCAGTCGGACTCCCAGTTATAAAAGAAGCCATACAAAGTATTCGTAAAAGTGATGTATTCTCTGAATTTTTACTAATGTCTATTGCTACTATAGGGGCTTTTGCTATTGGTGAATATCCTGAAGGTGTAGCGGTAATGCTATTTTATGCCATTGGAGAAATTTTTCAATCATTGGCAGTACAAAGAGCCAAAAGAAATATAAAATCATTATTAGATCAAAGACCTGACGAAGTTACTATTATAGAGAATAATGTAGCTAAAACCATTAAAGCATCAACGGCTAAAATCGGAGATATAATCCAACTTAAAGCTGGGGAAAAATTAGGTTTAGATGGAGAATTAGTATCAGATAAAGCTTCCTTCAATACAGCAGCTCTTACGGGAGAAAGTAAACCAGATTCAAAACTAAAAGGAGAAACAGTTTTAGCAGGAATGATTAATTTGAATTCGGTTTCACAAGTTAAAGTAACAACTGCTTATAAAGATAGTAAGTTGTCTAAAATTCTTGAAATGGTACAAGAAGCAACATCTAAAAAAGCACCAACCGAATTATTCATTAGAAAATTTGCTAAAATATACACTCCCATAGTGGTGTTATTGGCAATTGGAATATGTTTGGTTCCAATTCTTTTTGTGGAAAATTATATGTTTAAAGATTGGTTGTATAGGGCTTTAATTTTTTTAGTGATTTCTTGCCCTTGCGCATTAGTTATAAGTATTCCTTTAGGCTATTTTGGTGGAATTGGTGCAGCGTCTAAAAATGGAATCCTTTTCAAAGGAAGTAATTTTTTAGATGTAATGGCTTCTATTCAAAATGTTGTGATGGATAAAACAGGAACCATGACAGAGGGTGTTTTTAAAGTCCAAGAAGTGGTTTTTAAATCGAAATTTGACAAAAAAGAGATACTTCAATTAGTAAATGCTTTAGAAAGTCAAAGTACGCATCCAGTGGCAACAGCAATTCATAATTTTGTTGGTGAAATTGATAGTTCAATTGAACTTAAAAATGTGGAAGAAATAGCCGGACATGGTTTAAAAGCTACTGTAAATGGAAAAGAACTTTTAGTTGGAAACTTTAAATTATTAGATAAATTTTCAATTAAATATGATATTGATCCATCAAGTATTGTTTATACTTTAATTGCAGTAGCCTATGATAATAATTTTGTGGGGTATTTAACCATTGCAGATAGTATAAAAGAAGATGCACAACAAACTATCGATAAACTAAAAGTATTAGGAATCAAAACTACTATGTTAAGTGGAGATAAAAATAATGTGGTACAATTTGTGGCTCAAAAATTAGGAATTACAAATGCGTTTGGAGATTTATTACCTGAGGATAAAGTAAATAAAGTAAAAGAAATTATAGCTAAAAACCAAACCGTAGCTTTTGTGGGTGATGGTGTTAATGATGCACCAGTAGTTGCTTTGAGTAACGTGGGTATAGCAATGGGTGGCTTAGGAAGTGATGCAACAATTGAAACGGCTGATGTAGTAATTCAAGACGACAAACCTTCAAAAATTCCAATAGCAATAAATATTGGAAAACAAACCAAGAAAGTTGTTTGGCAAAATATCACTTTAGCATTTACTGTAAAGGCTGTTGTTTTAGTTTTAGGAGCTGGAGGATTAGCAACGATGTGGGAAGCTGTTTTTGCCGATGTAGGAGTCGCTTTATTAGCAATATTAAACGCTGTTAGAATACAAAGAATGAAGTTTTGATTGTATTATTAACATTTTCTTTATAAAAATTAATTTATTTTGATTAACTTTGATACGTTTTTTAACAAAAAATGAAAAAGTCATACATCATAATAATATTGCTTTTAGGTATATTTTTTATTCCTAACAGCTCTTTTGCATGTGGTAGTGACAATCAACAATCTTGTGAAAAAGAAGTTTCTACTTCTAATACAAAAGAAAAAAGCTGTTGTGACAACAGCATGGATGATGAAGGATGTAATGGAAGTTGCGGACACTCAAATTGCACAACAACTTCTTCTGTTAGTTTCATTGCTTTTTTCTTTAATGAAATAGAATTTACAAATAATAATTTTGATTTTTCTACAAGTAAAACAAAATTTTACCATACTGTAAACTTACCGTCAGATGGTTATTCTTCTATATGGCTTATACCTAAAATAAGCTAAATTTAAAATTTGACAGCCATACTTATGTCAAATTTATAGCATTTGCTATTTTTTTATAACAGTTTTGAATCTTAAATTATACATGTTTAACATGCGTATTTAATTCATTATAGCTGCTATTCAATTTAAATTTATTTCAAAAATTCATTCAAGAAAAATTCTTTTTGAATACTAAAATCATATAAAATGAAAAAATCATTAGTAAAAATAATGATAGCAATCACAGTATTGTTATCTACCACTATAAATGCACAAACAAAAAACACAAAAACGGAGGAAATTAAAGTTTCAGGGAATTGTGGAATGTGTAAAAAAACGATAGAAAAAGCAGGAAACATCAATGATATTGCTACAGTAGTATGGAACAAAGAAACTAAAATAGCAACAGTAACATACGATGAATCTAAAACAAATAAAGAAGAAATAGCAAAGCGTATAGCTATAGCTGGATATGATTCAGAACTTGCCAAAGCAAAAGATGAGGATTACGACAACCTTCCGGGTTGTTGTCAGTATGACCGCGAGTAATTGTGCTTTAATCAGTTGTAATTAACCTATTCCTCTAGAGCAAAAAAACTTTAGAGGAATATTGAAAACTTGATTGCCAAAATATTTGGTAAATAATATTTCTATGGTTATAAATTTTATATTCAGATGTTAAATAAAATAATTAAATATTTCCTTGAAAATAGATTAGTAACTGTTCTTATTCTGATGGTTCTAATTTTATGGGGTATTTCCACAGCTCCGTTTAACTGGAAAATACCTTTCCTTCCTTCTGATTCAGTTGCGGTTGATGCTATTCCAGATATTGGTGAAAATCAACAAATTGTTTTTACACAATGGCAAGGTAGATCACCACAGGATATTGAAGACCAAATCTCTTATCCTTTGACTACTTATTTATTAGGTATTCCAGGTGTAAAATCCATTAGAAGTAATTCTATTTTTGGTTTTTCAAGTATTTATATAATCTTCGATGATGATATTGAATTCTACTAGTCTAGATCCAGAATACTTGAAAAATTAAATTCATTACCTAATAGTTTATTACCTGAAAATGTAAAACCATCACTTGGACCAGATGCAACAGCATTAGGGCAAGTGTATTGGTACACAGTTGAAGGAAGAGATAAAGATGGAAATCCAACAGGTGGATGGGATTTACAAGAAATTAGAACAGCACAAGATTTCTATATTAAATATGGATTAAATGCTGTGCAAGGAGTTTCAGAAGTAGCATCTATCGGAGGTTTTGTAAAAGAGTACCAAATAGACGTTAATCCTGATGCATTAAAAGCTTACAATATTAGTTTGATGCAAGTAATGACTGCGGTACAAAAATCAAATAAAGATGTTGGAGCTAAAACAATTGAAATCAACCAAGCCGAATATTTGGTTAGAGGTCTTGGATATGTAAAAAAAGTAGAAGATATTGAATTGGCAGTTGTTGCTGTAAAAGATAATGTGCCAATACGTATAAAAGATATTGGTGTAGTTGCATTAGGTCCAGAAACAAGAAGAGGAATTCTAGATAAAGGAGGTGCTGAAGCCGTAGGTGGTGTTGTTATTGCACGATATGGCTCTAATCCATTAGAAGTAATTAATGGTGTAAAATCTAAAATCAATGAAATTGCACCAGGTTTACCTAAAAAAACATTAGCTAATGGTGTTGTAAGCCAATTAACAATTGTTCCTTTTTATGATCGAACAGAATTAATTCAGGAAACAATTGGAACCTTAGAAATGGCTCTTTCGCATGAAGTATTAATAAGTATTATTGTAGTTTTACTTTTAGTTTTAAATTTAAGAGCTTCTTTAATCATTTCCAGCTTATTACCCGTTGGAGTATTAATGACTTTCATTGTAATGCGTTATGCTGGTGTAGATGCTAACGTAGTGGCTTTATCAGGAATTGCTATTGCAATTGGAGTAATGGTAGATGTAGGCGTCGTGTTTGTCGAAAATATTATTCGACATCTCGAAATGCCAGAAAACCATGGCGCAAAAGGCAAAAAATTAATGCAGGTAATTTATGAAGCAACTACTGAAGTTGTTTCAGCTATTACAACTGCCTTAGCAACTACGGTTGTAAGTTTTATTCCTGTATTTGCTATGGAATCTGCCGAAGGAAAATTATTTAGACCTTTAGCATTTACTAAAACATTTGCTTTATTAGGTGCTTTTGTTTTAGGATTAATTATTCTTCCATCTTTAGCTCATTATATTTTTGGGATTGACTACGACAAAAAAAGAGTAAAACGTTTTTGGGCGTATGTATTTATTTCTGGAGGTATATTATTGAGTATTTATTTTAAAATTTGGCTTCCTTTAGCTTTAACATTAATGGGATTATATGATCTCTTAAATCACAAAATACCTCAAAAATATCAACCCTATACAAAACATTTCAATTTAATTGTAGTTTTATTTATTGTATCCTTTTTCCTTACCGAAGAATGGATGCCTTTAGGTCCTCAGATAAGTGTAATTGGTAATTACCTATTTGTAATCATTTTGTTAGGAATAATATTAGGTGTTCTTTTGTATATCGTAAGTTCCTATGAAAAAGTACTGCGTTGGTGTTTAGAAAATAAAGGAAAATTTATGTTATTACCAATGATAACATTGTTTTTTGGAGTTTTAGTTTGGATAGGATTCGACAGTACTTTTGGCTTTGTTGCTAATGGATTGGATAAAGTAGGCTGGAATATTAGATCCTCGAAAATTTGGTCAGTTCCGTCACATGCATTTCCTGGAATTGGTTCCGAATTCATGCCAACACTTAATGAGGGAAGCTATCTTTTAATGCCAACATCTATGCCTCATGCTGGTGTAGAACAAAACAGAAAAGTAGTGGGTCAACTCGATATGATTCTAAACCACATTCCCGAAGTTGATATGGCAGTTGGGAAATTAGGACGTGTAGAAAGTGCTTTAGACCCTGCTCCAATTTCAATGTATGAAAACGTTATCAATTATAAGCCAGAATATATTTTGGATGCTAACGGACATCGAATGCGGTTTAAAACCGATAATAAAGGTCGTTACATTACAAAATCTGGTGATACACTTTCACATGATGAAGCACTAAAACAGGCAATTACTGTAAAAAATTTAATACATGACGAAGATGGTTCTTTCTATAGAAATTGGCGCGATATAATTCAATCACCCGATGATATCTGGAATGAAATTGTAAAAGCTTCTAAAATACCAGGTGTTACATCTGCTCCCAAATTACAACCTATCGAAACACGTTTGGTTATGCTTCAAACAGGAATGAGAGCACCTATGGGAATAAAAGTTTTTGGACCCGATTTAAAAACTATTGAAGAATTTGGATTAGAATTAGAAGCCATTATTAAAGAAGTTCCTTCTGTAAAAAGCGAAGCTGTTTTTGCCGATAGAATCGTAGGAAAACCTTATTTACATTTAAATATTGATAGAGAAAAAATTGCTCGATTTGGCTTAAATATAGAAGATGTTCAACAAGCTATTGAAACAGCAATTGGAGGAATGAAAATTTCTTCAACTGTTGAAGGAAGAGAACGCTATCCTATAAGAGTTCGCTATCCTAGAGAATTAAGAGATAGCCCTGAAGCATTAGGAAAAATATTAATAGCTACTCCTACTGGCGCACAGATTCCGTTAGATCAATTAGTTCAGTTTGAATATAAAAAAGGACCTCAAGCCATTAAAAGTGAAGATACTTTTCTGGTTGGTTTTGTCTTATTCGATAAAAATGATGGCTATGCCGAAGTTGATGTAGTAAATGATGCTCAAAAAGCAATTCAAACTAAAATTGATTCAGGCGAATTGGTAGTGCCTCAAGGTGTAAATTATAAATTTTCAGGAAGTTATGAAAATCAAATAAGAGCAATGAAAAGACTTTCAATTGTAATTCCTATTTGTTTAATCGTTATCTTTTTATTACTTTATTTTCAATTCAAGACTGTTATTGCATCGTCAATCCATTTCTCTGGAGTATTTGTTGCATTTGCAGGTGGATTTATAATGCTATGGTTATACGGACAAGATTGGTTTATGAATTTTGCCATTGCAGATGTTAACATGCGCGATTTATTTCAAATGCATCCCATCAATTTAAGCGTTGCCGTTTGGGTAGGTTTCATAGCATTATTTGGAATTGCTACTGATGATGGTGTAATTATGGGTTCTTATATTCACCAAGTTTTTGAAGAAAAAGATCCGCAAACAGTGTCTGAAGTTCGTGATGCTGTAGTTGAAGCTGGTAAAATGAGAGTTAGACCTGCTGTGATGACAACGGCTACAACAATCATTGCCTTGCTACCAGTTTTAACCTCAACAGGAAAAGGCTCAGATATTATGATTCCAATGGCAATTCCAACCTTTGGAGGTATGACCATTCAAATTATGACCATGTTTGTAGTACCAGTATTACAAGCATTTTGGAGAGAAACAGTAATTAAAAATAAAGAAAAGAGAAATGCGTAAACTAATAATTATATTCATTTTATTTTTTGCTTATAATGCTAAAGGACAATCTTTAAACGATTATTATACTATTGCGGCAGAAAATAATCCAGAATTAAAAGCAAAGTATAAAGAGTTTGAAGCAGCCATGCAAAAAATACCACAAGTTAGCTCTTTGCCCGATCCTAATCTTTCAATGGGGTATTTTATCTCACCCGTAGAAACAAGACTTGGACCGCAAAATGTTCGATTATCTCTTTCGCAAATGTTTCCTTGGTTTGGTACTTTAAAAGCACAAAAAAATGCAGCAACTTTACTTGCAGAAAGTAAATATCAAGCATTCTTAAATGCTAAAAACCAATTGTTTTCACAAGTAGCCGCTGTATATTATCCATTATATGAATTGCACGGTTTAAAAGAAATTGAACAAGAAAACATCAAAATTCTAGAATCATACAAAAACATTGCCAATGCGAAATTTGAAAATGGTAAAGGAAGTTTAGTAGATGTCTTGCGTGTGGATATTATGATAAAAGATGCTCAAACTAATTTAGAAATTTTAAATAAAAAAGAACCCGCATTAACATCTTGGTTCAACAGTATTCTAAATAGAAAGTATGATGAAAAAATTGTTGTTTCTAAAAAAATAGAAACAATAGAATTACCCATAGAATATCGTAAAGATTCAATAGCTACTAACCCTATACTACAAGAACTAGAATTAAAAAAGCAAGCTTCGGAAGCTACAATTGAAGTAGCCAGAAAGCAAGGTTTGCCAAAATTAGGTGTTGGTTTAGATTATGTTTTTGTAGGTAACGGAATGAATAATTTTCCAGATTCGGGTAAAGATGTTATCATGCCTATGGTTACAGTTAGTTTGCCCATTTTTAGAAAAAAATACGACGCAGCAGTTACCGAAGCAAAATTAATGCAGGAAAATTATTCTTTTCAAAAAGAAGCTTATGAAAACAAATTGAACGGAACCTATTACAAACTTGTTTTTGAATTGCAAAAAGAAAGAGATTTGTTAAAGTTATATGAAGGACAAGTAATAACACTATCCAAAAGTTTAAGTCTATTATTTGCCTACTACAGTAATGCCAATAAAGATTTTGAAGAAGTATTACGTATGCAACAAGAGCTTTTAAAATATCAAAAATTGCAATTGTCAAGTATAAGTACTTTTCATGTAAAATTAGCAGAATTAGATTATTTAACCGCAAAACAATTTTAATCATGAACATAGATAAAAAAACAAAAATCTTATTAGCAATAACCTTATTAGTTGGGCTACTATTAGGAGCTTTGTTATTTGGTGGAAGCTCTGAAGAAAAAGATGAAAATAAAACAGATGCTTCATCAAAAGCAGAAACATGGACCTGTTCTATGCATCCACAAATTAGACAGCCAGAACCAGGTGATTGTCCTATATGTGGAATGGATTTAATCCCGTTAGAAGCTGGTAATGAAGATATTGACCCAGACGCAATTAGTATGTCGGAATCGGCCATGATTATTGCTGGAATCTCTACTTACAAAGTAGGAAATACCGATGGTGTTAAAGAAATTTCACTTAATGGAAAAGTTGAAGTTAATGAAAGAACCGTTTATAGCCAATCATCACATATACCAGGTCGAATCGAAAAAATTCAAGTTTCGTTTGTGGGCGAATATGTAAAAAAAGGTCAAGTGGTTGCTTATGTGTATTCTCCTGAATTAGCCAGCACACAACAAGAATTAATTGAAGCATATACTGTAAAAGACATTCAACCTGAATTATTTGAATCGGTAAAAATGAAATTGAAAAATTGGAAAGTTTCAGATGCTACTATTAACAGTATTATTTCTTCAGGTAAAACCCAAGATAGATTTCCTGTTTATGCCGATGTATCGGGATATATTATCAAGAAAAATGTTGAGTTAGGCGATTATCTTCAAAAAGGACAAACATTATATGATGTTGCAGATTTATCAAACGTATGGGTTCTTTTTGAAATTTACGAATCAGATATGAGTTGGGTTAAAAAAGGAGATAAAATCAACTATACAGTGGCATCTTTTCCAGGAGAAACATTTTCAGGAACAATTGCATTTATTGACCCATTTATAAACCCACTGACACGAATTGCAAAAGCAAGAGTTGAAGTAGCTAATTCTGGATTAAAATTCAAACCAGAAATGTTTACAACAGGTACTTTAAAAACTAAAATTACAAGCAATAAATCAACATTAAGTGTTCCTAAATCGGCAGTGATGTGGACAGGAAAACGCTCTATTGTTTATATTAAAAATGAAACCGATAAGGGAATAACATTCAAACTACGTGAAGTGACATTAGGACCATTATTAGGAAACGATTACATAATTGAGAAAGGTTTAGAAATTGGCGAAGAAATAGTAGCAAATGGTACTTTTAATGTGGATGCTGCTGCACAATTAGCCGGAAAACCAAGTATGATGAATTTGGAAGGTGGCAAAGTAAATACAGGACACAATCATGGAGGTTCGCCAATGCCTATGAATGGTGACAAAAAAGTAGTGTTAAAAGAAGATAAAACAGCAATTAGTGCAGAAGCCAAAAAGAGCTTACAGCCATTGTATAAAGATTATTTTCAATTTAAAGATGCCTTAACAAAAGATGATTTTAATTCGGCTAAAAAAGCCCTTTTAGAATTTGAAAAATCGTTTAATAAAATAAACATGAGCGTATTTAAAGGAGAATCTCATAAAGTATGGATGAATTATCAAACAGAGCTGAAAAAGCAGACACTTCATGCTTCACATATTAAAAATATTAAAGAATTAAGAATGACTTTTGAACCTATATCAAATGTTATGATAGCAATGACAAAAGCTTTTAATCCTTTAAACGAGAGTGCATACGTTCAGTTTTGTCCTATGGCTAATAGTGATAAAGGTGCCAATTGGTTAAGTAAAGAGAATAAAGTAGTTAACCCATATTTTGGAGCTTCAATGATAAAATGTGGAGAAGTAAAAGAAACAATTAAATAAATTAATAATGGCACGTTTATATATTAAGGTATAATAATTATCTTTAAGTATTACAAATAAAGTAAAAACAAATGAATTTAGTTCAGATTCAAAAAAAGTTTAATACACAAGCTAAATGCTTGAAATACTTGGAAAAGTTACGTTGGGGTAAAAACGTAACTTGCAGTTATTGTGATTCTGAAAAAACAATTAAGTCAAAAAGTGAGCAAGGCCGCCATTATTGCTATAATTGTAAACGTTCATTCACGGTGTTTGTAGGTACTATTTTTGAAGGAACAAGATTACCATTGCCAACATGGTTTTTAATTATTGGATTGATGTTAAACGCTAAAACTGGAAAATCAGCACAAGAGATTAAACGCCAAACAGGAGTTACATTAAAAACTGCTTGGCTAATTGCAATGAAAATTCGTTGTGCTATGATTTCAAAAGATACTGAATTAAGCGGTGTTTTGGAAATGGACGAAAGTTATTTTGGAAACAGAAAAAAACGATTGACAAAAGAAACAAAAGACAATGTTCCTGTATTGGCTTCTGTAACAGAAAAAAGAGGTAGGGGAACAAAAAAAGTTCCTGTTGTGGGAATTGTAGAAAAAGGCGGAAATGTTAAAACTAAAGTAGTTGAAAAATTAACTGCACGTAATCTAATGGCAATGTTAAACCATTATGTTAATACAGATAATTCAGTTTTAATTACTGATGGTTTTAAGTCTTATTCAAGAATGGACGAAGAAATAGAACATATTACTGTAAAACATTCTGAAAGGTCAAGAAAAGCCAATACTAATACAATTGAGGGATATTGGAGTTTAATTAAAAATGGTATAAGAGGTAATTACAAATCATTAAGTAAAAAATATCTTCCATTTTATTTAGTACAATACGACTACATGTATAATAATAGAAAGAATAACAATTTGTTTGAGGATTTTATGAAAGATGCTTTAACAAATGAAAATAATATGTTGAATTATAAACCGATTAAGGAACCTAAAAAAATAGTTTATGGGTAAATATTGAAAGCACTTTGCAAAAAAAATCCCGCTTTCAGAAGCGGGAGTACAAACAGTTGTACAAGTCAATTACTTGTTTCTTGGCGTAATTTTATACATTACTACTGCTAGTAATAGTATGTTCAGTACTTGAGAAACAAATTTCGGTGAGAGGCTAATATTTATATTATTCTCTCGATTTGTTAACTTTTGCATAATTATAAAATTTTTATAACTATGTACGTACACAGTAAGTGAGATACAAATATAGCAAAGTGTTTTTAATATACCTTTAAATAGAAATAAATAAAATACCTTAATCTATAAACGTACCTTAATAATTAATAAATTTTAAAATCATGAAAAAAGTAATCGGAATTTTAGCAGTAGCGTTATTAAGCGTAACAATCTCTTGTAAAGACAACAAAGAACAAGAAGAAGGAACAATGCCTAACGAAGGAATGCAAACGGAATCGCATGAAGGACATGAACATGCCGCAGGTACAGAATCTACCGAAAGAGAAATTAACCAAAACAGCGCAAAAAACCCTGAAACAGCAGCAATTTTAGATGCTTATTTCGAAATCAAAAATGGTTTAGTAGCAGACGGTAAAGAAAAAGCTGCAGAAGGTGGTAATTCTCTTATAGCTGCTATTGAAAAATTTGATATGTCAAAATTAACTGGAGATACACATACAAAGTATATGGAAATTGCAGAAAGTGCTAAAGAACATGCAGAACATATAGTAAAAAGTCCTATAGACCATCAAAGAGAACACTTCGAAGCATTAAGCATAGATGTTACTGATTTAATTACACTTCTTGGTACAGATAAAGTAGTATACCAAGATTTTTGTCCAATGGCTAATAACAATAAAGGAGCAAATTGGTTAAGTGAAGTTAAAGAAATTAAAAACCCCTATTTTGGTTCAAAAATGCTAAAATGTGGAGAAATAAAATCAGAAATCACAAATAAATAATAACTATAAAAAAATTAAAACATGAAAATCATCAAACATATAATAATCGTATTACTAATTCCGCTGAGTTCAGTTTTTGGACAGTCGGTGGAGGGAAATGTTGATAATTTACCTATCCACGAATACACTTTAACCATCAAGGAAGAAATAGTAAACAAAGCAGGTAAACAAATTAAAGGGATGACTGTTAATGGTACAATTCCTGGACCCACTTTAGAATTTACAGAGGGGGAATATGCTGTGATTTACGTGAAAAATGAAATGAGCGAAGAAACATCGGTGCATTGGCATGGTTTGTTATTGCCCAATTTCTATGATGGCGTTCCCTATCTAACAACACCACCTGTAGAACCTGGACATACACTTAAATATGAATTTCCTATTAAACATTCTGGGACTTATTGGTATCATTCACATACCATGTTGCAAGAACAAAGTGGAGTTTTTGGTTCAATTGTTATTAAGCCAAAAGAACAAACCTTAAAATATGATAAGGAATTGGTGTTGATGTTATCAGATTGGACCAACGAAAAACCAATGAATGTGCTTCGCAATTTAAAACGAGGCAATGAATGGTATAGTATCAAAAAAGGAACTGCTACACCATTAAATCAGGTTATTGCACGTGGCGCATTTGGAGCACAGTTAAACTTTTGGAGGCAGCGGATGGGCGGTGCTGATATAGCAGATGTATATTATCCTGCTTTTTTAATTAATGGTGAAGAAAGCGTGGAATATCCAGAATTTAAAGCTGGTGAGAAAGTGCGATTAAGAATGATTAATGGAGGTGCATCCACGTCGTTTTGGATGACTTTCGGGGGAGAAGAACCGCTATTGGTTTCTGCTGATGGTCTTGATGTAGTACCTGTTAAAAAGAATAAGACTTTTATCGGGACTGCTGAAACATACGATTTTATTATAACTGTTCCAGAAGATGGAAAAATAGAATTTAAAATCACAGCTCAAGATGGTTCGGGAACTGCATCTGCATTTATTGGCAATGGAAAAGTGCTACCTGCAATGACTATTCCAAGACCAGATAAGATTGGGATGATGCAAAAAATGGCAAAAATGGATATGAAAATGGGCGCTCATGCTTTAAAATTTCAGCCCAAAAAAGACGAACGCTTTAAGATGATGGAAGAATATGGAATGCAAATGGATAAAATGTCTGGAATGGATATGAGTAAACAAAAAGATTCTATAGGTCAAATGAAAGATATTAAAATGGATCATTCCAAAATGGAAGGTATGAATATGGATGATCCAAAGATGTCTGGAATGGATATGAGTCAACCAAAAGAGGCTATGGCAACTGATAAAATGAATGAGATGAAAATGGATCATTCCAAAATGAAAGGAATGGTAATGAACAATGGTGTTGCTATGAAAGGCATGCAGATGAATGAGCAAAAAGATACAACGAAAGCAGACAATATGGAGGGAATGGATTTGTTTTCGGAGTATAACTATGACTATTTGAAATCTGTAAAGAAAACTAACTATGACAAAAATATTCCTGTAAAAGAAGTACTATTGAATCTTACAGGCAATATGAATCGCTACATCTGGAGTATGAATGGCGTGCCTTTATCTGAAGCTGATAAAATTAAAATAAATAGTAAAGAAGTAACAAGGGTTACCTTTAATAATCTTACTATGATGCACCACCCCATGCATTTACACGGTCATTTCTTTAGGGTTATCAATAAAAATGGAGATTACTCCCCGTTAAAACACACGGTAAATGTACCGCCAATGCAAAAGGTAACTATAGAATTTTATGGGAATAATGGGGATGAATATGGCGACTGGTTTTTTCATTGTCACATTTTATATCATATGATGGGAGGTATGGCAAGAGTTATGTCTTATGATACACCCAGAGACCCAAGAATGAATGAATTTCCGGCTTCTAAAATTATTGCAGAAACCGACAAATGGTATTCATGGGGATTGGTAGATGCAGCTTCACATACAACGGGTTTTAATTTAATGACATCTAATATCAGAAATCAATTTAATGCGTCTTTAGAATATGGTTGGAACAAAAATTTAGAATCAGAGTTTACCTACGAACGTTATTTACACGATTACTTACGTGTTTTTGGAGGTGTTAACATTGAAAATAAAACACGCAATAGTTTAGACCAATTTAAAACTACTGCAGTGGTTGGGATACGTTATTTAACACCCTATTTATTTAATCTTGATGTACGTATAGATAATGAGTTAAGACCAAGAATTGCGTTAGGGAGAAGTATAATGATATTTCCTAAACTATCTATTTTTGGCTATTATGAGTATCAATTGGATTTAGGGATTGTAAATAATTTGCCCGTGGGAAAAGATTTTAGTTCGGAAACGGTATGGAGTGCAGGAGCTGAGTATTTTCTATCCAGAAATATTTCACTTATGGGTAGCTATGATAACCGGTTTGGTGCTGGAGGTGGACTTTCCGTAAGGTTTTAATAACTAAAATCAGGATGTAAACTTGTTATTTTTCAATAGATTAATCTCTTAATTATAGAATTGGCAGCTATTAGCACGATGGTTTCTATGCTGGCAGTTGACAACTATCAAATGATGGAAAATGCAGATGAAATAACCGCTAAACTTAAAAATGTAATTAAAAAACTTTAAATAATAATAATAATCACTAAAAACAAAAAAATGAGAAAATTAAAATTGTCAATGGGACTTTTAGCAATAGTATTTGCAACCCTAACTGTTGTATCATGTAAAGATTCAAAAAAAGAGCATGATAATGAGGACGGACATCATTCAGAAATGTCTTCAGAAGGAGACCAAATGGAAATGAATAATGAAAGTGAAGAACATCATCATGCAGAAGGCAACGATGAACATGCTCACGACAAGGACGCTTCGATGAAGACTAGAGAAATAACAGCGTCCTCTAAAAAAAATGCGGCAACTTCTGCTATTATAGATGGCTATTTGCAAATTAAAAATGGATTAGTTGCAGACAATAAAGACAATGCCGCGAAAGGCGGAACAGCGCTACTTGCAGCATTTTCAAATTTTGATATGTCAAAAATTGACGAAGCACAGCATAAAGAATATATGGAAATTCAAGAAAGTGCAAAAGAGCATGCAGAACATATAGTAAAAAGTCCTATAGACCATCAAAGAGAACACTTCGAAGCACTAAGCATAGATGTTACTGATTTAATTACACTTCTTGGTACAGATAAAGTAGTATACCAAGATTTTTGTCCAATGGCTAACAACAATAAAGGAGCAAATTGGTTGAGCGAAGTCAAAGAAATTAAAAACCCATATTTTGGATCAAAAATGCTAAAATGTGGTAGTATAAAAAAACAAATTAACTAAATGAAAATTTTTAAAATCATCTTACTGATTTTACTGATTGTGTTTGTGGGAATTCAATTCATTCCCACAAAACACAATCAAAGTGAAAGTATACCCAATACAGATTTTATGGTTGTAAATAATGTACCACAAAATATTTATAATTCATTGCAAACGTCTTGTTATGATTGCCACAGCAATAATACTTCATATCCATGGTACAATAAAGTGCAACCAGTTGCTTGGTTTTTAGAAAATCATATTGAAGAGGGCAAAGCAGAATTAAACTTTAGTGAATGGGATAACTACTCAAACAGAAGAAAAAAAAGCAAATTAAAATCTATTGTTAGTCAAATTAAAGATAACAAAATGCCTTTAAGTTCGTATACATTTATTCATAAAGAAGCAGTATTGGATAATACTAAGAGGCAAGAAATTCTAAATTATATCACAGAATTAAAAGATAGTTTATAATAATTTAAAAAGTTAAAAAGATGAAATTTTTAAAAATTAGTATAACAACAATGTTATTATTAGCTATTTCTTTTACTTATGCACAAGATGGACATAATCATAACCATGGTAAAATGAATCATAGTAAAATGAAGAAAAATAATGATGTTAAAGCAGAAGCAATCCTAAGCGATTACATTAACTTAAAAGACGCATTGGTAGCGGATGATACAAAAAAAGCAGCTGCTGTAGCTTCTAAATTAGTAGCCTCTTTTAAAGCCTTTGATAGAACTACCTATAGAGGTATGGAACAAATGGAACTTATAGAAATTATTGAAGATGCAATAGAACATGCAGAACATATTGCTAAAAGTGAACTCGATCATCAAAGAGAACATTTCAAGACGTTGAGTAAAGATATTACTGACATGATTACTATTACTGGAACTGAAAACACACTCTACCAACAGTTCTGCCCAATGTATGATAAAGGTAGTTCGTGGTTAAGCACAAATAAGGAAGTAAAAAACCCATATTATGGTAGTAAAATGCCAAATTGTGGAAAAGTGCAAAAGGAAATTAAGAATTAGAGTACTTCTTTTAGAGTAAAGGAATGAGATATCTAATTCCTAAAAGGACAATAAGGTTTTCATTATTGATTCACATTTTTATAAAAGATCCCTTTTATGGTGTTAGAAAAGTCCTAGTTTGGTAAGGGTTAAATGGATAATTAGTCTGATCTCCTTCCCTTGTTAGGCACAATAAATTAAAAAAAAGTCTTTTAATATTAATAGCTTGTATAA
>JAIXHM010000029.1 GCA_030145825.1 Flavobacterium sp.
CTTATTCTTTATATTTAAAGAATACAACTCCGTCAACTGTAACTATAACTTTTTTAAACTTTAATTTTTGATAAAAACTAAATAAAGAAAGACTTAAAAACTAAACAATTAGTATCTTTTTAATATTTCTTAGTTATTAGTAAATTCTCTTTTTAATTGTTGTAATTTATTAGCAACAGAAGCATTGTATTGCTTATCGCCAATTCTTAAAATAAAACCTCCAATTATTGATTCATCTACAACATTTGAAATGGTAACATTCTTAGTTGAGAATTCTTTAATTTTTGATAATACTTTTGTTTCTAATTCACCTGTTAATGGAACTGCTGTTGTAACAATTGCATTTTCAATATTGTTTGCTTCATTGTATAAAACTTGAAATTGCTTTGCAATAGCAGGTAAAATTTCAAATCTTTTGTTCTCTAAAAGTAATTGAAATAAACCTTTTGTTTCATTTTGTGAAGAAGAAAATATCTCTGTTAAAGCATTGTGTTTAGTCTGTCCTTTAACAACTGGATTTTCTAAAAAATTTCTCAATTCTTTAGATTCCTTTACTGATAAAAGTACACTATTCATATCAGAAAGTACTTTATCTGCATTGTTGTTTACTTGAGCAAGATCTAAAATTGCTTTTGCGTATCGTACAGCTGCTCTACTTTCTGCCATGATTAATTTAATTTTGCATCACCTAACATCTTCTCAACTAATTTAGTTTGAGCTTCTTTGTTAGCTAATTCTTCTTTTAATAATTTTTCAGCAATACCAATTGAAAGTGTAGAAACTTGTGATTTCAATTCTGCCATAGCAGCATTTTTCTCGCTTTCGATAGTAGCTTTTGCTTGAGCAATCATTTTTTCACCTTGAGTTTGTGCTTCATCTTTTGCCTCAGCAATCATTTTTTCTTTGATTTCACGAGCTTCTTTTAACATAGTGTCTCTTTCAGCACGAGCTTCAGCTAATAACTTTTCGTTATCTGCTTTTAAATTTGCTAAGTCTTTTTTAGCATTTTCAGCTGCCATTAAAGCATTTTCAATACCTTCTTCGCGAGCTGCTAAAGCTGCTAAAATTGGTTTCCAAGCGAATTTAGCTAATAATACAATTAAGATTACTAAGATAATTGCTTGCCAGAAAAACAAACCGTATGAAAAATCATTAAATAATTTATCCATTGTATATTTAAAATATTAAGGTGTATTCAAATTTGTTTAACAAAACAAGACCTGTAACCAACCGTTACAGGTAACTTGTTTCTTTTTAATTAAGCTCCTAAGATTAAAGCACCGAATGCTAAACCTTCTAATAACGCACCGATGATAATCATCGCTGTTTGGATTTTTCCAGCAGCTTCTGGTTGACGAGCAATAGCGTCCATTGCAGAACCACCGATTTTACCTAAACCTAAACCAGCTCCGATAACGATTAAACCAGCACCTACTAAATTTGGAATTGTCATAATAATTGATTTATATAATTAAACAAAAATTCAAAAAAATTACACTATAGAATTGTCATGTTCTCCTAAAACATCTTCAGAGTGGTGTTCATCATGGTGATGATCTTGAACCGCCATACCAATAAATAATGATGATAACATAGTGAAGATAAATGCTTGTAAGAACGCAACTAATAATTCTATAATCGAAATAAATAATGTTAAAGCTAATGAAGTTCCTATTGCTCCACCTGTAGATAATTGTTCTTTCATTAAGAAAACAATCGCAATTAACCCCATAACTACAGTGTGACCTGCTGTAATGTTTGCGAATAAACGAATCATCAATGAGAAAGGTTTAGTGAAAATACCTAAAACTTCAATAGGAGCTAATATAATTTTCATTGGAACCGGTACACCTGGCATCCAGAATATATGTCCCCAATAATCTTTATTTGCACTAAATTGCGTTATAAAGAATGTAAATAAAGCTAAGCATAAAGTAACTGTAATGTTACCAGTAACGTTAATTCCTAAAGGTGTTAATCCGATTAAGTTTAATAACCAAATTAGGAAGAAAACCGTTAACAAAAACGGCATGAATTTTTTATATTTTTTCTCACCTATGTTTGGACGAGCGATTTCATCTCTAACATAAATTACAAGCGGCTCTAGAACACGGCTAAATCCTTTTGGCAAGCTATTTGGTCCGTTTTTGTAAGTTTTAGCTAAAGAAGTAAACATTACAAATAATAAAATAGCTGTAATTAAAAGTGAGAAAACATTTTTAGTAATTGAAAAGTTGATTGGTTTTTCAACTGTTGGGTGATGGTGTTCATCTAATTTTAAATCACCAGTTGCATCTGTTTTGTAGATTTTACCGTGATGTAATACGTAAAATTGACCATCTTTTTCTACTGTTGTCTCACCATAGTGAAATTCGGAAGCTGAAAACACTTTTAGACCGTTATCAATTAAAATAACTGGTAAAGCAAAACCATAGTGTTTGTTTTCTGCCTCATCAGCAAAAAAAGTGAAATAATAATCATCTTTTAAGTGATGTGCAATATGCTTATTAATTACCTCTTTTGGAGATAAACTTTCATGACCTTCTGCTACTTCATGAGTCGCATGTTCTTCATGAACTTCATGACTTTCAACTTTTATACTGTCTACAGTATCTGAAGCTAAAGCATTTGAAGCAGTAAAAACCAGCATTAAAGCTGCTAAAATTGATAGTGGTTTTCTCAGAATCACAATTAAATAATTTGTATGGTTCTTAAAAATTTTTGCAAAAGTACAACTTTAATTAAAATTCCAAGTTAGAATATCTTTTTTTTTGCTGATTTGTTATACAAATTTACTTTTTACTGTTTTTTTGTAGTAAAACGGCTGTAAAATAGACGTCTAAGCAAAGAAATGATAAAAAGATGATGGTAAAATAGAGTTTGTTTGAAATCGTTTTCGTTTGCTCGGTAATCGTTAAAGAATAAAATAAATAAACTAAAATATTTTTAATAGTGAACGTAACCAGGAAAATGAAGCCAAGTTGATCTGTTTTTTTTGCATAAAATGCAGAAATTAGCAATAAAAAAAAGGTCAAAATTGTTTCAAAAAAGAACACTTTTTGAGCAAATTCTAACTCTAAATCATCACCTGAAATAATATAAAAAAATACATTGCTAAATATCAAAAAAAGAATAGGAAATAAAATTTTTTGGTCTTTTAGTATAGAGAAGTTATTCATTATCTTCTTTGCTAATTTGTTGTACTTTTTTAATGACTAAATATAAAGCCAAAAACACTCCGAAGAGTGTTAATGATTGCTTTAGATATGTTTTTTGATAATATTCATCAAGTTTTGATCCGATATAGGAAAAGATGAAAATTGTAACGCCCATTTGTGAAGGAATTGTTACAAAGTACATCCACTTGCTAGGCTGTTTTTTCGGATTGTTCATGTGGCAATGTTTTTAATTGGCTTTTCATTACACATGTAGCTTCAAAATTTGCACCAGGTTCTACAGCTAATTTTCCAACGACAACGTCGCCTTTAATGTGAGCAGTAGATTTTACACTCAACAATTCTACAACTTCTAATTTTCCAGAAAATTTACCTTCGATATCAATGTTTTTACATGTAATATCGCCCTGTACTTCTCCAGATGGTCCGATAACTAACTTACCAGAAGAATTATAATTCCCTATTAAAATGCCATCTAGTCTAAAATCAGCTTTAGATTGAATGTCACCTTTAATAATAGTTCCTTCAACAATTCTGTTTGTTTTGCCAAGAGCACTTTCTTTGGTTTTTGTTTTGTCAAACATAGTTTTAGGTTTTTGGGGTTATTTATTTTTTATAAGCCAATCTTCAAATTGTTTTTTGGCTTGTACAATGATGTAATTCTCTGTTGAAATGGAATAAGCAGTATCTTTTATTTTGTAATCTTTGTATTCTTTTAATAGTGTTAAAGCTGTGTTTGCTGATTCTTTAGAAAGGAAACCGTGCATTACAACAAAATCATTTTCTAAGTTGTATAAATCTACAGAGACTTTCAAGTCGGTATTATGACTGTCTTCTATATATTTATTTAAAACTTTTGTAAGTTTTTCATAATTTTCTCCTTCAGCATAAGCTTTAGGGAAGATTAGTTTCCAACTTCTTTTGTCTTCATTTGTAAATTCTAAAGCTTCTAATTTTGGAACATCGTTGTCTAAAATTTCTTGAGCTTGTTTTCCTTCTTCATTGTTTGGATAAGTTAATGCAACATAATTTAGTGCCGATTTGTAACTTTCTAAACCATTAGTTCTAGCTAATACTTTTGCTTTTAATAATTCATATTTTGGCATCATTTCATCACCAAAATAGTCTATGGTTTTTTGATTAACTTCTGTATATGTAAATCGAATATCTCCTGATTCATATTTTTTATAAAGTTTATTGAAATATAATTCAGGGTTTTCATCTTCTTCTAGAGCAGTCGTTGGATTTTGAACAATTTGCGCATAACGACTATCAGGATAATTTGTGATAATATCGTTTTTATACACCAAAGCTTTATCAGATTTCAAAATCTCATAAATTTTAAACAAATTATATTTAGCTGGAAGAATTAAGCGTTCTTCAGGGTTGTTTTGCAATAATTGTTCTAATCTATTTGCTGCTAACTCATATTCTTTGAACTTTTCTTTGTAAATAAGTCCAAGTTGATAATAAGCATCATTTCGGTCTCTACCTAAGCTATCTATGATTTTTTGGTCTGTTGGTAACTGACTAATGTAAAAATCGGTTGTGTAGGCTGGGTTTTCAACCAATTCTTCTTTTTCTTCGCTGATGGTATCATTGTCTGCAAAATCGTTATCAGAGAAATCTCCTCCGCCTTTAATTTGTCTCCAATTTTCTTTGTATTTTCTATTGCCCCATTTTTTCTTGAATTCTATTTTTCCATAGCTTACAGTTGAAGGATTATAGAAATAAAAATTACTATTTGATGCCAAGTCATTTCCGCCCATCGGAGGAAGCATTCCTTGCATTTTAACAGCATTTGGGTTTGGATTGAAGTTTGGGTTTGGGTTGTTCCCTCCAGCTAAGTTTGCCTGTTTATTTGCTTCTTTTTCTGCCTTTTCAGCTGCTATTTTAGCCTTTTTTTCGTCTTCTTTTTTTAGTTTTACGATATAGTTTTCGAAATAAGTTTTTCTGCCTTCATCTGTCATTGCAACTATTGAAAGTATGCTATCATTTTGTTTCGCTATATCTTCGTAATAAATAACATCTACAAGATTGTCTCTTTTCTTTTTAATTTTTCGATATTCTCTTGTTTTGTCATTTAATTTTGAAAGTGTACTATCATAATACATACCGGCTATTTTATATTCGGCATTTCTAAAATCAATCTCAGCTATATTTCTATAGTTTGATGCTACTAAATATTGGTCTTGAGCTTGTAGTTTATTCGATAAGTTGTAAAATCTCTTTGCTAAAGAATCTTGCTCAAACTTATCGTAAAAAATTCCTTTTTGATGATAAAGAATATTTAAATAAGGTCTATTTTCTCTATCGGTAATAAGTTTATTGAATTTTTCTAAGAATGCTATAGTGTCTCCATTTTTGTAATCGAATTGGGCTGCTTGTTTAGCATGAGCCTGAATAACATATCTACGTGGAGATTTTCTTTTTAAATCGATAACTTCTTGAAAAGTACTAAATGCACTATCGGCATAATTCATTTTTTCGTAAAGTTGCCCTAGTATAAAAGTGTATCTTGCTTTTTCTTCTTTATTTTTTGTAAACTCTTTTGCTATTTTTAGTGTAGCAATAGCGCTGTCTGGATATTCTACATTTAAATAGGCTTGTGTTAGCATGGCGTTTGCATCTGCTAAATCTTGACCGTCAATTTTTTCGTTATCTAATAACTTCTTTAAGTTTTTGATTGCCGTTTCATTGTTGTCGATACGAATATTTACTTTTTCTCTCCAAACCTTAGCGTGATAAATTTTATCACTATTAGGATATTTATATAAAATATAATTTAAAGCTTCTAATGCCGGAATGAAACGATTGTCGTAATAGCGTGCCTTACCAAGAAGTAAATAAGCTTCATCCATTTGAGGATTTTTTTCAAGTCCGCCTATATTCATTGAATGTTTTTGTATGGCTTTTACTGCTTTTTCTTCGGCTCTTTCAAAGTTTGTATTTTTGGTTTGACCGGGTAAAATGCTTTCTTCTTTGTCGGGCATTCTTTCAATAGGTAAAATATCCCAGAAGTTGTCATTATAAGTAGCAACAAGTTCATTCAGGCCAGTTTCCATGGCTAAATTTCCATTGTATAAGACGTTGTATTCAGTTGTTACTGAATGAAAACTACGATTTAAAAACCTGTCTTTTTTTACAGAACACGCAATAACTGTAAAAACGATAGCGGTTACAAATAAATATTTATAAAGAGTCTTTTTCAAGTTTAAAGTTGTTTAATTCCTTTAACTACAAAACCTTAGTTTTAGTATAAAGAACGGTAAAAATACGTTTCTTTTTCTTATATGAAAAAAAAAAGACTTTTTTAAAAGTCTTCTGTATTTTTTAAATCTTTAATTACTTTAAAAGCAATATCTATTTGTTTGTCATGAACGATTACAGTAAATTCATTTGTAGTAGAAATTACTTCGTGTGTAATTACACCTTCCCATGCTAATCTTTGAAAAATGTAGTAGAAAACTCCTGGAATTGTAACGTTTACCTGCGGTAATTTTACCGTAATTGATGATAAATCATCTACGCGATGAGTTCTTTTTTCATTTTTAAAGATTTCTTCAACATTTGCAGAGATAGAAGCGCTTACAATAATATTAGATTCGTTTACACCTCTAGATGAGGTATAAAAAAGATCTTTATTTTTATTTACTTCAGATATTAAACGTGCTTGATTTTCTAATAAAGTTTCAGATACTACAAAAGCATAATCTACTAAAGATGAACGTACAGTAATTTCTCCAATATTCTTTAATACTTTTGAAATTTTATGATTTATTCTAAAATCTAGTTCTTCTGACAAACGCTTTAATGCCATTACTACAGCACCTTGTTTTACATCTTTACCTAATTCTTTTTCAATTTCCGGCATCATAATTCTTGCTAAAGAAGTCAGGTTTATAATACCTTGCGAAATAGAATTTAATAAAAAGGGCTTTGTTTTAATGTAGTGTTCAACAACTGAGGAAATTGTTTTCATTTTTTAGTTTCTTGCAAATTTAAGAATAAAAACACATATTGTTATAAAATTAACTTAAAAATAATAAAAAGCATCTGTAAGATGCTCAATGTTATGATTTTGTTTGCTTGTTGTAATTGCGATAATATCAAAACGAATTTCAACATCTAAATCTTTTTTTTCAACATATTCATTTACAGCTTTAACTAAAAGTTGAATTTTTTTAGACTTTACAAAGTCTTGTGGAAGTCCAAATTCAATGCTTGATCGTGTTTTTACTTCAACAATAGCAAGAGTATTTTCTTTTTGAGCAATAATATCAATTTCGGCTTTGTCAAATCGCCAATTGGTTTCTAAAATTTCATAGCCTTGCTCTATAAGAAATTCAACCGCAAGTTCTTCTCCTAATTTTCCTAACTCATTATGCTCTGCCATTATTTTAGTCTTCAGTTATCGGTTTTCAGTTGACAGAAAATTTAAAGAAACTTTAGTTTCATTCACTTCAAATTCAACTTGGCTGCCTAAAATTAAAGTACGATTATCTTTTTGATGCCCGGCTGGAAAATCAAAAGCAACAGGAATATTATATTCTTTGGTAATTTCATTAATAATTTGCACTTCATTTTGTCCAAATGGAATTTCATTATCATGCATATCGCTCATGCTTCCTACTATAATTCCTTTTACATTGTCGAAATATCCGTTACGTTTTAAATTATACATCATTCTGTCAACATGATATAGATATTCGTCTAAATCTTCAATGAAGAGAATCTTATCTTTTGTATTTATCGATGATTTTGAACCCAATAAACTATATAAAATAGAAATATTTCCGCCAACTAATTCCCCTTTGGCTTTTCCATTTCTGTTATATGAAACCGATGGAACATCATAAGAAATTGGTTCTCCAAATAAAGCCTTTCGTAAAGTTTCTTTAACTTCTTCTGGTGCTCTTGGAACTGTAAAAGGCATAATGCTATGTAAAGTTGCAATTCCCAGTGTATTTAAATGACTGTGTAAAACGGTAACATCAGAAAAACCCATAATCCATTTTGGATGCTTTTTCATCTCAGAAAAATCGATAGAATCTATAATTCTAACGGTTCCATATCCGCCACGAGCGCACCAAATTGCTTTAATATTTGGATTATTTATCTGTTCTTGTAAATCAGCAGCACGTTCAATATCTGTTCCGCCTAATTGGCAACTATCTTTACCTATAGTGCTTCCTAATTTTACTTTTAATCCCCACGATTCCAGTAGTTCAATAGCTGGTTTTGCATCTTCAGTAAAAAATTTACGAGCTGTACAAACAATAGCAACAGTGTCGCCTTTTTTTAAATAAGGAGGAGTAATCATTTTCTTTTGGGAATATGAATTTTGAATTAAAAATAATATGATTATAAAGAATCTAATCATGTTCTGAAATAATCTATAACCAAAAATACACAAAATCAGAACAAAAATTCGTGTAATCGTGACGAATGAATTATTTTTGTGTCAAATTTTGAAACAATGTTAGAAAATCCGAAGAGATATACCATTACAGCAGCATTACCTTACACAAACGGACCTATTCATATTGGTCATTTAGCTGGGGTTTATGTTCCTGCTGATATTTATGCACGTTATTTACGTTTACAAGGAAAAGACGTGGCTTACATTTGTGGAAGTGATGAACATGGAGTGGCAATTTCAATGAAAGCTAAAAAAGAAGGCATCACACCTCAAGAAGTAATTGATAAATACGACGGAATTATTCGTAAATCTTTTGAAGACTTCGGAATTTCTTTTGATAATTATTCTAGAACTTCTCGTAAAATCCATCATGATACCGCTTCAGATTTTTTTAGAAAATTATACGAAGACGGAAAATTTATTGAAGAAACTACAGAACAATTATACGACGAACAAGCCGATCAATTTTTAGCCGATAGATTTGTAATTGGAACTTGTCCGAAATGCGGGAACGAAGAAGCTTATGGCGACCAATGTGAAAAATGTGGAACCTCATTAAATGCAACCGATTTAATCAATCCAAAATCGACGATTACTGGAACAAAACCTGTTTTAAAAGCAACAAAACATTGGTTTTTACCTTTAAATGAATACGATGCTTTCTTAAAAGAATGGATTTTAGAAGGACATAAAAATGATTGGAAAGCAAATGTTTACGGTCAAGTTAAATCGTGGGTTGATGCTGGTTTAGAACCAAGAGCGGTAACGCGCGATTTAGATTGGGGAATTGATGTTCCAGTTGAAGGTGCTGAAGGAAAAAAATTATACGTTTGGTTCGATGCGCCTATTGGATACATTTCTTCAACAAAAGAATGGGCAGAAAAAGAAGGAAAAGATTGGGAACCATATTGGAAAGATCAAGACACTAAATTGGTTCATTTCATTGGAAAAGACAATATTGTATTCCATTGTATTATTTTCCCAGCGATGTTAAAAGCACATGGCGATTATATTTTACCTGATAATGTTCCGGCAAACGAGTTCTTAAATTTAGAAGGGAATAAATTATCAACTTCTAAAAATTGGGCGGTTTGGTTACACGAATATTTAGAAGATTTTCCAGGAAAAGAAGATGCTTTACGTTACGCATTAACTGCGAATGCTCCAGAAACAAAAGATAACGATTTCACTTGGAAAGATTTTCAAGCAAGAAACAACAATGAGTTAGCAGCTATATTTGGAAATTTCATTAATCGCGTAGTAGTATTAACTAATAAATATTACGATGGAATTATTCCTACACCTAATGAATTTTCTGAAGTTGACGAACAAACTTTGGCTGAACTAAAAGCATATCCGGCAGTTATTGCATCTTCAATTGAAAGATATAGATTTAGAGAAGCTTTAGGCGAAATGATGAATGTGGCACGTCTAGGAAATAAATATTTGGCCGATGAAGAACCATGGAAAATGATTAAAGAAAATCCTGAAAGAGTAAAAACACAAATGTATGTGGCGTTGCAAATTGCTTCAGCTTTAGCAGTTCTTTCGGAACCATTTTTACCTTTTACTTCTGAAAAATTAAAACGTATCCTTGTCATTTCGAACGAAAGTGAGAAATCTCATAACGCTTGGAAAATGATTGAAGAAGGAAAAGAAATTATTAATCCAAATCACCAAATTGGTCAAGCTGAAATTTTATTCGCACAAGTTGAAGATGCTGAAATTCAAAAACAATTAGACAAATTAGAAGCAAGTAAAAAAGCAAATAAAGCGGCAAGTATGAGTGCAGAACCACAAAAAGATGTTGCAACATTCGACGATTTTACCAAACTAGATTTACGTGTTGGTACCATTATCGAAGCAGAAAAAATGCCAAAAGCCAACAAACTTTTAGTTTTAAAAGTTGATACTGGAATTGATGTTAGAACCATTGTTTCAGGAATTGCTGAACATTTTTCTCCAGAAGAAGTTGTAGGTAAACGCGTAACAGTATTGGTTAATTTAGCACCAAGAGCACTTCGTGGTGTTGAAAGTGCTGGTATGATTTTAATGACCAACAACGCTGAAGGAAAATTGGTTTTTGTAAATCCAGATGCAGAAGGCGTTTTAAACGGAGCTACAATTAGCTAATTATTTACCATTATAAGTGTTCATAGCATTATTTAAACCTGCTAGAACAAACTCTTGAACAGCTTCAGAAGATATTTTTAATCTTTCCTGAAGCTTTTCTTTTTCCTCTTCGCTCCATTCACCTAAAACATAATCTACTTGTTGTCCTTTTTTAAATGCGTCACTAATTCCAAATCTAAATCTTGGATATTCTGTAGTGTTTAATAAAAGTTGAATATTTTTTAATCCGTTATGACCGCCATCACTTCCTTTACTTTTAATTCTAATGGTTCCAAAAGCAAGGTTTAAATCATCGGTAATAACAAGAATGTTATCTTTTGCAATATTTTCTTTATCCATCCAATATTTAACTGCTTTTCCACTTAAATTCATGTAAGTGTTTGGCTTTAATAAAAAAACAGTTCTTCCTTTAATTCGGTATTCAGCAATATCGCCAAGTTTGGCTGTACTGAAGGTTAAATTTTCTTGTTTTGCAATAAAATCTAGTACTTTAAAACCAATATTGTGACGTGTGTTTACATATTCACTTCCAATATTTCCTAAACCAACAATTAGATATTTCTTCACAGTATTATTTTCTTTTTTATTAAACAGATTGAAAAACCATTTCATTTAGCAAAAGTAATTCAAACTTTAGTTTATTCATAAAAAAAAGCACCTCGAAAGGTGCTTTTAGTATAGGATTTAAAAAAATTATTTTTTCTTTCCTTTTGCAGATTTTTCTGCTTTTGCAGCTTCTTGAGCAGCTTTCATAGCAGCACGAGAAATCTTCACTTGACAAACTACTGTATTGTCTGGGTGCATAATTTTAAAGTTATCTGCAACAATTTTAGTTACATATAAACGGTTACCCATTTCAAGAGGAGTAATATCAGCCTCTACGAAGTCAGGTAAGTTTTTAGGTAAAGCTTTAACTTTTAAACGACGTTGGTTTAAACGTAAAGTACCACCAGACATTACACCTGGAGATTTACCAATAACTTTTACTGGAACTTCCATGATGATTTCTTTATTTTCATCTAATTGGAAGAAGTCGATGTGTAAAATTTTGTCAGAAACTGGATCGAATTGAATATCTTGTAAGATACAATCAATTGATTTTTCACCTTCTAATTCAACTACAACAGTATGCGCATTTGGAGTGTAAACTAAACCTTTAAATGCTCTTTCATCTGCTGAAAAATGTACTGGTTGCTCTCCTCCGTAAATAACGCAAGGAACGAATCCAGCATCGCGTACCGCTTTAGTCGCCTTTTTGCCTACGCTTTCTCTTTTTTGTCCTTTGATAGTAATTGACTTCATTATATAAAATTAAATATTTAATATTCTATATTACATTAAAAACTTACCGCTAATAGAATTGTTGTTTTGTACCATATGCATTACTTCTGCAAATAAATCGGCACATGAAACAACTTTAATTTTGCTCGATTCTTTCTTTAAAGGAATTGAATCGGTAACAATTAATTCTAAAAGTTGCGAATTTTCAATTTTTTCGTACGCTTCACCCGATAAAATTGGGTGTGTACAAATTGCTCTCACACTTAGAGCGCCTCTTTCCATCATTACATCAGCAGCTTTTGCTAATGTTCCTCCTGTATCTATCATGTCATCAACCAAGATAACATTTCTTCCTTTTACGTCACCAATTAGCTCCATAGTGTCAATTACATTAGCTTTTTTACGTTGCTTGTAACAAACTACTACATCAGATTCTAGGAATTTAGAATAAGCGTAAGCTCTTTTTGAACCTCCCATGTCTGGCGAAGCAATTGTTAAGCTGTCTAAATTTAAACTTTTTACATATGGTAAAAAGATTGTAGAAGCAAATAAATGGTCTACTGGTTTTTCAAAGAAACCTTGAATTTGATCTGCATGTAAGTCCATGGTCATAATTCTAGTTGCACCTGCAGCTTCTAATAATTTAGCAACCAATTTTGCTCCAATTGGAACTCTTGGCTTATCTTTTCTATCTTGTCTTGCCCATCCAAAATAAGGAATAACAGCAGTAATGTGTCTTGCTGATGCTCTTTTTGCAGCATCAATCATAAGCAATAACTCCATTAAGTTATCCGAACTTGGGAAAGTGGAACATACTAAAAAGACGCGTAAACCTCGAATTGATTCTTCAAAAGAAGGTTGAAACTCTCCGTCACTATATTTTGAGAACGTTACTTTACCTAGCGGAACTCCATAGCTTTGTGCTATCTTCTCAGCTAGATACACACTTTGAGAACACGCAAAAATTTTTGCTTCTGGCTCTTTGTATGACATTTTAATTTGTTGTTTGGTAGTTAGTTAGTGTTGTGTTGTTGTAAATCAGGGTGCAAATTTAGAAATAAATTTTTACTCTGAAAGTAATTTTTAAAGTATTTTGGTTTTGATTTTAGAAAATTTCAATACATTTGCACTCACATTTAAGCCGCGATGGCGGAATTGGTAGACGCGCACGACTCAAACTCGTGTTCTACGGAGTGTGGGTTCGATTCCCACTCGCGGTACTAAGCTCTAACGAAAGTTGGGGCTTTTTTTATTCAATAAGTTTTTTAGTGATGCTTTTACTTGCTGTTAGTGAAGCTAAATAGCCCAATATTGTTATTGTTAATGCAACAATTAGTAAGTTTTTAAGTTCAAATTTAATAGGATAAGGTAGTGTAGGAGTTATCATTATTAAATTTAGTTTTTGCTGAAGTACTACAAGAATAATTCCTAAAATAATTCCGATAATGCTTCCAAAAAGAGTTAATAATAACCCTTGAGCTAAAAATATTTTTCTAATTTCTTTAATACCTAAACCTAAATTGTTTAATGTTTTTAAGTTTGATTTCTTTTCTATTATCATCATAATTAAAGCGCCAATTAAATTGAAAAGTGCAATAATGATAACTAATGTAAAAATTAAATAAACAGCAATATTCTCGGTATTCAGCATTTTATAAAGTGAATCGTTTATTTGAATTCTGTTTTTAATTTCTATGTTGTTCTGAAATATAGTTTGTAGTTGGCTTCTAAATTTATCTTCATCACTATTTGGTTTCAACTTAATTTCAATACCAGTAACTTGATTAGGTTTAAATTGGACCAATTGTTTTGCTAATTCTAAATTGCAAAAAATGTATTTAGCATCTAAATCTTCGCTCACATTATAAATACCAACAGTATTTAAAGGAGCAGTTAAAAAAGCATCTTCTTCGTTTTCAATTAGTCCTTTTCCTGCTTTTGGAGAATATACTTTTAAGCTATTGGTATAATCGAAAAGTCCTAAGCCTAACTTTCTGCTAATTTCTGAGCCTACTACCACTTCATTTGAATTTGGGTGAAGCCAATTTCCAACATATAAATGATTTTCTATATCTGTAACATTGTTGTATTTTTCATCGACACCTTTAATGTAGCCAACTAATTCTTTTTCGTTGTAAAAAAACAATACACGTTCTTCTATAATTTTAGAGTAACTTTCTAGAGAATTAATTTTGTTAAGTTGATTAAGTTGTTCTTTTGAAATGAAGATAGATTTTCCTGTTTTAGGTGTTATTACAAAATCAGGATCAACAGCATTCGTGAAGCTTAAACTGAAATCGCGTAAACCACTAAAAACTGAAAGTACAACAAAAAGTGCCATTGTTCCAGCAATTACTCCTAAAGAAGCTATCATGGTAATAATATTGATAGCTGAATTTTTACTAAAACTTATGGCATAACGCTTAGCTATGTAAAGCGAAAAATTCAAAATTATGACTTTTTACGTTTGTATAATAAGTCGGGGTTTTGAACTGGATTTTCTTTTCCAGACAATGCGTTGTCAATTTTTTCGATGTAGTCTAAACTGTCATCAATGTAAAAAATTAAATCAGGCACTTTTCTAAGTTGATTTTTTACTCGCTGAGCTAAATCATGTTTGATTAAAGGAGTATTCTCTTTAATTGCAGACAAAATTTCTTTTCCTTTTTCAGACGGAAATACACTTAAATATACTTTAGCAATTGATAAATCTGAAGTAACATTTACTTTTGAAACAGAGATGATTAAGTTCGTAATTCCATTTTTACGAATTTCTCCCTGTAAAATATCTACAAGATCACTTTGTAGTAATTGACCAATTTTCTTTTGTCTATTTGTTTCCATTTTGCAAAAATACAAATAAACTAAATAGTATTGCTTAATTTTATGATGCTAAAGATTGTTTATTTTTTTAGTACTCCTAACTTTGTTGAAAAAATTAATCAGATTAAATTATTAAGAAAATGAATAAGATAGAACATATTGGTATTGCAGTTAAGAATTTAGAAGAATCGAATCTTTTATTTGAAAAGTTATTTGGAGCTCCTGCATATAAACAAGAAGAAGTTGAAAGTGAAGGGGTGAAAACTTCTTTTTTTATGAATGGTCCAAATAAAATTGAATTGTTAGAAGCAACAAGAGAAGATAGTCCAATTGCTAAATTTATAGATAAAAAGGGTGAAGGGATTCATCATATAGCTTTTGATGTGGATGATATAGTTTCAGAAATGGAACGCTTAAAAAATGAAGGTTTTGTATTATTAAATGAAGTTCCAAAGTCTGGTGCTGACAATAAATTGGTTGCGTTCTTACATCCTAAGACTACTAATGGTGTGCTAATTGAACTTTGTCAAGAAAAAAGATAAAAAATTTTGTCTAACAAAAAAATAGTAGTAATATTGCAACCTCAAAACTGGTCCTATAGCTCAGTTGGTTAGAGCACCTGACTCATAATCAGGTGGTCCCTGGTTCGAGCCCAGGTGGGACCACAACCGTGCCCGAAAGGGCATTTTTTTTAGTGCGAAAGTTAAATTTTATATTTTTTTTAAGTTTTTTTTCTAAAAATATTGATTAATATAAAAATATTTATATTTTCGTAACCAGAAAGAATTGCGGAAGACGTTAAAATGTTAAAAAAACATTAACAAACTGTTAAAGCGATTAAGCATTAATTAAAATTAATATTTTTGTGGCCTATGAAAATAGCTATACATAAAATACTAGTCCTATTTGTAACTGTGTTTACTTGTAACATTGCTTTAGCTGCTGAGGTTCCGCCTCCGCCAGCACCGCAATCACCACCACCTGGTTTACCTATTGATGGTGGACTAGTAATAATGTTTTTCGCCGCACTTATACTTGGTTATCTAGTTTCTACGAAATATATATTCAATAAAAAAAGCTCTTTATAAGAGCTTTTTTTATGTTATTGATTTAATTCGAACAATCTTTTTACATATTTTCCAACCACATCAAATTCAAGGTTGATAATTGTGCCTATTTTAAATGAATGAAAATTAGTGTTTTCATAAGTATAAGGTATGATAGCCACGCTAAACTCGTTCTTTTTTGAATTTACCACAGTTAAACTTGTTCCGTTGATAGTAATTGATCCTTTTTCGATTGTAATGTTGCTTAGGTTTTCATCATATTCAAAGGTAAAATACCAACTGCCGTTAGAATTTTCTATGGCGATACATTTTCCAGTTTGGTCAACATGGCCTTGCACAATGTGTCCGTCTAAACGATCTCCAAGTTTCATGGCACGCTCTAGATTAACAATATCTCCTACTTGCCATTCACCAATATTTGTTTTTAAAATGGTTTCTTTAATTGCTACAACAGAGTAGTTGTCCTCTTTTATTTCTACTACTGTAAGGCAAATTCCATTATGAGCAACACTTTGATCAATTTTCAATTCATTTGTAATGTTAGATTGAATGGTTATTATTAAATTTTCCTGATCTTTTACAATTTTTTTAATTGTTCCAAGTGTTTCTATTATTCCGGTAAACATAACTTGATTTTATTTACTAAATTTGTACCCCAAAAGTAAGGAATTAAAAAACCAAATATGCTTAAAAAAGCTGAAAATATAATTGTAGGAATTTCTGTAGGAGATTTAAATGGAATTGGTCCAGAAGTTATTTTGAAAACATTTGAAGATACAAGAATGTTAGAACTTTGTACGCCAGTTGTTTTTGCTAATGCTAAAATTATTTCTTTTTTAAGAAAATCTCTTAACATTAATATTAATATTCACGGAATAGATAAATTAGACCAAATTGTTTTAGGTAAATTTAATGTACTTAATGTTTGGAAAGAAGGTGTTAATTTAGAATTCGGGAAAACAGATGAGAATGTAGGGAAATATGCTATTAAATCTTTTGTTAAAGCAACAGAAGCTTTGAAAAATGGTTTGATTGACGTCTTGGTAACAGCACCAATAAATAAATACAATATTCAATCTGAAGAATTTAATTTTCCAGGGCATACCGATTATTTAGCAAAAGAATTGGATGGAGATGCGTTAATGTTAATGGTAAACGGAGAATTAAAAATAGGGTTGTTAACAGATCATATTCCGGTTAATAAAGTAGCAGATTATGTAAATGCAGAGTTACTTCAAAAGAAAATAGCAGTTATTAATAAAACATTAATTGAAGATTTTAAAATTTCAAAACCAAAAATTGCTGTTTTAGGATTAAATCCGCATAGTGGTGATAATGGTGTTATAGGTAAAGAAGAAGAGATTATAATAAAACCGACTTTAAAAAAAATATTTGAAGAAGGAACAATGGTTTTTGGACCATATTCGTCAGATAGTTTTTTTGGATCTAATTTATATGAAAAGTTTGATGCTGTTTTGGCAATGTACCATGATCAAGGTTTGATTCCGTTTAAAACACTATCTTTTGGTAAAGGAGTGAATTATACGGCTGGACTTAATAAAGTGAGAACTTCTCCTGATCACGGAACAGCTTTTGAAATAGCAGGAAAAGGAGAGGCAAATCATGAGTCTTTTAGGGAAGCTGTATATAAGGCAATTGATATTTACAGTAACAGAGGAGAGTACTTAGAATTGTCAGAAAATCCTTTAAAAATAAAAGAAAATACGTTATAAACAAAAAAATGTTAATAACCAGTTTTATTTTATAATAAAATTAATATCTTTGCAACCCCGAATAAATGGGTAAACTGTTGTCATGAAGAATTTTAAAGAATTTTTAATTCCGTTTACGGGATTAAAGTTTGGGAAACATCAGTTTGATTATCAGGTAGATAATTCGTTCTTTGAGCATTTTGACTATAATGAATTTAACAATGCAAATATTAATGTTAAAGTAGTTTTAGATAAAAAATCAACGATGTTAGAGTTAACTTTTAAGCATGAAGGTACGGTTAATGTGCCTTGTGACTTATCTAATGAAGACTTCGATTTGAAAATTAAAGGTAATCTAAAGCTTATAGTCAAATTTGGGGAAGAGTTCAACGATGAAAATGAAGAAATGTTGATTCTTCCACATGGAGAGTTTCAAGTAGATGTTTCACAATACATATACGAAATGATTGTATTGTCAGTTCCAGCAAAAAGAATCCATCCTGGTGTTAAGGATGGAAGTTTAGGTGGAGAAGCAATAGAAAAACTAGAAGCTTTGTCTCCTAAAAAAGAAATTGAACAAGAGAAAGATGAAATAGACCCTAGATGGGCAGAATTAAAAAAACTATTAACGGATAAAAATAAGTAAAAATGGCACATCCTAAGAGAAGACAGTCGTCGACAAGAAGAGATAAGAGAAGAACGCATTATAAAGCGTCTACTCCTCAAATTGCTACATGTCCGGTAACTGGTGAAGCACACTTGTACCACAGAGCTTACTGGCACGAAGGAAAATTATACTACAGAGGACAAGTTGTAGTTGACAAAACTGAGGCAGTAGCTTAATGGTTTTGAGATAGCATAAAAAACTCTCACATGGTGAGAGTTTTTTTGTTATTAGCTGGTTTTTAAGGAGATAATTATCGATTTATAATTTTATTGTTTTCGATTTTTTTCGTAATTTCCACCACTTTTTGATTTTTTTTAAAATCGAGAAGAAAATTAGTTTTTATGAATAAAGTAACAGCAGCAATTACAGCTATAGGTTCATATGTTCCTGAATTTGTGCTTTCAAATCAAGTGCTTGAAAGTATGGTAGACACAAATGATGAGTGGATTACTACCAGAACAGGAATTAAAGAAAGAAGAATATTAAAAGAGGAAGAAGGTAAAGGTACTTCTTACTTAGCCATCAAGGCAGCGCAAAACCTAATTGAAAAAGCCAATTTAGATCCAAAAGAAATAGATTTGGTAATTTTAGCAACTGCAACTCCCGATATGCCTGTAGCTTCTACAGGAGTTTTTGTAGCAACACAAATTGGGGCAACAAATGCTTTCGCTTACGACCTTCAAGCGGCATGTTCAAGTTTCCTTTACGGAATGTCTACTGCATCAGCATACATAGAATCAGGAAGATATAAAAAAGTATTGTTAATAGGAGCCGATAAAATGTCATCTATCATTGATTACACAGATAGAGCAACTTGTATCATTTTTGGTGATGGTGCAGGGGCGGTTTTATTTGAACCAAATAACGAAGGTCTTGGTTTTCAAGATGAATTTTTAAGAAGTGACGGTATTGGTCGCGAATTCTTAAAAATTGATGCAGGTGGATCAATTTTGCCTCCATCAGAAGATACAGTTAAAAACAAACAACATTTTGTATTTCAAGATGGTAAGACAGTTTTTAAATATGCAGTTTCTGGTATGGCAGACGTAAGTGAAAAAATTATGCAACGCAACAATTTATCTCACGAAGACGTAAATTGGCTAGTAGCACATCAAGCAAATAAAAGAATTATTGATGCTACAGCAAATAGAATGGGAGTAGATGAATCTAAAGTTTTAGTAAATATCCATAGATATGGAAATACAACTTCGGCTACTTTACCACTTTTATTATGCGATTTTGAGAAACAACTTAAAAAAGGTGATAATATAATTTTTGCTGCTTTTGGAGGTGGATTCACTTGGGGATCTATTTATCTAAAATGGGCGTATGACACAAAATAACAAACTATACTAAACCAAATTTAAAATTTTGTAAACATGGATATTAGAGAAATTCAAAATTTGATCAAATTTGTAGCAAAATCTGGAGCTACAGAGGTGAAATTAGAAATGGACGATTTCAAAATCACTATTAAAACTACAGCTGAAGGAACAGAGCCTACAACAACTTTTGTTCAACATGTTCCTGTAACAAATGCATTACCTCAAGCTGCAGCACCACAACCTGTTGCACCCACAGCACCTGTTGCGACTGCTCCTGCAACTGAATCTGCCTCTGACGATAGTAAATATATCACTATAAAATCGCCAATGATTGGTACTTTCTATAGAAAACCTGCACCAGACAAGCCTGTTTTTGTTGAGGTTGGCTCTTCTATTGGTAAAGGAGATGTGGTGTGTGTAATCGAAGCAATGAAATTATTTAACGAAATTGAATCAGAAGTTTCTGGTAAAATCGTTAAAATTTTAGTAGACGATTCATCACCAGTTGAATTTGATCAACCATTATTCTTAGTTGATCCATCTTAATTTGAAAAGATGTAATTATTTGAATTCATTTTCAAATTTTCAAATTGTTTAATTTTCAAATTAGAATGCGATGTTTAAAAAAATATTAATTGCCAATAGAGGTGAAATTGCACTACGTGTAATTAGAACCTGTAAAGAAATGGGTATTAAAACGGTAGCGGTTTACTCCACTGCAGACGCAGATAGTTTACACGTTCGTTTTGCTGATGAAGCGGTTTGTATTGGACCTCCACCAAGTAACCTTTCGTACTTAAAAATGTCTAACATTATTGCTGCTGCTGAAATTACAAATGCTGATGCAATTCATCCAGGATATGGATTCTTATCTGAAAATGCTAAGTTTTCAAAGATTTGTGAAGAACACGGAATTAAATTCATTGGTGCTTCTCCAGAAATGATTGAAAAAATGGGAGATAAGGCTACTGCAAAAGCGACTATGGAAGCTGCAGGAGTTCCTTGTGTACCAGGTTCAAAAGGTATTTTAGCTTCGTTTGAAGATGCTAAAAAAACAGCTAAGAAAATCGGTTATCCCGTTATGATGAAAGCTACTGCTGGTGGTGGTGGTAAAGGTATGCGTGCCATTTGGAAAGAAGAAGATCTTCAAAAAGCTTGGGAAAGTGCTCGTCAAGAAGCGGCTGCATCTTTCGGAAACGATGGTATGTATATGGAAAAGCTAATTGAAGAGCCACGTCACATTGAAATTCAAGTGGTAGGCGATTCATTTGGTAAAGCATGTCACCTTTCAGAAAGAGATTGTTCAGTACAACGTCGTCACCAAAAATTAACAGAAGAAACACCTTCTCCGTTTATGACCGACGAGTTGCGTAAAGCAATGGGTGATGCAGCAGTTAAAGCAGCTGAATATATTAAGTATGAAGGTGCTGGTACGGTTGAGTTCTTAGTAGATAAGCATAGAAATTTCTATTTTATGGAAATGAATACGCGTATTCAAGTAGAACACCCAATTACAGAACAAGTTATCGATTACGATTTAATTCGTGAGCAAATATTAGTGGCGGCTGGAGTGCCAATTTCGGGTAAAAATTATTTCCCTCAATTACACTCAATAGAATGTCGTATTAATGCGGAAGATCCATATAATGATTTCCGACCTTCGCCAGGTAAAATTACGGTTTTACATGCACCAGGAGGACACGGAGTGCGTTTAGATACTCACGTGTATGCAGGATATACCATTCCGCCAAATTATGATTCAATGATTGCGAAGTTAATTACAACTGCTCAAACTCGTGAAGAAGCAATTAATAAAATGAAACGCGCTTTAGATGAATTCGTAATTGAAGGTATTAAAACAACTATTCCTTTCCACAGACAGTTAATGGATGAGCCAGATTATGTTGCTGGTAATTACACCACTAAGTTTATGGAATCTTTTAAAATGAACGAAGTAGAATAAATATAAAATCCCGAGCATTGCTCGGGATTTTTTTTGTTTAGTTATTGCGAGTAAAGCGAAGTAGTCTTAAAAACAAACCTGTTCTAAATTTTAACTTCCTAAATCTACAAAATAAACTGGAAAACCTTTATAAGTTGGGTCTTGGTCGGTAGAAAATGTTAGTCCTTCAAAATAATGGTGGTCTTCATTGACTAAGGCGCTACAAATAGTGTTGTGCATTTTGAATAATAATTCTTTTGGTGTAAAAGAAATGCCATTATCAGCAATAATTTCCACTTGTGGTTCGTCTATTTCGTCATTTTCTGTTTTAGGGAATATTACATATTGTAAAATTACTTTAGGCGCATTGATGCAAACCTCATTCCATTGAATGGATGGAAATTTGCCTTTGTAGCCAATGCTTTTATGGTAGTTTTTGAAAGCGTTTTGAAATTCGTCCATATCTTGAAATGCTGGCTCCCAAAAAGTCCAGTATATGTTTTTGAATAATACTTCAGGGTAATTCATTGGAATTAATTTTTAGTTTAATAATAAAAACGACACGGATTAAAATTTGGAAAATCTTTTTTGATACGATCAAACGTTATTTTGGAAACAGGGTATTTCTTATTGAACAAACCTTTTCCATCTATTCTCTTGCCGCCTCTTGTTTGTAGTTCATGCATTTCGGTTACTGCTGCCTCAAATGGGGTCATTTTGTAGGGCGGTTTTTGTCCATTTACAATAATTTGTTTCGGATTTTCAAACTCAACAAAAGGTTTTTTTTCAGGAAATTTTTCATAATCCTTAAAATGTTGTGATATCCTTACATCATATCCTTGCGTAGTTTGTCCGACATATAATGGTTTATCATTTAAATCTAAAAACTCATAAAATCTGAAATCAAACATTTCAGTATTCATAAACTTTAGTTTTTTACCATCATTATGGGTAAGAATGTGTTGTGTTTCACCTACGTAATAATTGTGGTTTTTGGCTACTTCTAGGTTATAGGTAGGCACTTCTGCTTTGATGATTTCTAATTTTTTTATAGCTACTAAATTTTGGTTATCATCCACAAGGTGCATATCTACTTTTAATTGGCTAGCTGCCAGCCATTTGTTTTCATTGTGTACATAAAACAAGTGTGCTCCTGTAACTTTTAGAACTTCGGTTTCGGTATGTATGACTACATACTTTTCTGCAAAATTGGAAAAGGTTTGTAAAACTTGCTGGTATTCCGTTTTTTTGGAATCAAAATTATAAGACAATACTTTTGTGTCTTTTTCTATTTTTTCAATTTCACATAACCCATTTTCGGTTTTTACTAAAGTGCCTGCAAGGAAGCAGGGAGGTTTACCATCTAATAAATTTTTATATGTATAGTCTTTCCACATTGTATTTTTTTTTAATGACGCAATTAACTTGCTTATACAAATTATATATTCTCAATCAATTTCTCCACTTCCTCTTTCTGTTCAGCATACCTTTTTTGCAATACAGAACCTTCTTCCATTCGGTTGTA
>JAIXHM010000030.1 GCA_030145825.1 Flavobacterium sp.
AGATACTTCTTTATAAAATTAACATTTAAACCATACATTATTGAAGCAATGAAAATTAAAATTGCGTACAAATAATTTTCTGTAGTATTATCATTATTGCCGAAGTAAACTAATAGTAAACAACCTAAAAAGCCCATAATTACACCTATAATTTGTCTTCTTTCTACTTGTATACTAAAAAACAACAATCCAATTATAAGCGTATTTAAAGGAGTTAATGAATTTAATATTGAACTCACCGAGCCATCAATATGTTTTAAAGCAATAGCAAATAGAAATGCAGGAACAAAAGTGCCACACAAAGCCGTTAATGCAATATACTTCCATTTATAAGAAGGAATTTTTGTAAGTTGTTTAAATCCGATTGTTATTAAAAAAATTCCTGCAAATAGAATTCTTAATGCTCCAAGCTGAATAGAATTAACTCCTTTTAATCCTAATTGCATTAAAATAAAAGAGCTTCCCCAAACAGAACCCAGAAAAAATAACAATATCCACTTTGTATTTTTATTCTTCATAAAAAAATTATTGAAGCAAAATTCGTGTTTTATTTCCAATTAAAAGCGTAACATTTAGTAATTTTGCACTATAAAACATATTATCATGAATAAGTTAAATAAAATATTAAGTCTTGTCATTTTATCTTCGCTAACTTTAACTTCTTGTAAAAAGGAAGACAGCAAAACTAACGAAAGCAAAAACTCTACTGAAGAAGTAGCAGTTATGGATGAAAATGCAAAAATGGAAACTGCAAATTTATCAATTGAAGGTATGACATGCGAAATAGGATGTGCTAAAACAATTGAAGATAAATTAGCACACTTAGAAGGTGTTAAAGAAGCTAAGGTAGATTTTGAAGGAAAATTAGCCACTGTTTCATTTGATGCAAACAAACAAAATTTAGAATCTCTTAAAAACACAGTAGAGGCTGTTGCTGGAGGCGACACCTACACTGTTACTGATTCGAAAATTATTACACAATAAAAAAAAAGAGGTTTAAGCCTCTTTTTTTATCTAAAAAGTATAGGTTAAACCTACGCCTAATATTTGTTTTAACTGAACTTTAGGTCCCACAGTTACTTGTTCTCCATCTACTTCTTCTTTTGCTTTAATATCATCATCGTAAACTAAATGCGTTCCCAAATTTGCTTTAACATAATCATTTACGGTCATTTCAAGTAACAATTGCCAATCGACATCTATATTTCCGAAATTATTAATGTAATCCGTATATAAACTCAAACGATGTTCTAAATTAATGTTTTTATAAACTTCTTTTTCCCATTGATTTGTAACCAAAATACCTATCTCAGTTCTGGATAATTTACCATGAGAAATTAATTCTCCTGTTACCTCGTCATAAACAGCACCATCTACTCCAAATGCCCCTTGATCCGCTAATTTTCTATCTAAAACTAATGTAGTTTTTTGAGTTAAAGGAGATAAATAAAGATTTAAATTTAAATCTTTTCTGATATATTCGGCACCCATACCCAAAAATATATAAGCTGGAGCAAATGGTTTTGAAATAGGCGAATCTGTATTAGGATAATTATAACCATTTGCAAACTGAGAATTAAACGTAAATTTTCCAGCATAAAACCAATTTGAAATTGTATCCGTTCTATATCCAAAAGTGGAGTTAAACTGAACTTGATCATCTGTTTTACGTAATTCTTGCCCTTCTTGCTTATTAATTCCGTATTTACAAATTAACTCATTTTTCCAGTTGACATTCTTTTTAGAATATTCTCTGATGAAATTTCCTCTTAAAATTCCAGAAATAGAATTATTACCTCCAGCGTTCCAATTAACAAAAGTAATTTGGGAAATTGCTAAACCTACTTTATTCGTATTTTTCCAATACGTTACTGTATCAATTTTCTTCGTATTAACAACTTGTCCACTTGCATCTAAAGTGAATACAAATGCTACAAAAAAGGCAAAAAATATGTTTTTCATAGAGTTAGGTAAATTTGAGTACAAAAATCGAATAAAAATCTATTCTGAAAAAAGTTTTATCAAACTATTAACGTCTATTCCTGCAATTTGTTGTTGTTCATTTACGGTGGCTTGTTCTATGAAAAAATCAGGAATACCTAGTTTACGCATTTTAACAATTAAACCATTCTGTTCATAATAATTCGCAACAAGAGTTCCAAAACCTCCAATAACAGTTCCATCCTCAATAGTAATGATCTCTTCATAATGATTTAAAACATTTAAAAGCACATCCTTGTCTAGTGGTTTTATAAAAGGAAAATGATAATGTGAATAATCTTCTTTATTTAAAATAGAATTTAAAGCTTTAGTAACATTAGTTCCTATAGTTCCTGTCGAAAGTATCGCTTTTTTAGTTCCTTTTTGCAAAAAAACTGCCTTTCCGATTTCAATTTTTTCAAAAGGTTGTTGCCAATCTATGATTTCTCCTCTACCTCTAGGATATCGAATTGCTATTGGATGTTCTAATCCTAATTGTGCAGTAAACATTAAATTACGCAATTCTATCTCGTTTATTGGAGCTGCTAAAACTAAATTTGGAATACAACTTAAAAAAGCAATATCAAATACACCGTGATGCGTTGCTCCGTCTTCTCCTACAAAACCAGCTCTATCCAAACAAAAAATAACCGGCAAATCTTGGAGTGCAACATCATGAATTACTTGATCATAAGCACGTTGTAGAAAAGTAGAATAAATATTGCAAAAAACGGTCATTCCTTGCGTTGCCATTCCAGCAGCTAATGTAACAGCGTGTTGTTCTGCAATTCCTACATCAAAAGCTCTTTCAGGAAATTTATCCATCATAAACTTCATGGAACTACCTGTTGGCATGGCTGGTGTAATCCCAATTATTTTGTCGTTTTTTTCAGCTAATTCAACTAATGTATGTCCAAAAACATCTTGATATTTTGGTGGTAAATTCTCTTCGTTACTTGGATGTATTTTTCCGGTTTTGGCTTCAAATTTTCCAGGCGCATGATATTTTACTTGGTCTTCTTCTGCTAACTGTAAACCTTTCCCTTTAGTGGTAATAACATGTAAAAACTTGGGCCCTTTAACCTTTTTTAATCGTTCTAATTCCGAAATTAATTTTGGTAAATCATGTCCGTCAATGGGGCCTGAATAATCAAAATTCAACGATTTTATTATATTATTCTGTTTTGGATTTTTCCCTTCTTTAACCGCTGTTAAATAATCTTTTAATGCACCAACACTGGGGTCAATTCCAATGGCGTTATCATTTAAAATCACCAATAAATTAGCATCGGTAACTCCAGCATGGTTTAATCCTTCAAAAGCCATTCCACTCGCTAAAGAAGCATCTCCAATAACAGCTATATGATGTTTATCTAAGTCACCATTTAGTTTTGAAGCAATTGCCATACCTAAAGCAGCTGAAATAGATGTTGAAGAATGTCCAACACCAAAAGCATCATAATCACTTTCGCTACGTTTTGGAAAACCAGAAATCCCATTTTCTTCTCTATTCTTGTTAAATATATCTTTACGGCCAGTTAAGATTTTATGCCCATATGCTTGATGACCAACATCCCAGATCAATAAATCTTCAGGTGTATTAAAAACATAATGCAAGGCTATTGTTAATTCAACCACACCTAAACTAGCTCCTAAATGACCTCCCTTTTGCGAAACAATATCAATAATAAAGTCTCGCAATTCTTGTGCAACTTGAGGTAATTGACTTACTTCAAGCTGTCTCAAATCAGTGGGAAAAATTATTTGGTCAAGTAATTTCGATTGCATGTAACAAAAGTAGTAATTGAATTTGTAATTTTGTGCGTATGGAAAACATTTTCACAGACGAATATTTTATGAAAAAGGCTTTAGCAGAAGCTGAAACCGCTTTTGAAAAAGGTGAAATTCCTGTTGGAGCTGTTATTGTTATCGATAATCGCGTTATTGCTCGCAGCCATAATCTTACTGAACTTTTACATGATGTTACTGCTCATGCTGAAATGCAGGCCATAACAAGTGCTGCAAATTATTTAGGTGGAAAATACTTAAAAAATTGTACCCTTTATGTAACGCTTGAACCTTGCCAAATGTGTGCTGGAGCATTATATTGGAGTCAAATAACAAAAATTGTTTACGGTGCTTCTGATGAAAATAGAGGTTTTTCAAAATTAGGAACACAATTACATCCTAAAACAGAAGTTGTTAGCGGAATTTTAGATAACGAATGCTCTTTATTAATGCGTGCATTCTTTAGAACTAAAAGGTAATAATAACTTAATAAATTTTATCAAAATTTTTCCTACCTTTAAGACAATATTTTTTCTTCCTTTTGAGTTGTAAAGGTATTCTCTATTTAAATTCTACTTTATCATGAAAAAACAACGAATTTTATCGGCTGTAATAGCTTTGCTATTATTTACAAGCTGCTCCAAAAAAAATGCAGAAAACTTTAATTCTGATTATTCGCTTTTCAAAGATTATATTCTTAATTACAGTCCAAGTATTATATCGAGTTCCGATGATATTAGAGTTGTTTTAGCATTTGACAACCAAGATTGGAATGAAAATAAAGAGCTAGATAAAAGTTTATTCGAAATAAATCCATCTGTAAAAGGTAAAGTTGTTGCTTTATCTTCAAATACTGTTGCATTTATTCCATCTGAAAAATTAAATCAAAACACGGCTTATCAAGTAAGTTTTAAATTAGGAGAATTAAAACAAGTTGATAAAAAACTAAGAGAATTTAACTTTACCGTAAAAACTATAAAGCAAGATTTTATGGTTTCTGTTATCGATTTACAATCGTATAGCAAAGATTTTCAGTATATAAATGGTGTATTAAACACTAGTGATAATTTAGATTTTGAAACAGCAAAAAAATTAATTCAAGTTTCACAAAAAGGTAAAAACGTTGCCGTTAAATTTGATAAAGAATTAAGTTCAAAACGTGAATTTAAATTTGTAATTGACAGTATACAACGTTTTGTTGACGACAGTAAAATAAATATATCTTGGAATGGTAACGATTTTGATATTGACCAAAAAGGAGAAATGGAATTTGATATTCCTGGTAAAAACAATTTCAAAATTATTTCTGCCGAAGTTCAAGAAGACAACAATCAAGTTTTATTATTAAACTTCTCAGATCCACTTAAAAAAGGACAGGATTTAAACGGATTAGTAGAAGTTGAAACTGCAACCAACTTAAAATTTGCAACTGCAGGAAATCTTTTAAAAGTATTCTTTAACGAGCCCTTAAAAGGCGAATTATTAGTTGAAGTTTTTCAAGGAATTCAAAGCGAAGACGGCTATAAAATGAAACAAAATTTTTCTCAAAAAGTTTCTTTTGAGCAAATTAAACCACAAGTCCGTTTTATAAAAAGCGGAACTATTTTACCAAGTTCAAACAATTTAAAAATCAATTTTGAAGCCGTAAACTTAAAAGCTGTTGATGTAAAAGTGTATAAAATTTACAAAAACAACATTTTACAATTTTTACAAGACAACGAAATTAATGGAAGTCGAAATCTTCGAAAAGTTAGTGCTCCAATTGCAAAGCAAACATTGTATCTAAAAAAGAATAATCTTGCCAATTATAGTAAGTGGAATGCTTATGCTATCGATTTATCTAAAATTATTCAACCTGAACCAGGTGCAATTTATAGAGTTGAATTAACAATTCTTAGAAAATATTCTCTTTTTAAATGTTCGACTGGTGATGCAATTGAAGAAGAGGAAGAAGAAGAAAATTTTGAATCCGATGAAGTTCGCTCAACCGAATATTACTACGATGATTATTATGACTATGATTGGTATGAAAGAGAAGATCCTTGTTCATCATCCTATTATTATAACAATACCATTGGAACAAATGTTATAGCTTCCGATCTAGGAGCGATTGTAAAAAGGGGCGAAAACGGAAGTTATTTTATTGCCGTAAACAATATAGTGGATACCAAACCAGTTTCGGGAGCTAATGTTGAATTATATGATTATCAACAGCAAAAATTAGCTTCAACAACAACTGATGTGGATGGTTTTGCAACTACAGAAACAAAACGTTATGCCTTTTTTGCAATCATAACTAAAGATAAAAGTACAACTTATGTAAAACTCGACGAAGGTCAGACTTTATCTGTTAGTGATTTTGAAGTAGGCGGCATTACTTTAGAAAAAGGTTTAAAAGGCTATATTTATGGTGAACGTGGTGTTTGGCGTCCTGGAGATACTTTGCACATTGCTTTTATGCTAAATGATAACGAAAGTAAACTCGAAAAATCGCACCCTATTAAATTCAAACTTTCAGATCCAAGAGGAAAACTGACGTATCAAGCGATTCAAAAGTATAAAGAGTCTAATCATTATAAATTTACAGTTGCCACAAAACCAACTGACATTACAGGTAATTGGGAAGCCAAAATAAGTGTTGGTGGTGCTAATTTTTATAAGAATATTAAAATTGAAACCATTAAACCGAATCGTTTAAAAATTAAAAACAGTTTTGCAGGCGCTACAATTTCTGGAAGCAATCCAAATAAAGGAACATTAGAAGTAGCTTGGCTACATGGTGCTGTTGCTAAAAATTTAAAGGTAGAAATGCAGGCTAAATTTATGAAAGAAGCTACTACTTTTAAAAATTACAGCAATTATGATTTTGATGATGATGTAAGAGATTTTTATACAGAAGAAGTCAATGTGTTTTCTGGCAAAGTGGATGAAAATGGTAAAACAGATGTAACTTTAAAGCCTACAATTTCAAGTCAAGCACCTGGTAAATTAAAAATTGTAATGCAAACCAAAGCCTTTGAAATGGGTGGCGATTTTAGTACTGATGTGGTTTCGGCTTCTTTTTCGCCTTACAAAACCTATGTTGGATTAAAAAGTCCAACTCCAAACAAATATGGCTTTTTAGAAACTGATAAAGTTAACAAATTTGAAGTGGTAACACTTTCTGAAAACGGAAAACCAAAAGCAGTAAAAGATTTAGAAGTACGGGTATATAAAGTCGATTGGCGTTGGTGGTGGAATTCATCCGGAAACGATTTATCAAAATACAATTCAGATAATGTAACTACTGCCTATAAAAACTTCACTATTTCCACAAATTCAAGTGGAAAAGCAAGTTTTCAATTTTCAGTTACTGAAGGCGATTGGGGAAGATATTTAGTTCGCGTTGTTGATCCAAACGACGGACATGCAACGAGCACAACAGAAATTATCGATTGGCCTTATTGGTCGGGTAAAACTAAAAACGGTGATGCTTCAGCTGCCAACATGCTTGTATTTACTTCTGATAAAGAGAAATATGCTGTAGGCGAAAAAGCCATTGTTTCTTTCCCTTCAAGTTTAGGCAATCGTGCTTTACTTTCTTTAGAAAACGGAACTAAAGTAGTAAAAACACTTTGGACTGATACACAAAAAGGTGAAACCAAAGTTGAAATTCCAGTTACAGCAGATATGGCGCCAAACGTGTACATCAACATTACGTTATTGAAACCACACGCCTCAACTGTAAATGATGCACCAATTCGTATGTATGGAATTTTACCAATTGAAGTAGTCGATAAAAACACGATTCTAGAACCTGTTTTAACCATGCCAGAAGTACTTCGTCCGGAGCAAAAAGCTTCTTTAAAAGTGAGTGAGAAAAATGGCAAAGCAATGAGTTATACTATTGCAATAGTAGATGAAGGTTTACTGGATTTAACGCGTTTTAAAACGCCAAATGCTTGGGATAAATTTTATTCTAAACAAGCACTTGGTGTAAAAACTTGGGATATTTATGATGATGTTATTGGTGCGTATGGTGGAAAAATAAATCAAATTTTCAGTGTTGGTGGTGATGAAGATTTAGGCGGCGGAAGCAATAAAAAGGCAAACCGATTTAAACCTGTTGTTATTTATCTTGGACCATTTAAACTAGAAAAAGGACAAGCCAAAACGCATTCGTTTGAAATGCCAAATTATATTGGTTCGGTTCGAACAATGGTAGTTGCCGGAAATGATGACGAAAATGCTTATGGAAGTACTGAAAAAACGACTCCTGTTAGAAGTCCGTTAATGGTTTTAGCTTCTGTTCCTAGAAAAATTTCTCCAAACGAAAAAATTACCTTACCTGTTACGGTTTTTGCAATGGAACCAAAAGTTAAAAATGTTACGGTTCAAGTAAAAACCAACAATGGAATTAGAGTGGTTCAGCCTTCGCAATCAGTTAGTTTTAGTTCTCCAGATGAAAAAATGGTGTATTTCGATTTGAATGTTGGCGAACTAACTGGTTTAGGAAAAATTGAAGTAATCGCTACTTCTGGAAGTGAAAAAGCATCTTATCAAGTTGAAATTGATATTGTAAATCCAAATCCAGAAACTACTGATTTTGTTGATGTAATTTTGGAACCAAATAGTACAAAACAAGTCAACTGGTCAACATTTGGTGTAAATGGAACAAATAAAGCATCAGTAGAAGTTTCATCATTTCCAACAATTGATTTCAATAGAAGATTAAAATATTTAATTCAATATCCTCATGGATGTGTGGAACAAACTACTTCAAGTGTATTTCCTCAACTATACTTAAACGATATTGTATCGATTGATGATGGTAAAAAACAACAAATTCAACGTAATATTAATATTGGTATTCAACGATTGGGCAATTTCCAATTAGCGGGTGGTGGATTATCATATTGGCAAGGGAATTCTCATCCTGACGATTGGGGAACATCGTATGCAGGTCATTTTATGATGGAAGCGGAGAAAAAAGGATATGTGTTACCTATTGGTTTCAAACAAAAATGGATTTCACATCAACAAAGAATGGCTAAACAATGGCGCTTCGATGCTCGTTATCATAACGATTTTGCACAAGCCTATCGTTTGTACACTTTAGCGCTTGCTGGTTCATCCGATTTAGGCTCAATGAACAGACTTCGTGAAACGGTTGGTATTTCTAACGAATCGAAATTCCGTTTAGCAGCTGCTTATGCGATAATTGGTCAGAAAAAAACGGCGTTAAATCTAATTAACGGATTAACTATTGAAAGCAACAATTATTACTACTACTATGGTTCGGAAGAGCGAAATAGAGCGATGTTATTAGAAACCTATTTATTAGTTGGTGAAAAAGCAAAAGCCTTTGACGTAGCAACTAAACTAGGCAAAAACTTATCTTCAAGCAATTGGATGAGTACACAAACTACAGCTTATAGTTTATATGCGATGTCTAAATTTGCAATGGCAAATGGTGGTAAAGGAATTTCTGTTTCGTTAACTCAAAAAGGAAAAGCACAGCCTTTAACGACTTCAAAATCAATTTTAGATAAAACGTTAGACGTGAGTACTGGAAACAATACCATTTCATTAAAGAACAACGGAAATAATACTTTGTATGTTCGCGTATTGAATAGTGGAATTTTACCTGTTGGCGAAGAAAAAGAAGTGTACAAAAATATTAGTTCTGTTATTACTTATAAAGCTAAAAATGGCACTACTTTAAATCTTTCATCGGTAACCCAAGGCACAGAAATTGTGGCAAAAGTAATCGTAAGAAACACCTCTAACGAACGCGTAGAAAATGTAGCTTTAACTCAAATTGTTCCGTCAGGATTTGAAATTTTGAATTCTCGATTTACTGATTTTGGTAATTCAACAGAAAACAAAGCCGATTTCATAGATATTCGAGATGATAGAACCAATTTCTATTTCGACTTAAAAGCTGGTGAAACCAAAACATTTACCATGTTTTGGAATGCATCTTATCTTGGAAATTATTATTTACCTGGTGTTCAATGCGAAGCCATGTATGACGATAATTATCTAGCACGAAACAAAGGACAATGGATTACAATTGTTAAAGAATAATGCTTTTAAATCGCTTTTGGCAATACATAAAACGCAATAAAATAAAAACTACCATAGGAATTATTCTTGTGGTAGTTTATTATTTTTCGTTACCAAAAGTGTTGTTTAAAAACGATTATGCAACTGTAATTGAAAGTAAAGAAGGGCAACTTTTAGGCGCCAAAATTGCAGATGATGGTCAGTGGCGCTTTCCAGAAAGTGATAGTATTCCACATAAATTTAAAACATGTATTGTAGCTTTTGAAGACCAACATTTTTACAAGCATTTTGGCTTCAACCCTATTTCAATGTACCACGCTTTCTTACAAAACAGAAAAGCCAATAAAGTGGTTCGAGGTGGAAGTACGTTGACACAACAGGTAATACGATTACATCGAGAAAATCAAAAAAGAAGCTATTTCGAGAAATTCATAGAAATAATTCTGGCGACTCGTTTGGAGTTTAGATGCAGTAAAGATGAAATTTTAGGATTATATGCCGCACATGCTCCTTTTGGAAGTAATGTTGTAGGATTAGAAATGGCATCTTGGCGTTATTTCGGATTACAACCACACCAATTATCTTGGGCGGAAGCTGCTACTTTAGCTGTTCTACCAAATGCGCCTAGTTTAATTTATCCAGGCAAAAACCAACAACAATTATTAGATAAAAGGAATCGTTTGTTAAAGAAACTTTGGCAGGATAAAATAATAGATAAAGAAACCTATGAGTTGGCTTTATTAGAAAGTTTGCCACAAAAACCATTCGATGTTCCGCAAATCGCACCACATCTTTTACAAAAAACTGCAAAAGAACATAAAGGCCAAAAAATAAAAACAACACTATCAATTTATCATCAAGAGCGCGTAAATGATATTGTAAAACAATATTACAATTTTTACAAACAAAATGAAGTGTACAATATTGCGGTTCTTGTAGTTGATGTAAAAACTCGAAATATTATTTCATATGTTGGGAATAGCCCAACCGATAAAAATCATCAAAAAGATGTTGACATAATTGAAGCACCAAGAAGCACTGGAAGTATTTTAAAACCTTTTTTGTATGCTTCTATGCTTGATGATGGTGATATTTTACCTGAATCATTAATTCCAGATATTCCAACACAAATTTCGGGTTATTCGCCACAAAATTATAACCTAACATATGACGGAGCTGTTCCTGCAAATAGAGCTTTAGCGCGTTCTTTGAATATTCCAGCAGTTTTGATGCTTCAAGAATATTCTGTAAATAAATTTTATGAGCAATTACAGAATTTAAAATTACGCAATGTGAATCGCCAACCTTCCAATTATGGTTTGTCGCTTATTTTAGGCGGTGCTGAAACCAATTTATGGGATTTGTGCCGTGCGTATTCATTTATGTCAGGAACTGTTAATCATTTTACTGCTACCCAAGATGAATATCGAACCAATGAATTGGCTAATTTGAATTATAATTGGGATGAAAAAGTAAATTTTGGAAAATCTGTTCAAAATAAAAACATTTGGAATGTTGGTGCCATTTGGGAAACGTTTGAGGCTATGAAAGAAGTAAACCGACCAGAAGGAGACGAAGCATGGCAATTTTATGATTCATCTATTGAAATTGCTTGGAAAACAGGAACAAGTTTTGGTGGAAGAGATGCTTGGGCTGTTGGCGTAAACAAAGATTATGTAATTGGTGTTTGGGTTGGAAATGCCACTGGAGAAGGAAGGCCTTTATTAACTGGTGTTGAAAGTGCAGCTCCTATTCTATTTGATGTTTTTAGAATTTTCCCTAGAAGTAAATGGTTTGAAACACCTTATAACGATTTAGAAGAAGTTAGTATTTGTAAAAACTCAGGATTTTTAGCAACTAATACTTGTCCAGGTGAACTAAAATGGGTTCCAAAAACAGCTAAAAAATCAAAAAACTGTCCGTACCACAAATTGATTCATTTGGATCAAACCAAGCAATATCGTGTAAATAGTAGTTGTGAAGCAATTGAAAATATGGTTACTGATTCTTGGTTTGTCTTACCGCCAGTAATGGAATGGTATTACAAGAAAAAAAATATCGATTATAAACCACTTCCACCGTTTAAAGAAGGCTGCGAAAATAATGATGTAAGCAAAAAAATGGACTTTATTTATCCTACAAGTTTTACAAAAATCATTTTAACTAAAAACTTTGAAGGTAATACCCAACCAGTCATTATTAAAGTAGCGCATTCTAATCAAGAGGAAGAACTTTTTTGGTATTTGAATGATAAATATTTAGGAAGCACTAAAACCTTTCACGAAATGCCAATTATAGCTAATTCTGGCATTTATACAATTACTGTAATTGACCAAGAAGGTTTCGAAATAAAACGAAAAATTGAGATTGAGAAATAAAAAAAACCGCTAATCTATCAAGAAAAGCGGTTTTTAGTTATTTTACTTCATTTCCTTCTTTGTCAAAGAAATGGTATTCTAAATACGTGTAAGCGTCACGAGGTATAATTTTCACCCATTTTTTATGTTCGAAAAACCATTTAGTTCGAACTGATGGAAAACCTTTTGTAAGGTATGCTGCCACAAAAGGATGTGCATTAAGCACCACTTTTTTGTGGTCTTTCAAAATTCTTTCAACGTTATCAGTTATTTTGTCTATAATTACAATTGGAGCTTCAATTTCTCCATTTTCATTATTTGGGTTTTCTTCCCTAGTTTTTATAGCCACTTCTGGTCTAACGCGTTGTCTAGTAATTTGAATTAATCCAAATTTACTAGGAGGCAAGATTTTATGCTTAGCCTTATCGTCACTCATTTCTTCTTTCAAGAAATCATACAATTGCTTTCTATTTTCAGCATTTTGCATATCTATGAAATCAACAACAATAATTCCTCCCATATCACGTAAACGCAATTGTCTTGCTATCTCAGCAGCTGCAATCATATTTACTTCTAGAGCAGTTTCTTCCTGACTTTGAGCTTTGTTTGATCGATTACCGCTATTTACATCTACAACATGTAATGCTTCGGTATGTTCAATAATTAAATAAGCTCCTTTGGGCATTGAAACAGTTCTACCAAAAGAGGTTTTAATTTGTCTTTCGATATGATATTTCTCAAAAAGAGGTAATTCTTTACTTTGATAGTGTTTTACGATAGACACTTTATCCGGAGCTATTTCTTGCAAATAGTCCTTCGTTTGTAGATACAACTCCTCGTCGTCTACATGAATACCCGTAAAGGTATCATTAAATACATCTCTTAATATAGAAGATACTTTGTTTAACTCTCCTAATACTTTTGATGGGTGATGAGCAGTTTGTAGTCTTTTGCACATGGCCGACCAGCGTTCAAATAAATTTTGTAAATCGCGATCAAGCTCTGCAACTTTTTTGCCTTCGGCTACTGTGCGAACAATAACCCCAAATCCTTTTGGTTTAATAGATTGAACCAATCTTTTTAAGCGCTCTTTTTCTTCTTTAGAAGTGATTTTTTGCGAAACCGACACTCTATCAGAAAATGGAACTAAAACCACATAACGTCCTGCTAATGAAATTTCAGAACTAATTCGTGGTCCTTTTGTAGAAATAGGTTCTTTAACAATTTGTACTAAAACTGATTGATTTGCACTTAGCACATCGGCTATAGCACCATCTTTATCAATTTCAGCTTCAAAAGGAAAATTTTTGAGTGAATAATCTTTTAATTTACCTGCGCTTACAAGTTTAATGAATTTTAATAAAGAAGCTAAATTTGGACCTAAATCATGGTAATGTAAAAATGCATCTTTCTCATAACCAAGGTTCACAAAAGCAGCATTTAATCCTGGTACTGGTTTTCTAATTTTTGCAATAAAAATATCGCCCACCTGAAACTTTGCTCCTTTTTCTTCTTCTTTATGTAATTCAATTAGTTTTCCATCTTTTAATAAGGCAAAATCTACTGCATCAGAACCTGAACGAATAATTAATTCTTTGTTCATGCGGTACATTTTTATCCCAACTATAAAGTTTGTAGTTTGTAGTTTACAGTTTCACAACTGATAACTCATAACTCTCAACTAAATTGAAAGGATGGATTAAACATTTTTTTACAGGTAATTTTACCCGAGAATCGAATAAATCGATTCGTTTCAAAGAACTTTTTAAAAAAAGAAAAGTAGTTTAAAACTACTTTTTCTTTTTATGACGGTTAGCTCTTGCTCTCTTCTTACGTTTGTGCGTTGCTACCTTATGTCTTTTTCTTTTTTTACCACTTGGCATAACTAGTTGGTTTTAATTAATAAATAAATTTTATACTGTAACTTCAGTTTTTGTTTTCACACCTTCAACAAATACTTTTGCTGGTTTAAAAGCTGGAATGTTGTGTGCAGGAATTTTAATCGTTGTATTTTTTGATATGTTTCTTCCAGTTTTTTCAGCTCTAGTTTTAATAATAAAACTACCGAAACCTCTTAAGTAAACATTATCTCCTGTTTCTAATGAGTTTTTTACTTCTTCCATAAAAGACTCTACAGTTGCTTGAACATCAGATTTTTCAAGACCTAATTTCTCAGAAATTTTCGCTACGATATCAGCTTTCGTCATTTTCTTTCGTATTAATTTTATGTGTTCATTTTTTTGAGAGTGCAAATATACGAATAAAAAAAACAATAACTCAACCTTAATTGATTAAAATTTAACTATTAAAGTTTTTAATTTTGCTTTTATAAGCAATTTTAAATGGAATTTTCTAAAGCATTAATTAGTTGGTATTTACAAAACAAACGAAATTTACCTTGGCGAAACACTAAAAACCCTTATCATATTTGGCTTTCAGAAATTATTTTACAACAAACTCGAGTAGCTCAAGGTTTACCTTACTATCTCAAATTCACAGAAGCATTCCCCACTGTTGAAAGTCTTGCAAATGCTGACGAAGAACAGGTTTTGAAACTTTGGCAAGGATTAGGTTACTATTCAAGAGCTAGAAATTTACACGAAACAGCTAAAAATATCACTCAAAACTTTAACGGCACTTTTCCAAAAAACTATTTAGAATTAAAAAAACTAAAAGGAGTTGGAGATTATACTGCAGCCGCGATAGCTTCCTTTTCATATGAAGAAAACATAGCTGTTGTAGATGGAAATGTATACCGTGTTTTGGCACGATATTTTGGCCTTGATCTTGACATTTCACAACCTAAAACCAAAAAAACATTTCAAGAACTTGCAGACAATTTACTTCCAGAGGGACATGCCAGCGTATTTAATCAAGCCATCATGGAATTTGGCGCTTTACAATGTGTTCCAAAAAACCCAGCTTGCGACACTTGCATTTTCAATAACAGTTGTTTCGCATTACAAAACAAGAAAGTAAATGAGTTACCTGTAAAACTCAAAAAAACTAAAGTAACGAATCGATATTTGAATTTTATTGTAGTAAAAGATGCAAACGGAAATTTCATCTTAGAAAAAAGATCTGAAAACGATATTTGGAAAAACTTACATCAATTTCCTTTATTTGAGACTCAAAAAAAAGATTCACTAGAAAACATAATTAAATCTATTAAAGCAACATATAACGTAGAAAACATAAAACTTTTTAACGAAAAAGAAATAATTCACAAATTGTCGCATCAAAAATTACACATTCACTTTTTTGAAGTAACATTAAAAACAAATTTAAAGAATAGTATTACATTAAATGAACTTGTTTTAAAGCCGTTCCCAATTGTAATTCATAATTTTATTGAGGCTAATTATTTGAATTGATTAAAAAATAGTATATTTGGTTTACAAATCGCTATACGCCATGAACGGAACAGTTAACAAAGTCATTTTAGTTGGTCACTTAGGAGACGAAGTTAAAATGCATTATTTTGATGGTGGAAACTGCATAGGTAGATTCCCATTAGCTACAAATGAAGTTTATATTAACAAATCTACTGGAGAGAAAATTAACTCTACAGAGTGGCACAATATTGTAGTGCGAAATAAAGCAGCTGAAATTTGCGAAAAATATCTTTCAAAAGGAGATAAAATTTACATTGAAGGAAGAATTAAATCGCGTCAATGGCAAACAGATGATGGCACAACAAAATATACAACCGAAATTCAAGTAACAGAATTTACTTTTTTAACAACAAAAAAGGAAACCGAAACAAGTGATAAACAAAATTTTAGATCACCTGAAATTAATGTTCCAAAAAACAGTACTTTTGAACAAGAAAATTTAGGTCACTCAAACGATGATTTACCTTTTTAATGTTTAACTAAATTTATTTAAATTTGGACTCCGACCCATCCAGTTTAGTTACTTCTTTTGATTTTGAAATGCTAATAAGTATTTTTGCTGTATTAGTTTTGTTGTTGTGTTCTGCTTTTATTTCAGGTTCAGAAGTAGCTCTTTTTTCACTTTCTCAAAAAGATATAGACGATTTAAAAGAAACCGATTACAATAAGGGAAATTTAATCACTCATTTACTAGAACGACCAAAAAAATTATTAGCCACTATATTAGTTGCAAACAATTTTATAAACATTGCAATTGTTATTATTTTCTCTTCTTTTAGCGAAAGAATATTTGGTGCGGTTGCTTCAGAATTGATTCGATTTATACTAGAAGTTGTAGTGGTTACTTTCTTAATTTTATTATTTGGAGAAGTTTTACCAAAAATTTATGCCAATAGAAATAACATTGCGTTTGCTAAATTAGTTGCCACACCAATTTCTATACTTGAAAAATTACTTTCTCCATTAACAATACCAATGCGCAATATAACGCTATATATTGAAAAAAAGTTTAGCGTTCAAAAAGTTAGTTTTTCTGTAGACCAATTATCACAAGCTTTAGAATTAACCAACCAGCAAGATACTACTCAAGAAGAACAAAAAATTCTTGAAGGAATCGTAACCTTTGGAAATACTGAAGTGAGACAAGTTATGAGTCCAAGAATTGATGTTTTTGCAATCGATTTGAGCGAAACTTTTAGTGAAATATTACCAAAAATAATAGATAAAGGTTACTCTAGAATTCCTGTTTACAAAGAGACCATCGATCAAATCGAAGGCGTTCTGTTTATAAAAGATTTAATTCCTTATATCGACGAGCAAAAAGATTTTAATTGGCAACAATTAATTCGCGAACCATTTTTTATTCCTGAAAATAAAAAACTCGATAATTTATTAAAAGAGTTTCAAGGCATGAAAAATCACCTTGCAATAGTGGTTGATGAATACGGCGGCACATCAGGTTTAATTTCTTTAGAAGATATTTTAGAAGAAATTGTTGGCGATATAAGTGACGAATTTGATGATGAGGATTTAGTGTATTCTCAAATAGACGAAAAAAACTTTGTATTTGAAGGAAAAATAAGTCTAAAGGATTTCTTTAGAATTGTTAATATCAACGAAGATGAATTTGAAAATTCCAAAGGAGAAGCAGAAACACTCGCTGGTTTTATACTTGAAATTTCAGGAAATTTTCCTAAAAAAAACCAAAAAATTCAATTCAAAAATTACACCTTTACTATAGAAAGTTTAGATAAAAGAAGACTAAAACAAATAAAAGTTACGTTAGAGTAAATTATAATTTAACAAATCAATCGATAGCATCTGATGAAAAAAATACTTTTCTTCAACTTATTTATAAGCTTTTTTCTTAGTTCTTGTGGGGATGACACCATACCAAAACCTAAAGCACAATTAAGATTGGATTATCCCAATTCTACTTATGGAAAGCTAGACGGAAGTTGCCCTTTTACATTTATGGTAAACAACACAGCTAAAATTAAATCTAGTCAGCCTTGTGCCTACGAAATTCATTATCCAAAAATGAAAGCTACTATTTATGTTACTTACAAACAAGTAAATAACAATATAAACGATTTACTTCGCGACGCTCAAAAGCTAACATACGATCACGTTATTAAAGCCGATGATATTTCAACACAACCTTATATAAATAAAGACAAAAAAGTCTACGGAATGTTTTCAGAAGTTGGTGGTAATGCCGCCACTAATGCACAATTTTATGTTACAGATAGTACAAAAAATTTCCTTGTAGGAAGCATGTATTTTTATGCTAAACCAAATTTTGATTCAATTCTTCCTGCTGCAAGTTATTTAAAAGACGATATTAGAAAAATTATGGAAACTGTTGAGTGGAAATAAAAATTTTATACAATAAAAAAAGCCTTTCATTTGAAAGGCTTTTTTGTTGTGCGGGTGAAAGGACTCGAACCTTCACACCTTGCGGCACCAGATCCTAAGTCTGGCGTGTCTACCAATTTCACCACACCCGCAGTGGCTTTTATTGTGGGTGCAAATATAAATATTACTTTCTTATAAACAAACGGAAATAAAAAATATTTTTTATATCAAAATTTTTATAAATTAGCAATCTTAATCCCAAAAAAATAAAACTTAACTAACTAAAAATGAGAAATAACTACATTTTATCATTTTTTTTCTTAATTAGCCTATTTGTTAAATCTCAAACACCTGAGCAGGTTAAACAAATAATTGCTAATTATGATTTAAAAAAAGGAGAAGAACTTTACAAACAAGTTAAAGCAAGACAAAAAGCTGACAAGGAAAAAGCAATAACTTTTGCTAAAAAAAATAACATTCCAGTTTATCGAGAAAATAAAGACGGTAGTTTTGATGAGTTGATGTATTTATTGCCAAGTGGTGAGCCTATTTATTTTTCTATTGATAACGCCCAAGCAGCAACCTCTACTCGAGTTGATTTTTTAAGATCTGGAGGAGGGTTAGGATTAAATCTAACAGGATTAGGTATGGTTCCCAGAATGTGGGACGGTGGCCCCATACATGAACATCAAGAATACGCTGGCCGTATCACAATGGTTGATGGAACAACTAGAAACACAAATAGTTTCCACTCAATTCACGTAATGGGAACCATGATTGCATCGGGTACTTTTAGTGGTAGATCTGATGCAAAAGGAATGGCTCCACAAGCAACGGCTCGTTCTTTCGATTGGAATGAAGACGAAAGCGAAGCTATTGCTGAAGCTATGAACGGTATGCTTTTATCTAACCATTCATATGGAGTTCCAATTGCTAATGTACCTGGATCTTGGTATATGGGAGCTTATACTCAAGATTCGTACAATTGGGATGTTATTGCATACAATTTCCCATATTATTTACCAGTAATGTCTGCGGGAAATGATGGCGGTACAACAAACCCAAACCCTACCACTACAGGCTATGATAAATTAAACGGGAATAAAACCTCTAAAAATATTTTAACTGTAGCGAATGCTCTGGATGCAACAGTTAATACCACTACTGGCGCTATAACTGGAGGAGGAACAATACACGCATCTTCAAGTCAAGGACCTGCAGATGACAGAAGAATTAAACCCGATATTACTGGTGATGGTGCCGGGACGGGTTCGGGAATATATTCTTGCGGAAATGGTAGTGGTACTGGCGGTACAACTTCACAATATACAACAATGCTGGGCACTTCAATGGCTGCACCAAATGTAACTGGAACACTTACTTTAGTTCAACAACATTATTATAATGTTAATGGTTCGTTTATGAAGGCGGCAACTCTTAAAGGATTAGCTTGTCATACAGCAACTGACAGGGGAAGACCTGGCCCAGACGCTAATTATGGATGGGGATATTTAGATGCTAAATCATGTGTTGAAGCTATAACAAATAATGGTTTAACTTCATGGATTTCGGAAGAAACTTTGAATCAAGGTCAAACGTTTACTATGCAAGTAGTTGCTCAAGGAGGTGGAGTACCACTTTTAGGATCAATAACTTGGACCGACGCACCTGATGCTAGTAAAATTAACAATGGCACCTTAAACGAATCAACACCAGATTTAACAAATGATTTAGACATCAGGATAACTCAAGCATCAAACACTTACTATCCATGGCGTTTACAAACTAATGCTACTGCAAATGCTATAAGAACAGGTGACAATAATGTGGACAATGTAGAACGTATTAATATAGATGCGCCAACTGCTGGAACTGTTTACACAATTACAGTAACCCATAAAGGAACTTTAGTAGACGGTCCTCAAAATTTTTCTTTAGTTGTGACAGGTATTACATCAAATTTTACATTTAATACGATTGCTAATACACAAACTGTTTGTTCTAATGCATCAAATCCAGTTTACAACTTTAATTTCAAGAAAATTGGCGGAGGAAGCGTTACACTTTCTGCAAATAATGTACCTACAGGAGCAACTTTAAACTTTAGTCAAACATCAATTAATGCTGATGGAACTTTTTCTGTTACATTAAGTAACCTAACAAATGTAGCTGCAGGAACTCACGAAATAGAAATAATTGGAAACAACGGATCTGAATCCGAAACAAGAAAAATTTATTTAACAGTTTATCATACAGATTTTACATCATATCCTCAACTTACTAGTCTTCCTACTAACGGAGCAACGGGAATATCTACATCTCCAACATTAGAGTGGAATAGTAATGATAATGCTGAAAGTTATACTTTAGAGATTGCTACCGATGCGGATTTTAACAACATAATTCATACTTCTGTTGAAACGGGAACTTCAGTTCAAGTAAACGGATTAACTGATCAAACAGTTTATTATTGGAGAGTTACGCCAACTAATAGATGTGCTACTGGAAACGCTTCTGCAACAAAAGCTTTTCAAACTGGTATTTTAAATTGTGCCTATTCCTACACACAAAATACTGACGTTGCCATTAACAACACAGTAGACAATTCTGGTATTGGAATGGGTGTTGGTTGGAGTATTTCAAGCGTGAATGTTCCAGATAATTTTACAGTTGGAAATGTAAATATGGATTTAGTTTTAAACCATACTTATATACAAGACATGACTATTTATCTTGAAGATCCTTTTGGAAATTATATCATTTTAGCTCAAGAAGCTTGTGGCGACAACGATAATATTAATGCCAAATTTATAGATGGTGGCCTCCCAATTACTTGTACTACTTCTGTACCCGCACTAACTGGAAATGTTCAACCAAATCAACCTTTAAGTACTTTTCAAAATGGAAATTCAAATGGAAACTGGCTGTTATATGTAAATGACCCTTATAACGGTGATAACGGTATTATTGATAGTTGGACACTTAATTTATGTAGTATTGCTCCTATTACAAATGTTCCAAATTTAGTAAACAATGGAATTGTAACTTTAACTAATACATCGCATGAGGTTATAACTTCTGAAATATTTGCTTCAACTTCTTCAGAGTCTGCATCACAACAAGTATTTACTTTAGTAGAACTGCCAAGTATAGGTGAAATAAAATTAAACGATGTTACTTTAGCTATTGGAGACACTTTTACACAAAACGACATTGATAGCGGTAATTTAACATATGTTAATACAGAATCTTCAAGTAATACTACCACGATGATTGTTGATGTTAAAAATTCAGCAAATGGATGGATTGGAAATCAAGTTGTAAATATTAACATTTTAGCTTGCGGCGACATCAGTACAACATGGAATGGTTCATCTTGGTCAAATGGAGCTCCAACTAAGGTAAAAGCAGCTATTTTTACAGGGAACTATTCTTCAACAGGAAGTTTAGATGCTTGTTCTATTACGGTTAGCAACAACGCTCAAGTTATTGTTAATGCTGGAGATACTTTTGTAGTAAATGGAGCAGTTAATATTGCTGCTGGTTCATCATTAACAGTTGAAAATAATGCTGCATTACGTCAAATAGATAATACTGCTGTAAATACGGGTGCCATTTTAGTAAAACGCAGTTCATCTCCAATGATACGTTTAGATTATACAGCTTGGTCTGCACCAGTTGCTTCACAACAGTTACAAGCGTTTTCACCTAATACTGTAGCTACTCGTTTTTACGAATATTTATATACAGGAACAACTACGCCAACAGCTTATCAATCGGTAACACCAACAAATAGTTTTGTGGCTGGTAAAGGTTATATGATTCGTGTAGATAATACTTGGAGTTCTTCTACTCCATCAGCTTACAACGGTCAATTTACAGGAGTTCCTTTTAATGGAGTGGTTAATCAAAGTGTAGGTACAGGATATAATTTATTAGGAAATCCTTATGCTTCTCCAATTGATGCAAATGCATTTTTAAGTGATAATACTAGTGTTGGGGCTCTTTATTTTTGGACTAATACAACCCCTGCAAGTGGCGGTGTATATCCACAAAATAACTTCGCTTCTTATACTACTCTAGGAGGAACTGCTGCCTTTGCAAGTGGTAAAGTACCAAACGGAACTATCCAAACAGGACAAGGATTTTTTGTTCAAGCTACTGCTGCCGATGCAGTTGTATTTAACAATGCACAACGTACAAATGCTGTTACAAGTACGCAATTCTTTAGAACAGCACAGACTAATAGTACAACAACTCCTGTAGAAAAACACAGAGTTTGGTTAAACTTAAATGATGCTAACACTTCATACAACCAAATTCTTGTAGGTTATATGGAAGGCGCTACAAGCGCTGTTGACTTAGTAATAGATGGTAAAATATTAGATGATACTAAACCAATGATTTACTCAGTTTTAAATAATGAAGCTTATGTAATTCAAGGTAAAGCATTACCATTTAACGATGAAGATATTGTGCCTCTTGGTTTAAAAGTTTTAGAAGCGGGTAATTATAACATTGCAATTGAAACATTTGATGGCTTATTTGATACTCAAAATGTGTATTTAAAAGACAACCAATTAAATATTGTTCACAATTTAAAACAATCGCCATATGACTTTACAAGTGCTGCCGGTGTTTTTGAAAATCGTTTCGAATTGGTTTACAAATCAACATTATCACAAGATGAAGTAATCGCAGAAAACCATGTTTCAATATATTCAAATGAACAAGGCATTCAAGTTTCATCAAGTAAAACCA
>JAIXHM010000031.1 GCA_030145825.1 Flavobacterium sp.
TCAATATCTTTTTCACTATTTCATTTATAAATGCACAAAACTCAAAAATTGACACTATAAAATTAAGACAAGATATTAACAAATTAATTTCCGATTTACAAATTAATTATTTTTATTATAATAAAAAAGAGGTTGATTTAGATTGTTTTAAAAATCATTACAGTGAAAAGTTAAAAAACATAAATAATCGTAGAGATGCATTATTATTTTTTGAATTTATGTTCTTTGAATTTTATGATTCACACTTGCATCTTACGACAAATACAAATAGCTCTTACAGAATTTACAGTCCAATATATGCCTCAATTATTGAGAATAAAGTTATAATAACCGACTATTGGAAAGATCAAGTTAAAAATAACATAGAAATTGAAATCATTGGTTCAGAAATTTTAGACTTTAACAATGAACCTTTAGAAAATGTTATCGAAAAATTCCCTTGTCATTGTAACAATAAAAATAATATAGAAATTAGAACATGGATTATCAATAAAATTCTCGCGGGTAAATACAATGAAAAAAGAGAACTTACTTTAAAATTAAAAAATGGAAATATCATAAAGTTTGACATAAATAATGTTAAACTTCGAAATGATAAAGGAATTCTTAGCTATAAAATTATTGATAATATTGGAATTATAAGAATTAATAACTCATTGGGTAATATCTTCACAAGATTTGCTATGAATAAAGCTCTAAGAAAACTTAAGCATACAGAAGGTATCGTAATTGATATCAGAAATTCAGCAAATGGTGGTAGTACTTTTGCTGCATATCCAATTATTGCACATTTTATAAAACAAAAAATACCTTTTCAAAAATATGAATTTTTAGATGGAAAGCAAAAAACAGATCAGTTAAAACCTAAAAAGCCATTTGTGAACAAACCCATGGTTTTAGTTGTTGGAAGATGGACAGGTAGTGTTGGTGAAGGATTAGCCTCTGGTGTAAAATCAAATAAAATTGGTATGGTTTTAGGAACTGAAATGGAAAAATTAGCGGGATCAATGTGTGGGTATAAATTCAAATATTTGCCTTATGATTATCAAATACCATGTAATGATGTGCAACAATTAAATGGTAAATCAAGAACAGATTTAAAACCAAACGTGCTGATTAATAATGATCATTCTCAAGAAGATTTATTTATAAATGAAGCAATTAGAATTATTAAAAGTAACTCTGTGAATTAAAATTTTACATTTTTTAAATCTAAACAAATTAAATACCACATCTAAAATAGTAGTTTATATACATATTGTAAACATAGAATCTTTAATTTTATAATGTCCATTTTTAAATCGTTACCTTTGAATTTTTTAAGCCAAAAGTGAACATTTAAAATGCAAAAAGTATTTAACCTTTTCGATTTTTCTCAAAAAGTAAATTATAAAACTGAAATTTTAGCTGGATTAACAGTTGCTATGACGATGATTCCTGAATCGTTGTCTTTTGCAATTTTAGCTGGCTTCCCTCCTCTTGTCGGACTATACGGTGCTTTTATTATGGGGCTAATTACTGCAATTTTTGGTGGTCGTCCTGGATTAATTTCTGGTGGAGCTGGAGCTACAGTTATCGTTTTAATTGCTTTAATGAAATCTCACGGATTAGAATATGTTTTTGGAGCTATTATTATTGCTGGGATTCTTCAAATTTTAGTTGGGATTTTTAAACTTGGTAAATTTATTCGATTAGTTCCACAACCTGTTATGTACGGATTCGTAAATGGTTTAGCAGTTGTTATTTTTATGTCGCAATTAGAACAATTCAAAACTATAGTTAATGGTGAAACAACTTGGTTAAGCGGAAGTCCAATGCTTATAATGTTAGGTTTAGTGGCTTTAACTATAGGAATTGTTTACGTTTTTCCAAAAATAACAAAAGCTATTCCTGCATCATTAGTAGCAATTATAGTCGTTTTCGGAATTGTTTTATTATTTGGAATTGAAACCAAACAAGTAAAAGATATTGCTTCTGTTAGTGGAAGTCTTCCTCCTTTTCATATTCCTTCAATTCCTTTTAATTGGGAAACTTTACAAATCATTTTTCCTTATGGTTTAGTAATGGCAGCTGTAGGCTTAACCGAAGGTTTATTAACACTAAATTTAGTTGATGAAATAACAGCAAGTAAAGGAAATAGTAACAGAGAATGTTTAGCGCAAGGAACAGCAAATATTGCCAACGGATTTTTATTTGGAATGGGTGGTTGTCCTATGATTGCTCAAACCTTAGTGAACTTATCTGCTGGTTCTAGAGCTCGATTATCAGGAATAATTGGTGCTCTAACTATTTTAATAATCATTTTAGTGGGTGCGCCCATTATAGAATTACTACCTATGGCAGCTTTAACTGGAGTAATGATTATGGTAGCAATTGGTACTTTTGAATGGGCAAGTTTTAAAACTTTCAATAAAATGCCAAAATCAGATATTATTGTGATGCTTGTAGTTACATTAATTACAATTTTCATGCATAATTTAGCCTTAGCTGTTTTAATTGGCGTAATTATTTCTGCTTTAGTTTTTGCTTGGGAAAATGCAAAACGTATTCGTGCGCGTAAATATGTAGATGAAAATGGTGTAAAACATTATGAGATTTTCGGACCATTATTTTTTGGTTCCACTACAGCATTTGCAGAGAAATTTGATATTCGAAACGACCCAAAAGAAATTATTATCGATTTTGCTGAAAGTAGAATTGCAGATATGAGTGCAATAGAAGCAGTAAATAATATTACAAGCAAATATGCGAAACTAGGTAAAACAGTTCATTTACGACATTTAAGTAGCGATTGTATTGCATTATTAAAAAACGCAGAAGCAATTATCGATGTCAACATCCTAGAAGATCCTTCTTATAATGTTATGCCAGGGAAATAAGAATTTCAATTTTTAATAAATTATAATTAGCTTTACTTTTTGTAAAGCTTTTTTTATGCGAAATTTATCAATACTATTCGTTTTTTGTGTCCAATTTATTACAGCTCAAAACCTAAAAACACCTTTTGAATTAGGTAACGGAAATCAATCAACAACCTATGCAGAATGTATATCATTTTATGAAAAATTAGATCATCAATTCGAAACGATACTGATGCAAAAAATGGGGTTGACAGATAGTGGCGAACCGTTACATATTATTAGTTTTTCTTCAGATAAGAACTTTGATTACAACTCAAATAAAGCAGTCATTTTGGTCAACAACGGAATTCATCCTGGCGAGCCAGATGGAATTGACGCGACCATGATGTTACTAAGAGATTTAGCAACTAATAAAATAAAAGTTCCAAATAACACCATTATAACAGTTATTCCTGTTTATAATATTGGAGGAATGTTAAACAGAAATTCGCATTCACGCGCCAATCAAAATGGTCCAGAAGCCTACGGATTTAGAGGAAATGCTCGCAATTATGATTTAAATCGAGATTTCATTAAATCGGATTCAAAAAACTCTAGAAGTTTCCAAGAAATTTTCCAATTGGTAAATCCAGATATGTTTATCGATAATCACGTTTCAAACGGCGCCGATTATCAATATACTTTTACTTGTATTGCCACTCAGCATCAGCGCTTAGGTGGAAAATTAGGCGAATTCTATAAAAATGAAATGTATCCAGAAATCATGCAAAAACTAAAACAAAAAAATATTGAAAGTGTTCCGTATGTAAACATTCACGGCGATATGCCTGATAACGGATTTACTCAATTTATGGATTCGCCTCGTTATGCTACAGGTTATACTACGCTATTTAATGCGTTGGGTTCTGTTCCTGAAACGCATATGCTAAAACCATTTAAAGATCGTGTAAAAGTTACTTACGAATATATGGTAGAAACAATAAATTATGTAGACCAAAACGTTTCAAAAATTAAGGCTTTAAAAAATCAAAACTTAGAAAATTATAAAGCAGGAATGCAATATCCTTTAAAATGGGAAATAGATTCTGCAAAAGTTTCTTACATCGATTTTATGGGATATAAAGGTGGTTATAAACCAAGTGATGTTTCAGGAAAACAACGTTTATATTACGATAGAAAACAACCTTTTACCAAGAAAATTCCGTTTTATAATGATTATAAAGCAACAAAAGAAGTTACAATTCCGAGTTTTTATGTTATTCCACAATCACAATGGCCCGTTATTGAGCTATTAAAACTGAATAAAATTGAAATACAACCATTAGCTCAAGATACTGAAATTGTAGTAGAGAGTTATAAAATTGCTTCATTTGAAACGACTAAATATCCTTATGAAGGTCATTACGGACATTATAATACTTCGGTTTCAAAATCAACCCAAAAAATTAAGTTTAGAAAAGGAGATTTCATGGTTGCAACCAATCAAAAAGGTGTAAAATTTTTATTGGAAACACTAGAACCTGAAGCTGTTGACAGTTATTTTAATTGGAACTTTTTTGATCCAATTTTACAACAAAAAGAATATTTTTCAGCTTATGTTTTTGAAGATTTAGCAAAAGAAATTTTAGATAAAAACCCTAATTTAAAAGCTGAATTTGAAGCTAAAAAACAAAGTGATACAAAATTCGCTGAAAATGGAGCAGCTCAACTAGATTGGGTTTACAAGCATTCTGTATATTATGAAAAAGCACATTTGCAGTATCCTATTTACAGAGTTTTATAAAAAAGAAAAGCCATTGCAAATTGCAATGGCCTTTCAAAAAAAAACCTAAAAAATTAATTCCAGCCACCGCCTAAAGCGCGATACAAATTAATAGTAGCAATCATTTGATCTCTACGAGTATCAATTAATGCTGTTTTTGCTTCTAATACATCACGTTGCGTTAACAAAACTTCCATATAATCAGCACGAGCCGATTGGAATAATTGATTTGCAATTTCTACAGATGCATCTAAAGAACTAACTTGATCATTCTTTAATTGGTAGTTGTTCTGTAAATTATCTATTTTAGACAATTGATTAACTACCTCAATATAAGCGTTTAATAACGTTTGTTCATATTCGTATGCTGCTTGAACTTGTTTAGCATTTGCATTTTTATAGGTTGCTTTAATAGCATTTCTATTTACCAATGGCATTAATGCTTCACCAGCAACAGAGTACAATAATGATGCTGGAGATTCTAATAAAAACTCAGGATTGAAAGCTTCAAAACCCACACCAGCTTTTAGACCTAAAGAAGGATAAAAATTTGCTTTTGCTACTTTGATATTCAATTTTGCAGCTTGCATTTCTAATTCTGCTTTTCTTACATCTGGTCTATTTTCTAATAATTGAGATGGTAAACCTGAGTTAACAAACTTAGGTTGTGTGTTCATAAAATTATCAGATGTTCTTATTACAGCTTGTGGAGTTCTACCTACTAAAAAGTTAATTCTGTTTTCAGTTTCTACAATTTCTTGCTTTAAACTATACATTTCACTTTTATTCTTTTGAACTTCAGCTTCAAATCGTTTTACTGCTAATGAAGTGGTCCTTGCAGATTCCTTTAGCAGTTTTACAATTTCTAATGCATTGGTTTGAATAGCTATATTTTGTTCTAAATTTTTTAATTGGTTATCTAGAGCAACTAATTCATAATAAGATGAAGCAATTTCGGCTACTAAGTTAGTTACTAAGAAATTTTTTCCTTCTTGAGATGCCATATATTCCATTACTGCAACTTTTTTTGCATTGCGTAATTTTTTCCAAATATCTAGTTCCCAATTACTATAAAGTCCAAATTGATAATTTGTAAGAGGTTCAGGAAAAACTTTTCCATCTCTAATTGGAAGATTTTTCTCAACTGCTCCGTTACGTGTAAACTCACCTACTTTATCAACATCTGCACCAAGTCCAAGATTTACACTTGGTAAATATTCACCTTTTCTAGCTTGAATTTCATTTGCAGCCATATTAACCTTCTGCATTAAAATATTAAGCTCTTTATTGTTTACTAAAGCTGAATCGATTAATTGATTTAAGTTCGCATCATCAAAAAAATCTTTCCATTTAAGTTGCGCAACACTAGTGGAATCCACCGAGTTATTTGCATAACTCGATGGTAAATTCACACTATTTTCTTTTGTAGTTACTTTAGGTATTCCACAAGAATACACTAGAACTACAAAAGCACTCGCTAGTATTCCTTTGATTATATTAGTGGTTTTCATCTGTCTTTTCTTCTTTATTCTTAACTTCATTATACTTGTAATCTTCCGTTAAAGGAGTAAAATCTTCATGTTTAATTAGTTTTCTACCTTCAGCTAGTTTACCAAAAATGTAATATAAACCAGGTATTAATAAAACTCCGAAAATAGTACCAAACAACATTCCTCCTAATGCAGAAGTACCAATTGTTCTGTTACCAATTGCACCAGCTCCTGTAGCTTTTACTAGCGGAATTAATCCGGCGATAAATGCGAACGAAGTCATTAAAATTGGACGGAAACGTACTTTTGCACCTTCAATAGCCGCATCTAAAATCGACATTCCTTGTTGGTTTTTCTGGACGGCATACTCGACAATTAACACGGCATTCTTACCGAGTAATCCTACGAGCATTACGAGTCCTACCTGGGCATAAATATCATTTGCTAAACCAAATAATTTTAACAATAAGAACGTTCCAAAAATACCAGCTGGCAACGATAGTACTACAGCAAACGGTAAAATGAAACTTTCATATTGGGCAGCTAATACAAAGTATACGAAAATTAATACAATAATAAAGATTACAATTGCTTCATTACCTCTTCTTGCTTCATCGAAAGTTAAACCTTCCCAATCAATATCATAACCTGTTGGTAAATGTGCGTCAGCTACTTCTTTAATTGCAGTAATGGCATCAGCAGTTGTGTAACCTTTTGCTGGCACTGCTCTAATTGCTGCAGAGTTATACAAATTATAACGCGTAATTTCATTTGGTCCTTGTCGTTTTTTGAGCTTCATAAAAGCAGAATAAGGAACCATTTCTCCTTTATCATTTTTTACATAATAGCTTAACAAATCGCTTGCATATCTTCTATATTGTGGATCGGCTTGAACATACACTTTAAAGAAGTTATTGAAACGAATAAATCCTTGTTCGTATGTACTACCAATTAAAATATTAAGATTTTCCATTGCATCACCAATTGAAACACCTTTTTGCATTGCAGCTTGGTTATCAATTTCAATTTCATATTGAGGATAATTTGCCGCATAGAATGTAAATAAACCTGTTAATTCTTTACGTTTACCTAGCTCATTCATAAAATCTTTATTGATTTTATCAAATGCATGATAATCTTCACCGTTTGTTTTATCTAACATACGTAATGAAATACCTCCGGCTGCTCCATAACCTGGTACAGCAGGTGGCTCGAAATACTCAATTACAGCACCAAAGTCTTTAGATTTTTCTTCTAATTCTTCAATAATTTCAGTAACTGAATGATGACGGTGTTCCCAACTTTTTAAGTTAATTAAACATGTACCGGCATTTGAACCACGACCTTCTGTTAATACCTCATAACCTGCTAATGAAGAAACTGATTGAATTCCATCAATTTTTTCAGCTAAACTTTGTAATTTACGAGCTACAGCATTTGTAGCTTCTAAAGTTGTACCAGGAGGTGTTTGAATAATTGCATAAATCATCCCTTGATCCTCACTTGGAATAAATCCTGCTGGTAATGTTTTATCTATAAAGAATGTTCCAAAAGCAAATCCTCCTAAAACTAGAGCTGTAACTAATCTTCTACTTACAATTTTAGTTAAAATATTAGTATATCTACCTGTTAACTTCTCGAACCATCTATTAAATGCATCAATAAAAATATTGATAGGTGTTTTCTTTCTTGGTTTACCATGATTGTTTTTCAAAATCATAGCACATAACACTGGTGTTAATGTTAACGCTACAACCCCTGATAACACGATAGAAGAAGCCATTGTAATAGAGAACTGTCGATAGAAAACCCCAACTGGTCCAGACATAAAGGCTACTGGTATAAATACCGATGTCATTAATAACGTAATGGCTACTACTGCTCCACCAATTTCACCTAATACTCTTTGTACTGCTTTATAGGGACCAATATGATCTTCTTCCATCTTGAGGTGGACGGCTTCTACCACAACTATGGCATCATCCACTACAACTCCAATTGCTAATACTAGGGCAAAAAGGGTAATTAAGTTAATTGTTAAACCAAACATTTTCATAAAAATGAAAGCTCCAATTAACGAAATAGGTACGGCAATAATTGGGATTAATGTGGAACGCCAATCTCCTAAGAAAATGAATACTACTAATGCTACTAATACGAAAGCTTCACCTAAGGTATGAACAACTTTATCAATAGATGCATCTAAGAAAGTAGAAACGTCATAACTTACCTCATATTCCATTCCTGGAGGGAAAGACGTTTTAAGTTCTTCCATTTTATGTTTTACTCTATCAATTACATCACTAGCATTACTTCCGTAAACTTGTTTTAACTGTATAGCGGCAGAAGGATGTCCATCTTTATTTGAATAGATATCAAAGAATTCACTACCAAAAGCTACTTTACCAATATCTTTTAATTTAATAATTTCCCCATCAGAGCTAGCTCTAATAATAATATCTTCATACTGTTCTGGTTTATTATAACGACCTTGGTAAACCAATACATATTCTAATGATTGTGCTTTAATACCGGTCGCTTGTCCTAAACGTCCTGGCCTACCAATAATACTTTGCTCTGCCATGGCTTCCATCACTTCATCGATAGAAACTTTATAAGCTCGCATTCTATCTGGATTTAACCATACACGCATAGCATAGTTACGGTTACCTAAGATTTGAGCTTGAGAAATACCATTAATACGCTGAATTTCAGGAATAATATTTACGTTTGCGTAGTTATAAAGGAATTTTTCATCGGCATGTTTATCGTTACTGTATAAGTTAATATACATCAACATACTTGGCTGTACAACATTTACAATAACCCCCTCTAACTGAACTAAGTGTGGTAAATTATTAATTACCTTATCTACACGGTTTTTAACGTTAACAACTGCTTGGTTTGGATCGGTTCCTAATTCGAAAATAATTTGAATAGTCGCCTCACCAGCACTTGTTGCATCGGAAACCATATATTTCATTCCAGGAACACCATTAATAGAACGTTCTAGTGGAATTAAAGCTGATTTTACTAATACATCTGCACTTGCTCCAGGATAAGCTAATGTTACAATTACCCTTGGCGGTGCAATTTCTGGGAACTGAGAAATAGGCAATGTTTTAATTGATAACATTCCTAAGAATACAATAATGAGCGACACAACAATCGCCATTACTGGTCGTTTGATAAAATTCTTAAACATAATTTTTTCTTTTTATGTTAATTATTCAGCATAAAGCTCTAAAGAAGACAATACTTTTTCAGGTTTCTGGAAATCAACTTCAATTTTTTCTCCATTTTTAACCTTACGTATTCCCTCTAAAAGAATTCTATCATTAGGTGTTAAACCTTTAGTAACAATAAAAAGATAAGGAAGTTCCTCTTTAGCAATTGTAATTTCTTTTTGGTGTACTACATTATTTTTATCTACAACAAAAACAAATTTTTTATCTAATACTTCAAAAGTTGCTTTTTGAGGAATTAAAATTGCATTTTTATATGGATTTTTAACTATAACATTACCTGTTTCCCCGTGTCTTAATAATCTATCAGGATTATTAAACGTTGCTCTAAAAGCAATATTACCTGTTTCGTTATCAAATTCTCCTTCAATTGTTTCTACAATCCCCTCGTGGTCAAATAATTTACCATTAGCCATTTCTAAATCTACTTTTAAAGGTTCATTTTTGGCTTTACTAGTCATATAAGTTAAATATTCTGCCTCTGGAACATTAAAGTAAACCCACATTTTGCTATTATCAGAAAGTGTTGTTAATAATTCACCTTCTTCTAATAAACTTCCTTCTCTAACATGTAAATGGTCCATTATTCCTGCGAAAGGTGCATTAATATTTGTAAAACCTAAATGTGTTTGAGATAATCTAACTTCTGAATTTGCTTTTTCTAACTTTGCTTTAGCTAAAGCTAATTCGTTTTGAGAAACAACATTTTTATCAGCTAATAATTTTGTGTTTTTATATTCAATTGCAGCAGTTTGTGCCTCAGCTTGAGCAATTTGTAATTCAGATTCATACACATTGGGCATAATTTTAAACATTGGTTGCCCAACTTTTACCGCTTGTCCTTCGTCTACAAATATTTTTTGCAAATAACCTCTTTCTAAAGCTCTTAATTCGATGTGACGAATTGAATGAATTTGAGATACATATTTTCTTGAAATTAATGTATCTTTTTCAATTGGACTTGTTACTAAGAATTTAGCAGTTTCTTCTTTTTCTTCTTTTTTTGATTGGCAGCTTGTTAAAATAATAACAGAACACAAGCTAAGAAGCATAAAAAATCTTTTAGCCATAATATTTTTTAATTAATTTTTTAAGTTTGATTTATTTTATGTACACAAACAAATGCGTACAATATGTTTGCTTCATTTCAAGAAATTATAAAATGATAACAAACAAAAGTCTATAACAATTTAATGTCTAAGGAAATAAATCAAAGCCTAAACACTCTAAAAGCAATATAGAGTGCATCTAAAGAAGAATAGTAATTGAAATGACTTCTACTAGATATAAGATCATTTTTTAAAGTCTTTAAATTGTTTAAAAACGAATAACCTGCTAAGAAATGAGAATAGAAATTAAAATATTCTACTTGAAATATTTCACTCTCACTTTGTTCAGAATCTTCTCCTTCATTTTCACCATCTTGATCATTAGACTCCGATTGAAATTTAATAATTAAATTGTGATTTGAACTAAAAGAACGTTTTTGAGGTCCGTTTTGTGTTGAGCTATTAATACTAATTAAATCTCTAATAATATAGTTAGCTCCTGTTGTGTAAAACAAAAAGTTTACACACAACAAAGTAATGCATAACGATAATAGATATTTAAAGTTCTCTTTTCTCATTTTCAGGACAAAAGTAGATAAAGTATAGATATACGCAAATTAATTTTTGCTTAAAGTATTGTTAAAGATTAAAAATTTACTCGCAATTCTCTAATTCAAACAACAATTTGATGTTTTCATAAGAGTTTTCAAGTATAGATTCTATTTCCGATGGTTTAATCCAAGCTACTTTTTCGATTCCTTCTTCAATTTGACCTTCAGGTGTACCTTCAAAATTTGTTTTCATTTCAAACCAATAGGTTTGTTTTAGCTTATAACGACCATTTCGTTTAAAAACATGATACGTTTTAGTAAGTTTTTTTACAATTTTTAATCCGTTTACACTAGTTTCTTCTTCAACTTCACGCATGGCAGTCTCTTCCATGGTTTCCTTTTTCTCCGTGCCACCTTTAGGTAAATCCCACTTTCCGTTTCTGAAAATAAAAAGTACTTCACCTTTCTTGTTAAAAACTAACCCACCACCTGCTTTAACAACAGGAATTTTAGCTTTTAATGTTTTCATAATCAGCTTTTCATCAGGATGATACAAAAATGCCTTTTGTATTTTATTCTGAAACATTTTAACTATAAGCTTCTTAATATCAACACTTTCTAGTAGAAAAAGTTGAAAATCAGTTTCCTTTTGAACCTCATTGGTCAAAAAAAGTGGTTTATCGTTGACAAAAACTTTATACATTTGTATTATGATTTTTGATAACAACACAGCAGAAAAAACAGCCGAATTGCTTTTACAAATAAACGCAATTAAATTAAATTCTAAAAATCCTTTTACATGGGCTTCGGGCTGGAAGTCACCAATTTATTGTGATAATCGCATAATCCTTTCATTTCCAGCGGTTAGAAATTTTGTTCGCGAAGCATTTGCAAAGCATATTGAAGAAAAATTTGGTAAACCAGATGTCATTGCTGGTGTAGCAACTGGTGCAATAGGAATTGGTATACTTGTTGCAGAATACATGGGATTACCTTTTGTTTATGTACGTCCTGAGCCTAAAAAGCATGGTCGTCAAAATCAAGTAGAAGGCTTTTTACAAAAAGGTCAAAATGTAGTAGTTGTTGAAGATTTAATTAGTACCGGCGGAAGTAGTTTACTTGCTGTTGAAGCTTTGAGAAATGAAGGTGCAGTTGTTAAGGGTATGGCAGCAATTTTTACATACGGATTTGATGTTTCAGAAATGCGTTTCAAAGATGCTCATTTAGAAGTATTTACTTTAAGTAATTACACTACCTTATTAAAACAAGCTGTTGTAAAAAAATATATATCGGAAAGTGAATTGTTAACACTAGAAGATTGGAGAAAAAGTCCATCAGAATGGAATGTTGAAGTAAATTAATAATAGAAAATAAATGAATTTAGAAAGTCCAAAAGTAATTGTAGAGAAATCGGCTGAATATATTTTCAACGCATTAACAGATATCAAAAATTTTGAAAAACTAATGCCAGAAAATATTGCTAAATTTGAAGTAATTGATGAAAATTGTTTTGAATTCGGCTTAAAAGGAATGCCTGAAATTAAATTGGTAAAAAAAGAAGCAATCCCTAATGATAAAATTGTTTTAGGAGCCGCATCGAGTAAATTACCTTTTACACTAACTGGAATTTTAACAGAATTAGAGATTAATAAAACTGAAGTACAATTACAGTTTGAAGGCGATTTTAATCCCATGATGGCCATGATGATTAAAGGCCCTATTAGCAAGTTTATAGAAACACTTGCGAGTAACATGAATAAATTATAATTTTTTTGTACTTTTATAAATGAACTCCTGCTTTAATCAGGAGTTTTTTATTTTATAAATAATTTATGTTTCAAAAAGTTAGTATTTTATTCTTATTCTTATCGTTACTAGCCGAAATAATTGGTACAATTGGAGGCTTTGGTTCTTCTGTATTTTTTGTGCCTATTGCAAACTTTTTTTTCGATTTTCAATCAGTTTTAGGATTAACCGCATTATTTCATCTTTCTAGTAATTTGAGTAAAATTGCACTTTTTAGAAAAGGTTTAAACAAAAAATTACTTTTAACAATAGGATTACCATCGGTAGTATTTGTTATTATTGGCGGACTTCTAACAAATTATGTAAATACATTGGTACTAGAAATTACTTTAGGTGTATTTTTAGTTACTTTTAGTCTATTATTCTTAATTAAAAAAGATTTGGTTATAAATCCTGAACCAAGAGAATCTATTATTGGCGGAGCAATTTCTGGTTTTAGCGCAGGTTTATTGGGAACTGGAGGTGCAATACGAGGAATTACAATGGCGGCTTTTGATTTAGAAAAAAGTGCTTTTATAGCAACTTCAGCTGCGATTGATTTTTCTATAGATACTACTAGAACAATCGTATATTTTGAAAACGGTTTTATTCACAAACACGATTTAATTTATGTTTCTTTTTTAATTATTATTAGTTGGATAGGAACTTATATTGGAAAATATATTTTACAATTTATACCTCAAAATAAATTTAAGCAAATTGCTTTGTTTTTAATATTAGGAATAGGTTTATTAATGCTAATTAAAAGTTTAATTAAATAAAAAAGCCTAGATTTCTCTAGGCTTTTAGGGTGAAAGACGGGTCTCGAACCCGCGACCTTCGGAACCACAATCCGACGCTCTAACCAACTGAGCTACAATCACCGTTTACTAAACAAAACAGCATTATTCCGTTTTGCGAGTGCAAATATAGATGTTTCCTACAATCTAACAAATATTTTTTTTGTTTTTTTACTTCAAATCTGCTAAACTATTGACAGCCAAATATCTTTCAGTAGTAAAACCTTCAGCAAAATCGACTCCAACGAGTCTTCCTAAATCTTGAGCACGATATGTAATACTATCTAAAAAGTTTTTTGAAGTAATTGGAGAAATCGGTTCTTTAGAATCTGGATTATAAAACTGAGAATCATAAGCCATAACGGCATCTAATTTCTTTTGCATAAAACCAGAAATATCAACCACAAAATCGGGCTCAATATTTTGCCATTGAATGTAATGATATACAACTTTTGGTCGCCAAGCTTGTTGGTTTTCTCCATTTAATTCTGTCTCAATTTTACGTAACCCAGATAAAAAACAAGCATCACTTACTAATTTACTTCCCTTTCCATGATCTATGTGGCGGTCTTGTATTGCGTTACATAAAACAATTTCTGGTTGGTATTTGCGAAGCATTTTAATAATTTCTAGTTGATGCTTTTCATCGTTTGCAAAAAATCCATCTCTAAATTGTAAATTTTCTCTAACAGAAACACCTAATATTTTTGCAGCAGTGGCTGCTTCCTTGTCTCTAATTTCTGCAGAACCTCTTGTTCCTAATTCTCCTCGAGTTAAATCGATAATTCCAACTTTTTTACCTAGTGAAATTTCTTTAGCCAATGTTCCGCTACAACCTAATTCAACATCATCAGGATGTGCTCCAAAAGCTAAAATATCTAACTTGTTTATCATAATATTTTTTTTATCGTTTCCGATTTATTTACAGTTTCTATAAATTCTAATTTTGGATTACTATCTTGAGTTATCCCGCAACCAATAAAAATATTGGCAATATTTCCTTCAATTTTACAACATCTTAAATTTACAAACAAATCGGTATTTGTTGTGTTTTTTTCATTTCTTTTAAAATTCCATTCTCCTAAATACCCTGCATAAAACTCTCTATTGTAGCCTTCATTTTTTAAAATAAAATTTTTAGTGTAATCTTTAGGAAAACCACAAACAGCAGGCGTTGGATGCAAAACTTGTACAACTTTATCTTTATGCTTATTTTCTTTTAAAACTGCTTTTATATCTGTTTTAATATGTAACAACTTACCTGCTTGATAAGTGTAAGGTTCAGACAAAGTTAATTTATCTACAAAAGGTTCTAGGTTTTCACTAATAAAATTTGTTACCAATTGTTGCTCAATTTTTTCCTTTTCTCCCCACTCTTTTTCTAATTCATTTATTGTTTTAGTACCCGCAAGTGCAACTGTAGAAATTTCGTTATTATCAAATTTTAAAAGTTGTTCAGGAGTTGCGCCTAACCACATTCCTATTACAGGATGAAAAAAGCAATATTTAAAAGCTGTAGGATACAAATAAACCATTCTTTTAAAAGATTTTTCTACATCAAAATCTTTAAGCTCGAATTTTTCACATCGAGAGGCTACAATTTTAGAACAAGAACCGCTTTTTATTTCATTAACAAAAACACTTACTAAATTTTCAAAATTAATCTTATCAATTTCAGTAAAATCTAACTTGTAATCATTATAATTAACTTCTTCAATCTCATTTTTTACAGAAACTATTTCAGATTGTTCAATTGGAATTATATAATTTGCTTTTGTATCAAAAGGTGCAAAAATAAAACCTGAAGTTGCTTCATTTTCTAATTTATATAAATTAATATCTTTCTGAAAAAAACCATTTGTTTCTAACGTATTTGGCTTAGAATAAATTACAAAAGGAAGATTTTGTTTAAAATGCAAATGTAATTTGGAAAACAATTCGTTCATTTTATCTTCTTCTAGGTAACACCATATTGGTTAATTTACACAATGAAATTAAAGCACCTTGTTCGTCTACAATTCTAATCTCCCACAAATGAATACTTTTTCCTTTATGTATAACTTTTGCAGTTGCAAAAACTGTTCCTTCTCTTTTACTTTTTAAATGATTAGCACTAATTTCTATACCTCTCACTTCAGTAACTTCAGGGTTTATAAACATAATTGATGCGGCACTACCAACACTTTCTGCTAAAGCAACACTAGCACCACCATGTAAAAGCCCCATTGGTTGATGTACTCTAGGATTTACAGGCATTTTTGCCGTTAGAAAATCTTCACCAGCATCTATAAATTCAATTTCTAATGTTTCCATTAATGTATTCTCAGAAAGCTTTGCACAAAGCTTCAAAAAAGCATCTTTATCAAACATGATTATTTTTTTTGTAAAATTACTATTTTCTGCTCGAAAGAAATAAACTAAAACTTACAATATTTCGTTATGTAAAAAATAGTAGTATTTTTACCTAAAAAAGATTCTAAATGAAACATTATATCATTGCCTTTTTAACCATATTTACCATATTAACTACATCTTGTCGAAATGATTTTGATTTTGAGCCTAATGTTGGCAACCTTAAATTTTCTAGAGACACTATTTATTTAGATACCGTTTTTACAACAATTGGGTCCAGTACTTATACTTTAAAAGTTTATAATAAATCAGATAAAAATATTTCTATTCCTAATTTACGACTTGGTAAAGGTGAAAGTTCAAAATACAGACTAATGGTTGATGGAATGCCAGGAAAAGTTTTTGAAAACGTTGAACTTTTGGCAAAAGACAGCATGTTTATTTTTATTGAAGTAACAGCCGATGTTGCTGATGCAAATCCGGGAGACTTCCTTTATACTGATCAAATACAATTTGGAAATAATTCTGAATTTCAAACAGTTGAATTAGTTACTTTAATTCAAGATGCCTATTTTATTTTTCCGCAAAGAACTTTAAATCCTGATGACACTTATACTTATGAATCTTTAACACTAGGTCTTGACGAAGAAGGAAACCCTATTACGATCCAAGGGCAGTTTTTAGATTCAGATGATCCTGATAATGGTAATGAATTACATTGGACCAATGAAAAACCCTATGTAATTTATGGCTATGCTGCAGTACCTCCTAATGAAACTTTGGTTGTTGATGCTGGCGCTCGCATTCATTTTCATGCCGAATCTGGTTTAATTATTGCCAATAATGCTTCCTTACATGTTGAAGGAGGCTATTCTTCTACCGAAGATTTAGAAAATGAAGTTATTTTTGAAGGAGATCGCTTAGAACCAGATTTTTCTGAAGTTCCAGGTCAATGGGGAACGATTTGGTTTACTCAGGGAAGCACAAATAACATGATTTCAAATTTAACTATCAAAAATGCAACTGTAGGTATGCTAATAGAAGGAAACGATGGAACTTCTACTCCAACTGTTGACATGCAAAATATTCAAATATATAATTGTTCAAATGTTGGTATTCTAGCAAGAACTGCAAATATTACGGGTAAAAATATGGTTGTAAACAATTGTGGTCAGGCAAGTATTGCTTGTACATTAGGCGGAAGTTACGATTTTACACATTGTACTTTTGCAAACTATTGGCCAATTCCTAACCAATATTGCGTTGTAATTAACGATTATTTAGAAACTTCAGATCAAACAATTGTAGAACCATTAGTAAAAGCAGATTTTAAAAATTGTATTTTATATGGTTCACCAAATTTATCTTTATCTATAGACAAACAAGGAAATGGACCTGACACAAACGATCCTAACTTTAATTATTCTTTTGATAGTAGTTTGATAAAATTTGTAGATCTGTCGCATATTTATAGTTCTCATCCTTTATATCAATTTACTGGAACTAATTATACAAATTGTTTAATTGCAACTAATTCAACAAATAATAAACCCGACTTTAAAGACCCAAATAATAATGAATTAATCATTGGTGAAGATTCTTCTGCAAGAGGTTTAGCAAATAGTTCTTATGCTACATTTAATGATATACTAAACAATCAACGTAATTCAACCGTTGGTTTCGACAGTGGAGCTTATAATTGGACAATATTTGAATAGAATAAAATATTACTTTGAACTTCTGTTTTTTTGAGATAAATTTGCACTTTCAACAACACACTAACTTATACATACAATGATTCATTTCTTCGGAAACCAATCCAATGTAGTTTATGCGGTACAATCGCAAAACGAATTATCGACTGAAGATATCAACAAATTAAACTGGTTATTCAACTCGCAATCAGAAAACATTTACACGAAAATAAATACTAAAGAGGCATCGCTTGATGCTTTTTTTGTTGGTCCTCGTGCCGCAATGGTTACGCCTTGGAGTACCAATGCCGTTGAAATTACTCAAAATATGGGGATTTCTGGCATCATTCGTATTGAGGAATTTGAAAAAGTAGCTGCCGATTTTACTGATTTCGATCCAATGCTTTCCCAAAAGTATTCGGAATTAAATCAAGACATTTATACGATTAATATCCAACCAGAACCAATTTTAGATATTGAGGATATTGACGCTTACAATAAATCAGAAGGTTTAGCACTAAGCCCAGAAGAGGTTGAATATTTAAATAACCTTTCTACGAAATTAGGAAGAAAGTTAACTGATTCTGAAATTTTTGCTTTCTCACAAGCGAATTCAGAGCACTGTCGTCATAAAATTTTCAATGGAACCTTTGTTATTGATGGCGAAGAAAAACCAACTTCTTTATTCAAATTAATTAAGAAAACATCGGAAACAAATCCAAACGATATTGTTTCCGCTTATAAAGATAACGTAGCTTTTGTAAAAGGTCCGAAAGTAACACAATTTGCTCCAAAAAGTGCCGACAAACCAGATTTCTACCAAGAAAAAGAATTTGATTCGGTACTTTCTTTAAAAGCAGAAACACATAATTTCCCAACAACAGTAGAACCATTCAACGGAGCTGCAACCGGTTCAGGAGGCGAAATTCGTGACCGTTTAGCTGGTGGACAAGGTTCGTTACCATTAGCAGGAACTGCGGTTTACATGACTTCTTATTCTCGTTTAGCAGAAGAACGTCCTTGGGAAAACGGAATGGCAGAAAGACCTTGGTTATATCAAACACCAATGGATATTTTGATTAAAGCTTCAAACGGAGCTTCAGATTTTGGAAATAAATTTGGGCAACCTTTAATTATGGGTTCTATATTAACTTTCGAACATGAAGAAAACAATCGTAAAATTGGGTACGATAAAGTAATCATGCAAGCGGGTGGAATTGGTTACGGGAAATTAGATCAAGCAATTAAAAAGAAACCTACAGCTGGCGATAAAATCGTTATTTTAGGTGGAGAAAATTATAGAATTGGAATGGGCGGTGCTGCGGTTTCTTCTGCAGATACAGGTGCTTTTGGTTCAGGAATTGAATTAAATGCTATCCAACGTTCGAATCCAGAAATGCAAAAACGTGCTGCAAATGCCATTCGTGGTTTGGTAGAAAGTGACAACAATCCAATTGTTTCCATTCACGATCATGGAGCGGGTGGACATTTGAACTGTCTTTCTGAATTAGTAGAAGAAACCGGAGGATTGATTGATTTAGACAAATTACCTGTTGGTGATCCTACTCTTTCTGCAAAAGAAATCATCGGAAACGAATCACAAGAAAGAATGGGATTAGTTATTGGTGAAAAAGACATCGAAACCTTACAAAGAATTGCCGACAGAGAGCGTTCTCCAATGTATCAAGTGGGTGACGTAACTAACGACCATAGATTTACATTCGAAACCCGAAACGAAAAATATTTTACCGATGAATATAGAAATCGGGTTCTTGACTTCCAAAATTTAAATAATACGGAGGAAAAATCAAAATCGACTGGTGTAAAACCAATGGATTATGCTTTGGAAGATTTCTTCGGAAGTTCGCCAAAAACCATCATGACGGATAAAACCGTTGCTACAAATTACTCCGATTTAGAATATTCAAAAGAAAATATACCAAGCTATTTAAGTCAAGTTTTACAATTAGAAGCAGTAGCTTGTAAAGATTGGTTAACCAATAAAGTGGACCGTTGTGTTGGTGGACGCGTGGCAAAACAACAATGCGTGGGACCATTACAATTGCCTTTGAATAATGTTGGTGTAATGGCATTGGATTTCAAAGGAAAAGAAGGAATTGCGACTTCTATTGGGCACTCTCCTATTTCGGCATTGGTTGATCCAGTTGCGGGTTCGAGAAATTCTATTGGTGAAGCATTATCAAATATTGTTTGGGCTCCGTTGAAAGATGGTTTACAATCCGTTTCGTTATCAGCGAATTGGATGTGGGCTTGTAAAAATGAAGGCGAAGATGCTCGATTATATGAAGCGGTAAAAGGTTGTTCGGATTTTGCTATTGAATTGGGAATCAATATTCCAACAGGAAAAGATTCGCTTTCAATGAAACAAAAATACCCAAATGATGAAGTAATTGCGCCAGGAACGGTTATTATTTCAGCAGCTGGAAATTGTTCAAACATCACGAAAGTTGTTGAACCTGTTTTACAAAGAAATGGCGGAAACATTTACTACATTAACTTATCGCAAGATTCGTTTAAATTAGGAGGAAGTTCATTCGCTCAAGTGTTGAATAAAATTGGAAATGACGTTCCAACAATTCAAAACTCAGAATTCTTCAAAAAAGCATTCAACGTTTTACAAGATTTAATCAAAGACAGAAAAATTAAAGCAGGACACGATATTGGAAGTGGTGGTTTAATCACTACTTTATTAGAAATGTGTTTTGCAGATGATAAATTGGGAGCCTTAATCGACTTGACTTCTTTAGGAGAAAAAGATACGGTTAAAGCGTTATTTAATGAAAATATTGGAGTTGTTTTCCAAGCGAATGCTGAAGTGGAAGCAACTTTCGCCCAACATAATATTGAGATTTTCAAAATTGGTTCGGCTATCGATGGCGATGCGTTTACGGTTATCAACGGTGAAGATAATTTGACATTCAGTATTGCAACTTTTAGAGATACTTGGTACAAAACTTCTTTCCTATTAGATTCAAAACAATCTAAAAACGGAATGGCGCAAGCACGTTTTGACAATTACAAAAACCAAAAATTACAATTCACTTTCCCATCGCATTTTGATGGAACCCTTCGACAAGCTCAGGGTGACATTGCTCCTGTAGGCTCTAGACCAAAAGCTGCTATTATTCGTGAAAAAGGTAGTAATTCTGAACGTGAAATGGCAAATGCTATGTTCTTAGCCGGATTTGATGTAAAAGATGTTCACATGACCGACTTGATTTCGGGAAGAGAAACTTTGGAAGACATTCAATTCATTGGAGCTGTTGGAGGATTTTCGAATTCGGATGTTTTAGGTTCGGCTAAAGGTTGGGCTGGAGCATTTTTATACAACGAAAAAGCGAACACAGCATTGAAAAACTTCTTCAAACGCGAAGACACACTTTCTGTTGGAATTTGTAATGGTTGTCAATTATTAATGGAATTAGAATTGATTAATCCAGAGCACGAAGTTCACGGAAAAATGCACCATAATACTTCGAATAAGCATGAAAGTGGTTTTACTTCGGTAACAGTTCAGAAAAATAATTCGGTAATGTTATCCACTTTAGAAGGAACAACTTTAGGGGTTTGGATTTCACATGGAGAAGGAAAATTCAAATTACCTTATTCAGAGGAAAAATATAACATTGTAGCAAAATATGCTTACGAAGATTATCCAGCAAATCCAAATGGATCAGATTTCAACACGGCAATGATGTGTGATACTACTGGAAGACATTTAGTGATGATGCCACACATTGAGCGCTCGACGTTCCCTTGGAACTGGGCACATTATCCAGAAAGAGGACAAAAAGATGAAGTATCGCCATGGTTAGAAGCGTTTGTGAATGCTAGAAAATGGATTGAAAATAAAAAATAATAAAACACAAAAAGCCATTCAAATGAATGGCTTTTTGTTTACGTATTTTAATAATAAGGCTTATCTAATTTCTGATCTATAATTTTTTCCATATAATCTTGAACAAAAGCTTTGCAAGCTTCCCCAACTTTTTCCATTTCAGGAGTTTTTTTAGTAATTAAATTGTGTTCAAGACCTTTATCGTTAATATCGTAATAACCTATTACATTTTTACCATCAAAATTACAAATATATTTCCCCATCTGTAATTGATAAGTTCCTGCATTATGTTCAACTACAAATGGTTCTATTTCTTTATCGCCAACCAAACTTCTACCCCAACTTCTAAATGGTTTTTTATAACCAATTAAGTCCATAATTGTTGGATAAATATCAATTTGTTGAGCCAAATTTTTATTTACGCCAACTAAGTCACTATTTGGTTTGAATATTAAAATAGGAACCGCAT
>JAIXHM010000032.1 GCA_030145825.1 Flavobacterium sp.
ATAATTTATCCGACAGATTAAATCGTCATAACTCTGGTCAACAACTTGCAACAAAAAATGCTATTCCTTGGATTTTAATTACTTCTTTTGAATTTCAAACTCGAAGTGAAGCTGTTCATTTGGAAACAAAAATTAAAAAACGAGGCGCAAAACGTTTCCTTATTGATATTGGATTCTATAAGTAAATCGCGTCCCGCAAGGCGGGAAGGTCGCAGGTTCGAATCCTGCCACCCCGACGAAAAAGACTTCAGACAACTGGAGTCTTTTTTATTTTTAACAAACTATGTTTTACACTTACATTTTATTCAGCACAAAAACTTTAAAATATTACGTTGGCCAAACTAATAATTTATCCGACAGATTAAATCGTCATAACTCTGGTCAACAACTTGCAACAAAAAATGCTATTCCTTGGATTTTAATTACTTCTTTTGAATTTCAAACTCGAAGTGAAGCTGTTCATTTGGAAACTAAAATTAAAAAACGAGGCGCAAAACGTTTCCTTATTGATATTGGATTCTATAAGTAAATCGCGTCCCGCAAAGCGGGAAGGTCGCAGGTTCGAAATGCTTTGCATTCGTGAACTCTTCCAAATATTTCGAGTGAACAATCCTGCCACCCCGACAAAGCAAAGTCAATAGTCATTAGATTATTGACTTTTTTTGTTTTGTGTTATTAAATAAACATTTTTATTTACACAAATAAAAAAGTCAATAAACACCAACGGTGTTGGTTTTTGCTTTAGCAACAACCTAATAATCAGGATCACTTTAGTAATCCTTAATCTAAAAAGATAAATCCTTTCTGTACAACCAGAAAGGATTTTTTTTATGCTATTTTTTATGCTATACCAAATTACCATAAAAAAGACCTTGCATTCAGTATTAATTATTATTTTTGTTTACTAAATTTATTCAACACATTACTATGCTTATTATTGGTATCGCTGGAGGAACAGGAAGTGGAAAAACTACTGTAGTTCATCAAATTATGAATGAACTTCCTGCCACTGAAGTGGGAATTATTTCTCAGGATTCTTATTATAAAGAAACGCATCACCTTTCTTACGAAGAAAGAACTAAAATTAATTTTGATCATCCTAGAGCAATTGATTTCGAATTATTAGTACAACACTTAAAAGAACTTAAAGCTGGAAATGTTATCGAACAGCCCATTTATTCTTTTGTTACACATGATAGAACTGACGATACAATAGTTACACATCCAAGAACAGTAATGATTGTAGAAGGAATCTTAATATTTACTAATCCTGAGTTAAGAGATATGTTTGATATTAAAGTGTTTGTACATGCTGATTCTGATGAAAGATTAATCCGAAGATTAAAACGCGATATTGCTGAGCGTGGAAGAGATATGGAAGAGGTTTTAAATCGTTATCAAAACACCTTAAAACCAATGCACGAGCAATTTATTGAACCTACAAAAGCTTACGCAGATATTATTATACCAAACGACAAATACAACACTGTTGCTATTGATGTAGTAAGAGCTGTTATTAAACAACGTATTCGATAATTGAAAAAAATTAAAGACATAATTAACCGTTATCCTTTTCTTAAATACTTAGGAAACAGATATGTTATTGTGCTTTTGTTTTTTTTACTTTGGATGCTTTTTCTAGACAATTACTCTTATCTTGAACATCGTGTTTTAAATAAAGAAATCGATGAATTAGAAGACAATATCGATTACTATAAATCTGAAATCTATCAAGATAGCGTTAGAATTAAGAAGCTTAAAAATCCAGATCAGATTGAAAAATATGCTCGCGAACAATATTATATGAAACGAGAAAACGAAGACGTTTATATAATTGAAAAAGAAGGCGAAGAGCAAGTAGAACAAACAAAATTTTAATTGAAATTTTATAATCCATTTAAAAATGGCAAACGATAAACTATTTACCGAATTCGAAAAAGTTTCATCGAAAGAATGGAAACAAAAAATTCAAGTCGAACTTAAAGGTGCCGATTATAACGAAACCTTAGTTTGGGAAAGCTTGGAAGGAATTAAAGTAAAACCTTTTTATGGTAGCGACGAGTTTGAAAAAAAATATTCGTATTCAACTCCTAGCAATCCTTTTAAAATAGGACAAAAAATATTTGTTCAGGAAGAAAATTTATCTGTAAAAAATGCAAATGAATTTACTCAAAAAGGAGCTGACACTATTTATTTCACTATTCCAAATGAAGAAAAAAATATCGACGACCTTTTAGCGTTTGCAAAAACAAAAACAGCTTTTTTTTATTTGCCTTTCCTTTCAAACGATTTCGTTTCTAAATTTAAAGCAATTGAAAACGTTACTCTTTTAATCGACCCTATTGGCCAATTGGTTTTAGATGGAAATTGGTTTACCAATTTAGAAAGCGATTTCAAAACGTTGAACCAACTTAATAAAAACTGTAAGTCTTCTTTTTTAACCATAAAATCTGAAGTGTACCAAAACGCTGGCGCTAATATGGTACAACAATTAGCTTATACTTTGGCTCACGTAAATGAATACTTCAATAGAATAGAAACTATTCAACAAAAAATAACTGTTGAAGTGGCTGTTGGTTCCAACTACTTTTTTGAAATTGCCAAATTAAAAGCTCTTCGACTACTTTTAGAAACCTTAGCAAACGAATACAATTTCACCGCTGGTTTTCAAATTATTGCAACTCCAACAAAAAGAAATAAAACGCTTTACGACTACAATGTAAACATGTTACGTACCACTACCGAATGTATGAGTGCTATTTTAGGTGGGGCCGATGTTGTAATTAACAACAATTACGATGCTATTTATCACAAAGAAAATGAATTCGGTAATCGCATCGCCCGAAATCAATTATTAGTTTTAAAGAACGAAAGTTATTTCGACAAAGTAAACAATGCAACTGACGGTGCTTACTATATTGAAACCTTAACCGAACAATTAGCTGAAAAAGCTTTAGAATTATTCAAAGATATTGAAGCTAATGGTGGATTCATTACTCAATTAATTGAGGGAACAATTCAACGAAAAATTAAAGAAAGCGCTGATAAAGAACAAGAATTGTTTGATAATGGAAAAGAAATTTTATTGGGAACCAATAAATATCCTAATAAAAATGACCAAATGAAAAACGACTTGGAATTGTATCCGTTTGTGAAACAAAATCCAAGAAAAACGCTTATCACTCCAGTTATTGAGAGAAGATTAGCCGAAAAATTAGAACAAGAACGTTTATCTCAAGAGCAATAATCATGAGAAAAGATATACAACATTTAAAGTTAGAAGTTTCCAAAAATTGTTACACTGAGCCTGTCGAAGTGTCTAAAAACTTCACAACTGCTGAAGGAATTGAAGTAAAACCAACTTATTCTGAAGAAGACAGTAATAACTTAGAACATATTGGTTTTGCAGCAGGTTTTGCACCAAATTTACGCGGACCGTATGCAACCATGTACGTTCGCCGACCTTGGACAATTCGCCAATATGCAGGATTTTCAACTGCAGAAGAAAGTAATGCTTTTTACAGAAGAAACTTAGCCGCAGGACAAAAAGGACTTTCAGTTGCCTTCGATTTAGCGACACATAGAGGATACGATTCTGATCACGAGCGAGTAGTTGGTGATGTTGGAAAAGCTGGAGTTGCCATTGATTCGGTGGAAGATATGAAAATTCTTTTCGACCAAATTCCATTAGGCGAAATGTCGGTTTCGATGACCATGAATGGTGCTGTGTTACCTATCATGGCATTTTACATCGTAGCTGCCGAAGAACAAGGCGTTGCTCCTAACCTATTATCAGGAACGATACAGAATGATATTTTGAAGGAATTCATGGTGCGAAATACTTACATTTATCCACCAACACCTTCGATGAAAATTATTGCGGATATTTTCGAATATACGAGTAAAAACATGCCGAAGTTCAACTCGATTTCGATTTCGGGTTACCACATGCAAGAAGCGGGTGCAACTGCCGATATTGAGTTGGCGTATACTTTAGCTGATGGTTTGGAATACATTCGCACAGGAATTGCTGCTGGAATGGATATCGATACCTTCGCTCCTCGCCTTTCGTTTTTCTGGGCAATTGGTATGAATCATTTCATGGAAATTGCAAAAATGCGTGCGGGCCGTATGTTGTGGGCAAAATTATTAAAACAATTCAATCCAAAAGATGACAAATCATTAGCATTAAGAACGCACTGTCAAACTTCAGGTTGGAGTTTAACCGAGCAAGATCCTTTCAACAATGTAGCACGTACTGCTATTGAAGCTGCTGCTGCTGCCTTTGGAGGAACACAATCGTTACATACAAATGCATTGGATGAAGCGATTGCTTTACCAACTGATTTCTCAGCGCGTATTGCTCGTAATACCCAAATCTACTTACAAGAAGAAACAAAAATTTGTAAAACCGTTGATCCTTGGGCGGGAAGTTATTACGTAGAAAGTTTAACGGCTGAAATTGCTGAAAAAGCTTGGGCATTAATTGAAGAAGTTGAATCGCTTGGCGGAATGACTAAAGCCATTGAAGCGGGAATTCCGAAACTACGTATTGAAGAAGCGGCAGCGCGTAAACAAGCGCGTATTGATAGCGGACAAGACATTATTGTTGGCGTAAACAAATACCGTTTAGAGAAAGAAGATCCGTTACATATTTTAGAAGTCGATAACCAAACCGTTCGTAAACAACAAATTGAGCGTTTGGATCAAATAAAAGCAACGCGTGATAACGCAAAAGTAGCCGAATGTTTAGCCAAACTAACCGAATGTGCAAAAACAGGAAACGGCAACTTATTAGATTTAGCAGTAGATGCAGCTCGCAATAGAGCCACTTTAGGTGAAATTAGTGATGCTTTAGAAACTGTTTTCGGAAGATATAAAGCACAAATTAGAAGTTTTAGTGGTGTGTATAGTAAAGAAATTAAAAACGACGAAAGCTTTGAAAAAGCAAAACAATTAGCAGATGCCTTTGCTAAAAAAGAGGGGCGTCGCCCAAGAATTATGATTGCCAAAATGGGTCAAGATGGTCACGACCGTGGTGCCAAAGTTGTTGCCACAGGTTATGCCGATGTAGGTTTTGACGTAGACATTGGACCATTATTCCAAACGCCACAAGAAGCAGCCAAACAAGCCGTTGAAAACGACGTACATATTTTAGGCGTTTCTTCTTTAGCAGCGGGACACAAAACATTAGTTCCTCAAGTTATTGAAGAATTGAAAAAATACGGTCGCGAAGATATTATGGTGATTGTAGGTGGTGTTATCCCAGCGCAAGATTACCAATATTTATTTGATGCCGGAGCGGTTGCGGTTTTTGGTCCTGGAACTAAAATTAGCGATGCCGCTATTAGTATTTTAGAGGTTTTATTAGAAGATTAAAAATTCATTGTCACTTCGAGCGGAGTCGAGATGTCTCATAAAAACAAAAAACACCAACAGAAATGTTGGTGTTTTTATTTTTCTCAACTTTCAAAGTTATCAACAATCAAAATATTTTTTACACCTATTTGTATCTTTGTAAGATGTATGCTTTAGTCGATTGTAATAACTTTTTTGTATCCTGTGAGCGCGTATTTCAGCCACAATGGAACAACAAACCCGTTGTTGTGTTATCTAACAACGATGGTTGTATTATTTCGAGAAGTGAAGAAGCAAAAGCTTTAGGAATTCCCATGGGAGCTCCCGAATTTAAATACAAAGATTTATTAACTGCACATCAAGTTAAAGTCTTTTCGTCTAATTATGCTTTATATGGCGATTTAAGTAATCGGGTCATGGAATTGTTAAAACAATTTACTCCCGATATTGAAAACTATAGTATTGACGAGGCTTTTTTAAACTTTACGAAAACCAACATAACCGATTTTGAACAATGCGGATTCACCATTAAAAAAACGCTACAAAAAGGCTTAAGCATTCCTGTTTGTGTGGGATTTGGACCAACAAAAGCTTTATCGAAAGTAGCCAATCGAATTGCTAAAAAGTTTCAAAAAAGAACACAAGGCATTTATGTTATCGATACAGAAGAAAAACGCATTAAAGCACTGAAATGGCTCAAAATTGAAGACGTTTGGGGAATTGGTTTCCGACTTACAAAGAAAATGAAAGCTAAAAATATTCTCACGGCTTACGATTTTACTTTAGCCGAGAATACGGCTTATATTAAAGAAATCATGGGTGTTGTAGGACTGCGTTTACAAATGGAACTACAAGGTATTCCGGTTTTAGAATTGGAAGACGCACTCGAAACCAAAAAAAATATTGCGATTACACGTAGTTTTGAAAAACCGTTGCGTTCCATTGACGAACTTACCGAGCGTATTTCTACGTTTGCAACAGTAGCTTCAGAAAAATTACGCAAACAGAAATCGTGCTGTTATGGCATTATGATTTTTATTAAAAAAAATAAATTTAAAACAACCGATTCTCGCTATTATTTTTCGAGTTTCAAACATCTTCCCTTTGCTACGCAATCGGCTTTAACTTTGAGTACAACTGCCATTGAAATGTTAAAAGAACTCTTCAAAGAAAACGAAGAATACAATAAAGCAGGCGTTATTTTGTGTGAAATTATTCCTGAAAATCAAAAACAATTTCACTTGTTTGAAGAAGAAAATCCGAAACACGAACGCTTGATGAAAGTGATGGATATGATTCGTAAAAAAACGGGCGAACGCAAAATACGATTGGGCAACCAAGATTTGGACCGAACATGGAAAATGAAACAAAATTTCTTATCTAAAAAATATACCACTAATCTCGACGATATATTAGAAGTAAAATGTTAAAATCAAAAAACTTACAATTTTATCAACCCGATATTGAAAATTCATTATCAGCTCCTTTTATTCCAAGCGGAATTAAAGCGGGATTTCCTTCGCCTGCTGGTGATTTTGATGAAAGCAAAATTAGTATCGATCAAATTGTAGTGAAAAATCAGGCGACTACTTTTTATGCGAAAGCTTCTGGAAATTCAATGGTAAATGCCGGAATAGATGATGGCGATATTTTAGTAATTGACAGAAGTCTTGAACCTTCAAATTTTAAAATTGCGGTTTGTTATATTGATGGAGAATTTACTGTAAAACGCATTAAAATTGACAAAACAGGCACTTATCTTCAACCTGAAAATGACGCTTATAAGCCTATTAAAATTACAGAAGAAAACGAATTGATTATTTGGGGAATTGTAACTTATGTCATAAAAAAACTATAATATTGTTACCATGTCAAAACTACCCAATATTTCCACTAGTATATTTTCTGTGATGTCGCAATTAGCGAACCAACACGGCGCTATTAATCTATCGCAAGGATTTCCCAATTTCCCTGAAGACGAACGTTTATTACAAATTTCGGAACGCATTATTCGAGAAAATATTCATCAATATACACCTATGGCGGGTTTGCCTTTGTTATTAGAAAAAATTGCTTTACAAACTCAAAAACAATACCATAGAGAAGTTGATATTGCCTCTGAAATATTAATAACTGCTGGCGCAACTCAAGGCATCTTTACAACAATCAATACTTTTGTAAATCAAGGAGATGAAGTTATTATTTTGGATCCAAGTTATGATAGTTATGAACCTTCTGTTTTAGTTGCTTGCGGAAAACCCGTTCGTGTTTCATTAAACGATGATTACACCCCAAATTTCAACCGAATTGAAAGTGCGATTTCGGCTAAAACGAAAATGATTGTCATCAATAATCCGCACAATCCTACTGGGGGAATTTGGACAGAGAAAGATTTTGAAGCATTAGAAAACATCCTTGAAAAACATCCTCAAATTTTAGTTCTAGGCGATGAAGTGTACGAATATATTACGTTTACTCAACCACATATTTCATTTAATACTCGTGAAATATTAAAACACCGAACAATTATTGCTTCCTCTTTTGGAAAATCGTTGCATGTTACCGGTTGGAAAATTGGTTATTTAATTGCTCCAGGACATTTAATGTTTGAAATAAAAAAAGTACACCAATTTTTAGTTTTTAGTGTCAATAGTTTTTCCCAAAATGCTATTGCTCAGTATTTAGAATTTGTTGATTTTAGTGAAGTTTCCAAAATGTACCAACAAAAAAGAGATTTGTTTCAAAGCTTACTCAAAAACAGCCGTTTTGAATTAATGCCCTGCGATGGAACGTATTTTCAGGTAGTAAATTACAATGCGATTTCAAAAGAAAATGATGTCGATTTTGCAAAAAAACTAATAACCGAACACGGTGTAGCAGCTATTCCAATCTCTGTTTTTTATGAAGATGCTACCGACAAACACATGTTGCGATTTTGTTTCGCTAAAACAGATGAAACATTGATTGCTGCTGCTGAAAAGTTGTGTGGGATTTAATTTTTACCGCAAACTAAGTTTGCTCCTCTTAATATCAAATGCTCGAAGTGACAACTAACTTAAATTATTTTCAATTGCTTCAATTGCCGATAGAAAATCGATGTCTTTTACGTGTTCGAAAAAGTCAATTTCAGTTTCGTGCGGTAAAAAATCGGAAATAACACGTACAATAAAATCTTGTGGCTGTTTTAAATACATAAAGGTGTAATCTTCCATATTGACTACTGTTTTTTGCGCTAAATTTGTAGTTCGTACAAATTTATCTGAAGTCAATGACGACAAACAAGGTAAATTTAATTTAGGTTCAACATTAATAGGCTTTCCATTTTCAAATAATCCACCCTCGTAACCGTATAAAGAAGCAGTTGTAATTTCAATTGGTTTACCAAAACTTAATTCGCTTGGCATTTCAGATTCTTTTCCAACAATAGCAGCAAATCCTAATAAAACGGCACAATCACCTTTTGGCAAATGCATCATGGTTTTAGCCGTAGCTTCTCTTCCTATTTTAGAAATTACTATTTGATAATCGTGTTTTTTGTTAGAAATTCTCCCAATGGCACTTAAAACTTTCTCTTTTTCAATTTCCATTGGAGTTATGATGTTTATTTTCATTAGTAAATTTTTTTTGCAAAAATAAGATTCTTAAATAATTGGTAATTTTTACACTAACTTTTTATGCCAAAATATATTTTACTATATTGTCTATTGTTAACAAATTTAACTTGAATAAACCATAAATAATTGTATTTTTACCATCCAAAATTCAAATCGCAAAATGGGTAAAATAATCGCAATTGCTAATCAAAAAGGTGGTGTAGGAAAAACTACAACTTCAGTTAATCTTGCAGCGTCTTTAGGCGTTTTAGAGAAAAAAGTCTTACTAATTGATGCTGATCCACAGGCTAATGCAAGCTCTGGTTTAGGCATTGATGTAGAAACTATTGATATTGGAACTTACCAAGTTCTAGAACATAGCAACACACCCGAAGAAGCGACAATTGGTTGTTCTGCACCAAACGTAAAGATTATTCCTGCACATATCGATTTAGTCGCTATCGAAATTGAATTAGTCGATAAAGAAAATCGTGAATACATGCTTAAACAAGCATTAGAATCGGTTAAAGATAAATACGATTACATCATTATCGATTGCGCTCCATCATTAGGTTTATTAACATTAAATGCCTTAACAGCTGCTGATAGTGTTATTATCCCAATTCAATGTGAATATTTTGCGTTAGAAGGATTAGGAAAATTATTAAACACCATTAAAAGTGTACAAAAAATTCACAATCCTGAATTAGATATTGAAGGTTTATTATTAACGATGTACGATTCTCGTTTACGTTTATCAAACCAAGTAGTTGAAGAAGTTCAAAAACACTTTAACAACATGGTATTTGAAACGGTAATTCAAAGAAATATTAAATTAAGTGAAGCGCCAAGTTTTGGTGAAAGTATCATTAATTATGATGCAACTAGTAAAGGTGCAAGTAATTACTTAAATTTAGCAGAAGAAATTATTAAGAAAAATAAATAATACGAATGGCGAAAGCAGTTAAAAAACAAGCATTAGGTAGAGGTTTATCAGCACTTTTGAAAGATCCTTCAAACGATATTAAATCGGTAGAAGACAAAGGAGCTGAACAAGTTGTTGGTAACATCATTGAGCTTGAATTAGATGCAATTGAGGTAAATCCATTTCAACCGAGATCTAATTTTAACGAAGAAACGCTTAATGAGTTAGCAAAATCTATTAAAGAATTAGGTGTTATTCAACCTATTACTGTTAGAAAACTTGATTTTAACAAATACCAATTAATTTCTGGAGAACGTCGTTTACGTGCTTCAAAATTAGCTGGTTTAGAAACTATTCCTGCCTACATTCGTTTGGCTAACGATAATGAATCGTTAGTAATGGCATTAGTTGAAAATATTCAACGTCATGATTTAGACCCAATTGAGGTTGCTATTTCGTATCAAAGGTTAATCGATGAAATTAGCTTAACACAAGAAGAATTAAGCGAACGAGTGGGTAAAAAACGTTCAACAATTACTAACTATTTACGCCTATTAAAATTAGACCCAATTATCCAAACAGGAATGAGAGATGGTTTTATCTCTATGGGGCATGGTCGAGCTTTAATTAATATTGATGATGCCGATGCGCAAAGTGATATTTACCATAAAGTAGTTACACAAAACTTATCGGTAAGAGAAACTGAAGCTTTAGTAAAAAAATATCACGATAGTTTAAAACCAAAATCATCTCAATCTACTTCAAAATCTTTCGAATTAGATGAAGAAAACAAGAAAACATTTAATAACTTTTTTGGTGCTAAAGTAGATGTAAAAATTGCTTCAAACGGTAAAGGAAAAATCACAATTCCATTTCATTCTGAAGAAGACTTTAACCGAATTTTGAAATTAATCAACAATTAGTGAGAATCAGTTATAAAATACTTGTACTGTTTTTATTTTGGAGTTTTTCTTCATTAGCTCAAGAAGAGTTAAAAATTGAAGTAAAAGATACAATTAAAACAACCATTAATCCGTTAGCACCAGCTAAAGCAGCTTTTTACTCAGCTGTTATTCCTGGTTTAGGACAAGCCTACAATAAAAAATATTGGAAAATTCCGCTGGTTTACATAGGATTAGGAGCTGGGGTTTACTATTATTCTTGGAATAATAAAAAATATCATGAATACCGCGATGAGTACAAAAGAAGATTAGCAGGAACTGATGATCCTAATCATCCTATATATGGTGGTCTAGATAACGACCGACTTCTTAATGCTCAAAAATTCCATCAAAGAAATCGAGATTTATCTGCTTTAATTACAGCAGGTATTTACATTTTAAATATTGTTGATGCTAATGTTGATGCGCATTTAATGCAATTTAATGTAAACGAAAACTTATCAGTTGCTCCTAATATCAATCAAAATGAGATTGATTATAAATTCAATACTGGACTAAAACTCACTTATAATTTTTAACATTTCATTAGCTAACAAATAAAAGAAATCATCATCTAACAAGAATGAAAATAGCATTATTAGGATACGGAAAAATGGGAAAAGTTATCGAAAGAATAGCTTTAGAAAGAGGTCATGAAATTGTTCTAAGAAAAGGAAGTCAAGATTCGTTTGCTGGTTTAGAAAATGCAGATGTTGCAATCGATTTTAGTGTCCCGTCGAGTGCCGTTTTAAATATTTCAACTTGTTTTAATAGTGGTGTTCCTGTAATTAGCGGAACAACAGGCTGGTTAGAACACTATGATGAAATGGTAGCTTTATGTAACAAAAAAAATGGAAGTTTTATTTATGGTTCCAATTTTAGCCTAGGAGTAAACATCTTCTTTGAATTAAATGAATATTTAGCTAAAATGATGTCAAATTTGAAACAATATAAAGTTTCAATGGAAGAAATTCATCACACTCAAAAACTAGATGCGCCAAGCGGAACTGCTATTTCATTAGCAAACGGAATAATTAAAAACACTTCGTATGAAAATTGGACCTTAGATGAAGCTAAAGGTCACGAAATTCATATTGAAGCTAAAAGAATAGAAAATATTCCGGGAACGCACAGCATTTTTTATGATAGCAACGTAGATCAAATTGAAATTAAACACACTGCACATTCACGCGAGGGTTTTGCTTTAGGAGCAGTAGTTGCTGCCGAATGGATTATTGGCAAAAAAGGTATTTTCACTATGAAAGACGTACTTTTTTCAGAAAATAGAGAATAGAATATAGAAAAAAGACAATTGATGAATGGCAAAAGACATAATTATAAAAATTTGAAAATCTGGCAATTTGGCTTAGAAATCGCCAATGATGTTTCAGATGTTTTAATTAATTTCCCCATTCATGAAAGATATGATTTAAGTTCTCAAATAAGTAGATGTTCAATTTCAATTCCAAGTAATATTGCTGAAGGTTCTTCAAGAACAGATAAATCATTCAGCCATTTTTTAGATATTTCACTTGGCTCATCATTTGAATTGATTACACAACTACATATAGCAAAATACAGAAAGTTATTACGGAAGAAAAATTTAATACATTAGAAATTAAAATTGAAGAATTTCAAAGAATGACGATGAGTTTTCAAAATGGACTTAACTAAGTCTATTTTCTATTCTCTATATTCTTTGTTCTTAAAATAAAAAATTATGGAAACATCAAGTTGGATTTTATTTATATTACTGGTACAAGTTATTCACGGATTAGGAACTTGGAAACTATATATAAAAGCTGGTAGAAAAGCTTGGGAAGCATTCGTTCCTATTTACAATGCAATAGTTTTAATGAAAATTATTAATCGCCCTTCTTGGTGGACATTTTTACTTTTCGTTCCTATTATTAATTTATTTATGTTTCCAATTGTTTGGATTGAAACACTAAGAACTTTCGGTAAAAAATCTACCTTAGATATGGTTCTTGGTATTGTAACTTTTGGATTTTATATTGCATATGTAAATTACACACAAGAAGTTACTTATCATTCTGAACGTGATTTAAAAGCTCCAACAAAAGCTATGGACACAGTAGGTTCAATTGCGTTTGCAATTATTGTAGCTACTTTTGTTCACACCTATTTTATTCAGCCATTTACAATTCCAACATCTTCATTAGAAAAAACATTATTAGTTGGTGACTTTTTATTTGTTAGTAAATTTCATTACGGTGCAAGAACTCCTATGACTGCTGTTGCAGCACCAATGGTTCATGATACGTTACCAATTGTTCATACAAAATCTTATACAAAATGGCCACAATTACCATATTTTAGATTCCCAGGTTTTCAAAAAGTAGAACGAAATGATATTGTAGTTTTTAACTGGCCTGTAGACACTGTTTACAAATTTTTTGACCGCTCTGGAAGAAGAGCTGACAAACCTATTGACAAAAAATCGAATTACGTTAAGAGATGCGTTGGTATTGCTGGTGATGAAATTCAAATTAAAGAAGGAATTTTGTATGTAAACGGTCAAGTATTACAATTACCCGAAAGAGCAAAACCTCAATTTTCTTATAAAGTAGCAATTGATGGCAAAACACCAATCAATTTTGAATATCTTTTAAAAGAGTTGAATATTACTGATCCTGCTTATCAAATTACACAAGACACTATTATTTTTAGAGCCTTACCTGATGAAAGTGTTGCACGATTGAAAAATGTTCCAGGAATTACAAATATTATTCGTATTGTGTCTCACGATGTTGAAAAAGGAATTTTTCCTCATACAAAAAATTGGAACGTAGACAATTTAGGTCCAATTTACATTCCACAAGAAGGAAAAACAGTTGAATTAAATGCTGAAACTTTACCTTTTTATAAAAATATAATTACAGACTACGAACACAACAAACTGGAAGTAAACGGTAATGAAATTAGAATAAATGGTAACGTAGTTACAAGTTATACTTTTAAACAAAACTACTATTGGATGATGGGAGATAACCGTCATAACTCAGAAGATTCTCGTTATTGGGGTTATGTACCTGAAGATCACATTGTAGGAAAACCAATCTTCATTTGGATGAGTATTGACGGTATAAACAACGGTTTAAGCAACTGGAAAATTAGATGGGACCGATTATTCACAACAGTTTCTGGTGAAGGTCAGCCTAAATCATATTTTAAATACTTCTTAGTATTATTAGCACTTTATTTCGTTGGTGAATATTTTTGGAAGAAAAAGAAGAAAGAAAATGCGTAATAAATTGAATTATAAATTATGAGTTATGAATTTTATTTTTGAATATTAAATTTATAACTCATAACTTAAAACTCATAACTTTAACATGAACATAATCCTTCATCCAACATATTTCCCATCAATTAGCCATTATGTGGCTATGATTCAAGCTCAAGAAATTACTTTTGAAGTAGAGGATAATTTCCAAAAGCAAACGAATAGAAACAGAATGTACATTCATAGTCCAAATGGATTACAAATGTTAAACATTCCTATAAAACACACCAAAGATAAACATCAAAAATTTAAAGATATAAAAATTGAAAATGATTTTAATTGGCAAAAAAATCATTTCAAATCTTTAGAAGCTGCCTATAGAACTTCTCCTTTTTTCGAATATTTTGAAGACGATATTCGTCCTATTTTTGAAAAAAAACAAGATTTTATGATGGACTTAAATTTTGAAATCTTTGAAATCGTAAATAATTGTTTAGATGTTGATTTACCTTTTAGTAAAACCAATGAATACTTTCATGAAATAACTGATAAAGTAGATTTCCGATATTTAACAAACGGTAAAAAAGATTTGTTTCAAAATGAAGAATACACACAGGTTTTTGAAGAAAAAAATGGCTTTATACCAAATTTAAGTATTCTCGATTTACTTTTTAATGAAGGTAGGTATGCAAAAGATTATTTAAAAAACCAACAGCTAAAATTTTAGCCTTTAGTTATTACTTAAGTTGACTCTTGTATAAATAGGAAAATGATCGCTTAATTTTACTTTAGTATCATTCTTAAACTCTTTAATTTTAAATTGATTATCGGTAAAAATGTAATCGATACGCGCTGGGTAAAAATCGAAATTATACGATTTCCCAAAGCCTTTACCAGCCGTTTCAAATGCATCTTTCATTTCACCTTTAATTGTTCTGTAAACATAAGAAAAAGCACTATTATTCATGTCGCCACAAATAATTTTCGGATAGGAACAATTTTGATAATGCTCTTTAATCATTTCAGCTTGCAATTGTTGTTCGCTAAATGCTTCACTTATTCGTTTAAAGATAAATTTCGATTTATTTTCATCAATATTTTCATGAATATCGGTACTTATTTTTATAGATTGCAAATGCATGCTATAAACACGAATCGTATCTTTTTTATTAACAATATCAGCAAAAATTACATTATTAGAAGAGTTAGGGAAATCAATCTCGCCTTTATTGATAATTTCAAATTTGGAATAAATAGCTTGACCATATTTATTTTTTCCTCCTTTAACTTCAACAAATTTATACGGAAAATTACGTAATCTTACTCGGTCGTTTGGAGAATATTCTTGTAAACATAAAATATCCGGATTATAATCTTGAATTACTTCCGTTATTTGCTCTGGAACATCTTTTGCTGGCAACCATTCATATAAGTTAAACAATCTTACATTGTAACTCATTAAAGTAATATCATTCGTTTCTGAAGGTAAATTATTTTCTGAGAACTTATAAAATTTATTAATGAATGTAATTCCGAAGAACAAAACCATTCCAGATAACAACATTTTTCTTTTTAATTGTAATGCCCATAAAGCAAAAAAAGCAAAGTTTAATATCAAAAATAAAGGCATTAAAAGTGTAAGTACACTTAAAAACGGAAAAAATTTAGGTGCTAAAAAAGGTAATATATAAGCAAGAAACGTTAATAAAGCCAAAACCTTATTAAAGAAAAAAACAACTTTACTTATAAACGATTCTTCTCGCATTTATTTACCCGCTTTAAACAAAAACTCCTTCTCCTCTTTTGTTAGACTATCATAACCAGACTGACTAATTTTATCTAAAATATCATCAATTTTCTTTTGATTGATGTCTTTATTAAAATTAGTATTAGTAGTATTTATGTTGCTATTCTTATGAACAGCTTTAAATGGGGGCTTCTTTTTCTTAGGTTTTTGCAAATCTTCGAAAAAGTCCTGCAATATAGAAATTGGTTTTGATAAATCAAATCCTCTTTGTAATGTTTTAATATAGATAAAGCCAAATAAAGCTCCTGCTAAATGCGCTAAATGTCCACCACTATTTTCAATTGGTAATTGTACCAAATCGAATAATAATAAAACTAGTGCAACTTGCCATAATTTTACTCTTCCAATTAAAGCCAATCGCAATTCCATGTAAGGTGCATAAACAGCAGTAGCAATTAAAACGCCCATTATAGCACCACTTGCTCCAACTAGTTTTGTTGAAATCCCAAGCGCAGAATAAACTCCTACATACACTAAACCCGAAAATATTCCAGTAAGAATATACAAACCTAGCATTTGCCTGTCGGTAAAAAAAGTAGCAAATAACCTTCCAGCAAAATGAAGCACCATCATGTTAAATAATAAATGTAGAAAACCCGCATGTAAGAACATATAAGTAAATACTGTCCAAGGATTTGTACCAAAAACTGTTACCGATGATGACAATGCCAACCAACTAGGGTAAACAAAAGTTTTATACGAAAAATTATAAAACAAAGGCAATGAAATAATATACAACGCCACATTAAGGAATATCAACTTTTGTGCTATTCCTCCTGTTTTGTATTGAAATTTTAAATCGTCTAAAATTGGCATTTTTTGTATTATTAGATTCTTCACTTCGTTCAGAATGACAAAAAAACTATCAAATGAACACTGTGACAGTTTACTAAATTATCTATCCCAACGGTTATTATGAAATTGATTTTTCTTCCAATACCACATCATAATAAAACCGAATAAAGCACCACCTAAATGAGCAAAATGCGCAATACCAGTACTTCCACCAAAAAGCGGATTTCCATTTAAACCTAAATATAAATCTATTAACAATAAAGCGGGTACAAAATATTTAGCTTTTACTGGAACTGGCAAGAATAGTAACATTAACTCGGCATTAGGAAACATAAATGCAAACGCTACCAATAAACCATATATTGCACCAGAAGCTCCTAAAGAACCCGATTGATTTACACAAGCAGCATTAAAAAGAGTTTCAAATTGTTCATTAGTAAATTTATATTTTTCTAATAAATCTTGAATCTGGGGTATTAAAAGTTCACTTTTATAATATGCTCCATCCGACATATTTTTATTCATCATTTCATGTAAATCTGCACTTGAAATATTCATTGAACTTATATCGGCCAAAATGGTATGTAATTCATAATATGTAAACAAATTATGCAATAAAGCTGCTCCTAATCCACAAGAAATATAGAAAAACAAAAACTTTTTACTTCCCCAAAATTGTTCTAACGTACTACCAAAAGTTACTAATGCAAACATATTAAAAAAGATATGTCCAATTCCGCCATGCATAAACATACTTGAAATAGGCTGCCAAAAGCGAAACTTATCACTTTCAAAATAATACATTGTTAAAAGTTCTTTTGCTTGAGGAACTGCATAACTTCCTATAAAGAATATAATATTAATGATAAGCAAATGCTTAACCATATCTGTCATTCTCATCATAACGCAAATTTTTTATCTAAATCTTCCACACTCAAGGTAATGAAAGTAGGTTTATTAAAAGGTGATACATTAGGATCTTTACAAGCAAAAAGAGAATTAACTAAGTTTTCTTGTTCTTTTATACTTAAAAAAGTTCCTGTTTTAATAGCTAAACTTTTGGCCATCGTTTTAGCAATTCCATCATTTAAAGAAAAACTATTTTCAGGAATTTCATTTTGTAAATTAGATAACAATTCTTCTAAAACAATGGATACTTCGCTTTCTTGAATGTTAACCGGAATACCTGAAATTAAAATACTTTCGCTTCCAATTTCATCAAAAATAAATCCTGTATTTTCTAATGAAGGTTTTAATTCTTCAATAAATTGAATTTCATCAAATGAATAAAACAATTCTAATGGAAATAGTAATTTTTGACTAGATGCACTTTGTACCGTAATATTAGCTAAAAATTGTTCATATAAAACGCGTTGATGTGCTTTGTTTTGATCTACAACCAACATTCCCGATTTAATAGAACTTACTATATATTTTTTATGAATTTGATAAGTTGTAGTAGTCTTTTCTACTTCGGCATCATCAAATAACGAACCCGTTACTTCTTCGCTTTCAAATGAAATGGAAACAACTTCCTCTGTATCCGACTTTAAATCTACATACAAACTTTCCCACGAAGCCGATTCGCGTTTAGGAAAATTACTTTTAAAACCAAACGAACTAGAGCTAGATGTAGTCGTAGTAGCTTTAGTTGAAACTTCCTCAGCAAATGGATTAAAATTAGCATCGACTTGAATAATAGGCATCGACGAATCTTTATCTTTATACTCATAGGGAGTATCTAGATTAGGATCGCGTTCAAAGTCTAAAACTGGAGCTACATTAAACTGACCTAAACTATGTTTTACTGATGCTCTTAAAATAGCGTATAACGATTGCTCGTCGTCAAACTTAATTTCCGTTTTAGTAGGATGTATATTAATATCAATCGTATGAGGTGGCACTTGTAAATATAAAAAGTAACTCGGTTGATTGCCTTCTTTCAACAAACCTTCATAAGCACTCATTAAAGCATGATGCAAATAACTGCTTTTTATAAATCGGTCGTTTACAAAGAAAAATTGCTCGCCTCTATTCTTTTTAGCAAATTCGGGCTTACCAATAAATCCACTGATTTTTACAATCTCCGTTTCTTCAGTTACTGGAACTAACTTTTCATTTGATTTTCCTCCTAAAATGTTTACAATTCTTTGTCGGTAATTAGAAGCTGGTAAATTAAACACTTCACTTCCATTATGAATCAAGGTAAAATAAATATTAGGGTGTGCCAAAACTACTCGTTGAAACTCATCTATAATATGTCGTAATTCAACTACATCAGATTTTAAGAAATTTCGACGTGCCGGAATATTAAAAAATAAATTCTTAATTAAAAATGAAGTACCTTTTGGTAACACTGCCACTTCTTGAGAAACAAACTTGCTTCCTTCAATTACTAAATGAATTCCTAATTCTTCTTGATCTTGTTTTGTTTTTAATTCAACATGAGCAATAGCAGCAATTGATGCTAAAGCTTCTCCTCTAAATCCTTTTGTATGCAAATCAAACAAATCTTCGGCATGGCGAATTTTTGAAGTTGCATGACGCTCAAAGCACAATCGAGCATCGGTAACATTCATACCAACACCGTTATCTATAACTTGGATTAGAGTTTTACCAGCATCTTTAACTACTAGTTTAATATCTGTTGCTTTAGCATCGATACTATTCTCTAGTAATTCTTTTACTACTGAAGCTGGTCGTTGCACCACTTCTCCAGCAGCAATTTGATTTGCTACATGATCTGGTAATAGTTGAATTACATTAGGCATTTATTTTCTTTTGAAGATCGATAAATCAAAATCAATTATAAATAAAAAAATCAATAACAAGATTCCGATAATAATTAAAATTCGGTTATTTGCTTCTTTGTTTTTATTGTATTTATAATCATTTAGTGCTTTTATAAATTTAGTTTTCAAACCTTTATTAGAGCCAATAGTAACACGATAATCGTCGAATTTTTGTTTAATTTCAAACGGACTACCTTCTCCATCTTGTTCGTAATACCTTGGTTGGTAACTAAACTTTTTATTTTTTCTTTTTGCCAAAAGTCCCATTTTCTTCAGTTTTAATTAATATACATGTCTAATGCATAAATCCCAAGCAATAATAATACCAATAATAGTAGTAACGACCACATGGGCAAAACCGATTTCACTTTTCTGTTTTGTTTGTGCTCTTCTTTCCATTTTGAAATAAAATCACTTTTCAATTCAGAATCGTTGGTTTTCAAATCTTTACTTCCACCCGAAAATCTAGGCTGATAGTTAAAAGTTCTATTTTTAGACGACTTTAATAATTTCATTCTAAATGTAAAAATATGATATTGGTAAAGATTTTCAAAAATACGGATTTTTGAGCGTTATTCTCTCAATTATTTGTTAACAAAAAATCCTGCCTCGTTAATTAAAACCAGACAGGATTATATTTATAATAAACTACTTTAGTTTTTTATAATTTTAAATGTATTTGAATTATTACTAGAATAAACTTTTACAAAATAAATACCTTTGTCATAATTTTGAATATCAACATTAAGTGTTCTGTTTATTAGTTTATCTTTTAAAATTAACTCACTTAGAATAATCCTTCCATTTATATCAAAAATTTCAATTTTATTTAAATCTAAATTAACTTCAGAAAATTTAATTGAAAACAAACCTTTGTTAGGATTTGGAAAAACTGATATTAAATTATTTGTATCAGTTGGATTATTTTCTTTTTCAATTGATTTATTTGCGCTGTATCTACCACTTGACTGACAACTAACATCTATATTCGTATCAATACTTAAATTAACAAAACCATTACTATTTGGTTTTAAATTTGTTCCTGGCAATAAACTTATTGAATTTTTAGCAACGAAATTAGATTTATTATCATCTCTAAAAGTTTGATTCGAAATTAAAAGTTTATTATTGATTTTTTCTAAATCAAATTCAAATCTCCAAAAATCATTACCTTCAATCAAAGCATTTCCATTTGGATTCATTGCTTCATAAACAAATTCAACCGCATCTCCAGTTTCTAACTTACCTGCTCCAATTCTTCCATGAAAGTATTCATTACCTTGTATATTTTCTAAATTTTTTGCAGTTAATTGTAATATATCTTCCACTTCATCTGGATTTAAACAATCATTTTGAGAAAGCATTAGACCAACAGTGCCTGAGACATGTGGAGTTGCCATTGAAGTTCCATGTCCATGAAAGACAGGTTGACCTGTCCAATTAATAACACCTCCTAATAAATGATTTGCATACAAAAACACCTCCCAGCCAGGTGCGCAAATGTCAACCCTATCATTAGTATTGTGAAGTAATAATGGATCACTTGTATTTGACACTATTAAACCTGTATTATTATAATTTGGATAAACCTGAGGAGCTATCATGTCTTTAACAAAATATGAAATTGGAGCATAATAAGCATCATATAATTCATTTTGATGATTTACAGAAGTTACTGATATAACATGATTATAAGAAGCTGGATATGGATACGAACTTGAAGTAGAAGTTGTATAATCTTCATTACCTGCAGCTGCTACCAGAACCACTCCCATGTCATATAATTCATCAATTATCCATTGTTGATAACTAGTTGATTGATGCGCATTAGCAGGCAAATAACCTCTCCAACTCATATTAATTACTCTTGCTCCATTCAATGCTAATTGTAACAAATTATTAAAATTTGGATTAGGATTTGTATAAGACCCAGGACTTCCATAACCATAATTTGTTGCTATTATACTACAATCTGAACATATTCCAGCCATACCATAGCTATTATTACCTTGAGCAGCTGCTACTGCAGTAGTTGAAGTTCCGTGTGTACTTATTCCGTTAGACGCTGAAAAAGTCATACTTTGATATGTATAACTAGGTAAAAAAGTTATCTTGTTTACAAAATCATTATCAGTCTCTAAAATTTTAGAGTCTGACATACCAAGTACTATATCTCTATCGCCAGAACCATAATCCCAAGCTTTAGGCACATTAATATAATCTAAACTACTTATTTCTTGTGATGTTCCTAAATTTGTAACAGGACTTGTACTACCATAATCATTAGGATATGTATTTGCCAACTCTACTA